>JAFDVY010000161.1 GCA_018268785.1 Acidobacteriota bacterium | reverse complement strand
TCCCTTCGCCGAAAACTAAAGACACAAAATCAACTTCCGATCCCATTCCAACGCTCGTTGCGAACCTCTGGCACTTTCCAACAGCATCCGTAGAGGGAGATCAGCAAGAAGCAGTCAACGAAATCTGGAAGGAAATAAATCGCGGACAGGAACTCCCGGTGCAATCCGTGCCACTGCAACTGGTGCGCCACGCAGTCACGTTCCGCAAAGTAACAGTCCACGGGTTTTTGGTGCCAGTGGCGAAATTGCCAAAAGTAAAAGGTGCGGAAAAGCTCGATTTGCAGCAAGTCACGCATCGCGCCGTGTCCAATCTCACGCGAAAAATCACCGACCGCGCCCTCGCAGTCTTGCGTGCAAAACAGCAATAGCAGAGCGTTAATTCTTACGTTCGCCTCGGGCTCCGCACCGCCAGTCGATGCTATTCTGAAGTTTCATCATGGCCAGCACCGCTTCCGCTCCTAACGTCATCGAATTGCCGGCAGAGCGTTTTTTTCGCGCTTCGATTTTCCTTCTCATTCTCACCAGCGTGGTGACGCTCATCGCCACCGGCAAGCTCGACCTTGTCAGCTCGATTCTTGCCGTCGGCGGGCTTCTCTACAAAGGCCATCGCTGGTGGAATCATAGTCCAGCGGAACTCAGTGGCCGAACGGCGACCTGGATGGTCACGGGCTATCTCGCGTTCTTTCCGATCGACATTTTCGTCTTCTCGCGAATTCTCACGGCCAATTCTCCGAACCCCGGCCTCTACGCCGCGCTGATCGCCGCCGTTCACTTTCTGCTCTACATCATGCTCGTTCGTCTTTACAGCGCCACGACGGACCGCGACGCATTTTTTCTTTCCATGCTTTCCTTTGCGGCGGTTCTCGCTTCCGCCGTGCTCACCGTGGACACCACGTTTCTGGTTTTGTTTTTTCTCTACCTGCTTTTTGCCGTCGCCGCGTTTTCTTCTCTTGAGTTGCGACGCGGCGCCACAGACGCAGTGTCCGCGCAAATCATCAATCCGCGGGAACGCGAGAAACGTGTCTCGCGAGCTCTAGGCGTAGCCGTTTTCTGCGTGACGCTCGGAGCGATGTTCGTGGGCGGCCTGCTTTTCTTTTTCTTCCCGCGCTTCAGCGCCGGCTACATGGGACGCACGAGCATGAACACCACGCTGATGTCCGGGTTCACGGACGACGTGGAACTCGGCGAAATCGGCGAAATCAAAAAGAACACGGCCGTCGTGATGCGCGTGCAGACCGGCGGGCCGGTAGGCTACGACAGGCTGCGGTGGCGTGGAATCGCCCTCGCAAATTTTGATGGCACTCGGTGGACCTCCGGCGGGCGGGGCTCCGTTGCCGTTTTCGCGAAGGGCGACGGATGGATTCCCGTTGGCAGTGCGCAACAAAAAGCCGGTGAACATTCGAAAATTCTGCAATACACCGTCGTAATGGAGCCGATGGCGAGCGATGCCCTGTTCATTGGCGGCAATGGAATTGCCATTCGTGGAAATTTTACGGGAGACCGTTCAAGCCCGTACGGCGGACGCAGAGCGTATCTTTTTCGCGACGCTTCGGATTCGATCTTCAATCCATTTCACAATTTCGTGGCGCTAAGGTATTTCGGAATTTCGCGGCTGCCACAATTTCAGATCGAGAAACTGCGCGCAGCAGGTTCGGAATACCCCGCTGAAATTACGGATGCCTACTTGCAATTGCCGAAACTCGATGCGCGAATTCCTGAACTGGCCAAAGCAGTCACGGCTCAAGCACAGACACCCGTGGACAAAGCGATGGCGCTCGAATCTTATTTGCAGTCGAAGTATTCCTACACACTGCAACTCAGCGGCAAACCTGGCGCGGACCCTTTGGCTCGGTTTCTTTTTGAAACGCGCGCGGGCCATTGCGAATATTTTGCATCGGCGATGGCGGTGATGCTGCGCACGCTGGGAATTCCTTCGCGTGAAGTAAATGGCTTTTTGCCCGGTGAATATAACGAAATCGGCGAGGACTACATCGTGCGCGCCAGCGATGCGCACAGCTGGGTGGAGGCATACTTCCCCGGAAACGGCTGGGTGGTTTTCGATCCGACGCCGCCAGCAATTGAGACAAAGCCGGGAATGTTTTCGCGGCTCGCGCTGATAGCAGACTGGCTCGAACTGACCTGGAACGATTGGGTGATTAACTACGATTTCGGCCACCAAGTAGTGCTGGCGCAAACTCTGCAATCAAAATCGCGAAACTGGCGGGACGTGGCGCGCGAATGGTTTGAGCGCAAACAAGCCACTGGAAAAGGTTTGATGCGCAAGTGGCAGTTCAGGCACGCTGCATTCGGCATGATTGTGCCGATCGTGCTGGTCGGATTTCTTTTGATCTTGCGGTTCAATCTTATCGCACGGGCGTATCGCGGCGTTCGGTTGTCCCTGCAGTTGCGCGGCAAGCCTACGGCGCAAAACAGCCCACAGATCGCGTCGCGGCTATATGTCGAAATGCTGCGGATCCTCAGGAAATCCGGTTTTTCTCGCGCGGAAACACAGACACCGAACGAGTTTGCGTCTGAAATCAAAGAGACAAGTCTTGCTCGCTCAGTGCAGGAGTTTACGCAACTCTATGCACAAGCACGCTTCGGCGGCGCGGCCTGCGATACGATCCGGTTGCAAGAACTTCTTGGACAAATTCGCGCAACAGCGCGATCCCACTAAGCGTCATCGCGTTCTCCTTCCCTGCATTTCGGCAACACACGCTCGGTAAGCCCGTTTATCGGGCTCTTTTGCACTGCGTGCTATAATCAAGAATTGCGAGAGTACGCAAAATCCTCACAATGAACCGCGCCAATACCAAAGTTGGATTTGTAAGCCTGGGATGCCCGAAGAACCTCGTGGACAGCGAGGTGATGATGGGCATTCTCTCGCGCGAGGGATACGAACTGACGCCGCATGCGGCCGAAGCGGAAATCCTTGTTGTGAACACTTGCAGCTTCATCGAATCGGCGCAAAAAGAATCGGTGGACACGATTCTGGAGATGGCGGAGCACAAGAAATTTGGCGCCGCGAAAAAATTGATCGTTGCGGGATGTCTGGTCGAGCGCTACCGCAATCAGATTCTGGAACAGGTGCCGGAAGTGGACGCGGTGGTCGGTACGGGTGAAGTCGAGCGAATCATTGAAGCCGTGGAGGGCGATCTAAAAGTTTTGCCGGCAGAGCCGCCCGCGTTTCTCTATCACGATTTGACGCCGCGCATTGTCACCACCCCCAAACATGCCGCGTATATCAAAATTGCCGAAGGGTGCGATCATCCGTGCAGCTTCTGCATCATTCCCCAATTGCGCGGAAAGTTCCGCAGCCGGCGATTTGAATCAGTGGTCAAGGAAGCGGAGAATCTAGCGGCTGCAGGCGCGCGGGAAGTCACGCTCATCGGGCAAGATACGACTTCTTACGGCGAAGATTTGGGATTGCGCGACGGGCTGGCGAAATTGCTTTCGCGTCTGGCTGAAATCAATGAACTGGCCTGGGTGCGTTTTCTCTATGCATATCCGAATCGCGTGACCCAGGGATTGCTGGATGCACTGGCCGCCCATCCGCGGTTGGTGAAATACATGGACATGCCGCTGCAGCATGCGAGCCGCAATGTGCTGGCAAGGATGAAGCGGGGGGCGAACGGGGACGCATTCTTGAAATTGCTGGAGCGTATTCGCAAGACAATCCCCGGCGTTTCGCTGCGGACTTCCTTTATCGTCGGATTCCCCGGCGAGACGGAAGCTGATTTTGAAGAATTGTGCGATTTCGTGCGCGCAGCAAAGCTCGATTGGATGGGTGTTTTTGAATATTCGGATGTGGACAACGCAGGGAGTTTTCCGCTCGACGGAAAAGTGGACGCGGAGACGATCGCGGGCCGCCGCGACAAATTGATGGCAATTCAAAAGAAAATCTCCAGGGAAAACCTGAAGCGATTCAAGGGACAAGTGGTTCGCGCGCTGGTGGAAGGCGAATCGAAGGAAAATCCGCTGGTATGGGAAGCGCGGCTGGAAGGCATGGCGCCGGAGATTGACGGAAAGCTTTATTTGACGGACGTCGAACTGCCGGGCGGCGAAATTGCTACGATGGGCGACATGGTTCGAGTGGAAGTGGAAAAGGCCGATGCGTACGATCTGATCGGGCGCGTGGTGGAAATCGAGCCGCGGCCTGTGTCAAAGCTTCAGCCTGCCCCTATACCGGCTGAAGCGCTGACGCGAATCGCTACCGGTGCGCCGTTGCGTGTACTCGGATAACGCGCGGGGGCATCTGAGTTACTATGTTCTGGAAATTCCGGCACGGAATCCCATGATCTACAAATGCCCCATCTGCAAGACCGCGACCGACTCGAAAAAGGATAAAGAGTTCCCTTTTTGCAGCGAACGTTGCCGCACGCAGGATCTCGGCAACTGGTCGAGCGAAAAGTACGTTGTCTCCGATCCGATTTTCGACGAAGAGGAACTGGAGAAAGCGGAAGAGAGCCGCAAAACCATAATCCTCGACCTGAACGAAGAGCAAAACGAGACCGATGACACCGAGCGCTGAAGCGTCTGCTCAAAAACAGAAGCCGTCGTTCGCGCTGCTGATTGCCACGGCGCTGGGAGTCGGCTACGCACCGAAAGCTCCGGGGACATTCGGATCGCTCGTGGGAGTCATCACGATTTTTCTTTCGGCAGTTTTCTTTCTGCGGCCGGCGCACTGGACCAGTCTTTTTTCGCTGCACCCGCTGCAAGACTCGGCGCTCATGGATCAGCACTTTCTTGTGCCTGGTTCGGACATCCATGATGCCGCGATGTGGCTACCGCTCGTATGCGCGTTTCTCTTGCTTATTTTTCTTGCGCTGGCCGGAGTATGGGCATCGCAGAAAGCGGCAGACTACTCCGGCCTCAAAGATCCGCAGTTCGTGGTGATTGACGAAGTGGCGGGCCAGCACCTGACACTCGTTCTGCCGCTGATCCCTATCGCACTACCTCATCTGGCCTCGCATGAGGATTTCTCCATCTATGCAATTTTCACTGCGCTCAGCCTTGTGAATTGGAAGTACCTCCTGGTGGGCTTTGTGCTTTTCCGGGTGTTCGACATCTGGAAGCCGTATCCCATCAAGAAGCTGGAGAATCTGCCGGGCGGCTGGGGCATCATGGCCGATGACTGGCTGGCGGGCGTCTATGCTGCCATTCTGCTGCGGGCCGCGTTACACTTTGGGTTGGTATGAAATTCGGGTTTGGAACCTCCACGGAAAAAAACGGAACACCGCGAATTGAGCGCATTGCTCCCGCGGCTGCGATTCCCGGGGGAGAAATTGCGCTGATTGGCAGCGGCTTTTCTTCCCGCGGTGCGATGAAGCCGGTGGTGCGATTCGGCGAAGCGGAAGGCGGACTTTCGCTGGTGAGCGCAAATCGCGTCGTGGCGCAAGTACCGGGTGATCCAATCGATGGGTTCGTTTCGATTGAAAGCGGCGGTCATCGCAGCGAGCCCGTGCATGTCTCGATCGGAAAGCAGATTGCCGACAACCTTCAGCCCGTTGCAAATCCCGCGGTGGATTTCGAAGGCAATACCTACGTGACGTTCAGCGGTCCGCGCGGACAGCGCGTGCCGGTATCCCTTTACAAAGTAGTTGGCGGAACGCAGATAAAGCCATTCGTAACTTCGCTGATGAATCCGAGCGGGTTGGCGTTCAGCCGCACGGGAGATTTGTTTGTATCCTGCCGCAACGACGGGACGATTCATCGCGTCATGCCGGACGGCCGTTCGGAAGAGTGGATGGAAGGCATGGGCATCGCGACGGGAATTGCGTTCGACCGCGATGGAAATTTGTACGTTGGCGACCGCAGCGGAACGGTTTTCAAGATCAGTGCATCGCGCGAGATTTTTGTGTTTGCAACGCTCGAACCTTCGGTTGCGGCGTATCATCTGGCGTTTCATCCCAATGGCGATTTGTATGTGACAGGGCCGACAACTTCGAGCTTCGACCGCGTTTATCGCATCACCAAAAATGGCGAAGTGACGACTTTTTATCGCGGCCTGGGCCGGCCGCAGGGCTTGGCGTTTGACGTGGACACGAATTTATATGTTGCGGCATCGCTTGGCGGGCGGCGCGGAATCGTGCGCATTTCGCCGCAAGGTCATGCGGAACTGGTGCTGTCGGGCTCGCAAATTGTCGGCATGGCGCTGCAGCCCGCAGGCCGCGCGATGATCGCCACCGTAAATGCGCTCTACAGCCTCGACTGGGGCGTTCACGGGCTGCCGCTTCTGGGCTGACAAAATCGTTTTTTATGATGAAAGCTGAAATCATTGCGGTGGGTTCGGAGCTGCTGACTCCGGATCGGCTCGACACCAATTCCCTGTTTCTTACGGAAGAGCTGAACAAGCTTGGCGTTGAAATCCTGCGAAAGACGATTGTCGGCGACGACCGCGAACTACTGAGCAAAGCGTTCCGCGATGCGTTGAATCGTGTGCCGCTGATTATTTCGAGCGGCGGGTTGGGACCCACGGAAGACGATTTAACGCGCGAGACGGTTGCGGACCTGCTCGGGCGCAGACTCAAATTGAATGAGGCGATTCTGGACGCGATCAAGGCGCGGTTTCGCTCGTTCAATCGTCAAATGCCGGACATCAATGTGCGCCAGGCGATGGTTCCGGAGGGCGCGGAAGCGCTTAACAATACGCGCGGGACGGCTCCAGGGCTTTGGATCGAAGACGGGGGGCACATGATTGCGTTGCTTCCGGGACCGCCGCGGGAGTTGAAGCCGATGTTTCTGGAAGAGGTGCTTCGCCGAGTGGCGCGGAGCGTTTCGACGGTGCGGATGTTTCATCGTGAACTGCGAGTGACTGGCTTGGGCGAATCGGCAGTGGATCAGAGAATTCAGCCGGTCTACAAACGCTTTACGGATGTCAATACGACGGTACTTGCTTCACCGGGCGAGATTCAAATTCATTTGCGGATGTGGACGGACGACGCGAAACTTGCACAAAAGCATTTTGCCGAAATCGAGCAGGGATTTGAACTTGCTCTGACGGACAGAATTTTTTCGCGCGACGGCTCGAGCCTGGAAGAGGTGGTTGCGCGGCTGCTGACTCTGAATGGCGCCACGATTTCTGCCGCGGAAAGTTGCACCGGCGGATTGCTGGCCCAACGTTTGACCAGCATAGCGGGCAGTTCAAGCTATTTTTTGGGCGGCGTGGTCTGCTATAGCAACGAAATGAAAACGGCATGGGCTGATGTGCCGAAAGAATTGATCGAAGCAAAAGGCGCGGTGAGCCCGGAAGTGGCCGTTGCTCTTGCGGAAGGGATTCGACGGCATGTAGGCAGCACGCTGGGTGTGGGAATCACCGGAATTGCGGGGCCTGGCGGCGGCAGCGAGGAAAAGCCGGTCGGCACCGTTCATATTGCCGTGGCTAGCGGCGGCGAGACAAAGGCTCGGGCGGTGCGCTTTATGGGCGACCGCGACATGATTCGTTTGCAGGCTTCGCAGTTGGCTTTGGACCTGGTGCGTGTTCATTTTCTCTACAATGGCTCGGCAAAGCGGGGCTAAGGCATGCGACTTTTTGTCGCGTTGCAGATTTCCGAGGAAATTCGCGCGGCAGTTGCGGGATTAATTCGGGAATTGCGGCCGCTCGATGATTCCTGGAAATGGACGCGGGCGGAGAATCTGCACGTGA
>JAFDVY010000160.1 GCA_018268785.1 Acidobacteriota bacterium | reverse complement strand
GCCGATAATTGCCCGTGCAAGCGGCGCGTATTGTTCGCTTCCTGCTTCGGTTCCGAGCGACATCGGAATCAATCCCAGAATCGTCGCCAGCGAAGTCATCAGAATTGGCCGTAACCGCAACCGCGACGCAACGCTGACTGCTTCCTTCAGCGGTTTTCCGTCGTGATGCAAATGCCGCGCGAACTCGACGATCAAAATGCTGTTCGAGACGACGATTCCGACCATCATCACGACGCCCATCAACGACATCACATTCAAAGTTGTTCCCGTGATGAGCAAGAGCAGCAAAACCCCCGCAAGTCCCGGAGGAACGGCCAGCAAAATGATGAACGGATCTTTCCAGGACGCGAATTGCGCGACGAGCACGAGATAGACGAGCACGACGGAAAGAATCAATCCGACGCCGAAACTCTTGAACGAAGTGCGCATGCCTTGCACCGATCCGCGCAAGTCCACGCGAACTCCTTCGGGCAGATTCGTCTGTTTGATGATGCTCTCTGTTTGTGAGGCGATCTTCCCCAAGTCTTGCGATTTCGGCGAAACGTAGATGTCTACCACTCGCCTGAGTTGGTAATGATCAACCTCGGTCGGCGCGGGAATGTTGTGCATCTGAACCACTGTGTCCAGATAGGTCGGCTGAGAAGCTTTCGGTGCGCGCAAGGGAAGCTGTTTCAAGTCCGTCATAGTTTTAACCGAATTTTCCGGGTACTGCACCGCCAGCATGTAGGGATTGCCGCTTCTCGGATCGATCCAGTAATTCGGCGCAATCATGATGTCGGAACTGAGCGCGGTAATGACGTTATCCACGACTTCCTTTTGGGAAAGTCCGAGCTGAGCGGCTTTTTCACGGTTCACGTCAATCTGCAGAGCGGGATAATCCATGTCCTGGGGAATGAGAACATCGCTGACCGTGGACAGTCGGCGCAGATTCCCCGCGATTTGTCCAGCAACGGCGTATGTCTTGTCCAGATCGTTTCCGCTGACCTGAATGTCAATCGGAGCGGGCAGCCCGAGATTGATTACAGCGTCCACCAATCCTCCGGACTGAAAGTACGTGCTAAGTTGAGGCATTTCTTTCGACAAGCGTTGCCGCACGCGCCGCATGTACTCATAGCTGCGAACTTTGTGGTCCTTCGCCAGACTAACCTGCACGAAGGCAGTGTGCGGACCGGAATTCGGGGTATAGATGGAAGAAAAACCGGCCGCGACGCCAATATTAGAGACGGTGATTTGCAACTCGTTGGGCGGCACCACTTGCCGGATGATGTTTTCAACCCGCTGAATGTATTCATCGGTCAGCTCAATCCGGGTCCCCGAAGGCGCCTTGACGCTGATCACAAACTGCCCGGGGTCGGTTCGAGGAAAAAAAGAAATCCCAAGCAGGGGATAGAGCGAGAGCGCAAGAAGAGAGACGCCAGCCAAGCCACTTGCTGTCGCAAGCGGCTTGAGAAGGGAAGTAGCCAGTGTCCGGTCGTACTTGGCGACCATGCTGTCAAAATACCCGTTGAACTTCTTTGCTATTTTGCCGAAGCGATTGCCGAGTGCTCCTTCTCCGAGTTCTTCATCGGCCTGATGCTTGCCGATGAGCTTGGCGCAAAACAGCGGAACTACCGTCATCGCCACGATGTAGGACGCAAAGAGAGAGAGAACAACAGCGGCGGCCAGTGCCGCAAAGAGAAAGCGGCTGACTCCATACAAAAATACAACGGGGAAGAAGACGATTGCAGTGGTGAGCGTTGCGGCGAGAACGGCGAGAGCGACTTCGCTGCCGCCCTTTTTCGCGGCAATTTCGGGAGTCGCACCCATCTCGATGTGGCGAAAAATGTTTTCAAGCACGATTACGGAATTGTCGATTAGCCGGGAAAAGGCCAGGGCCAGCCCGCCCAGGACCATGCTATTCACGGTGCCACCGCCAGCACTGATCGCCAGAAATGCAGCGAGAGCGGAAAGAGGAATGGAAAGAAAAACTGCAGCCGTTGCCCGGATGCTGCCAAGGAAGAGCAGAATCATCAAGCCCGTCAGAGCCAAGCCGATGGCCCCTTCATTGAGCAGCGTGGAAATCGAAGTCTTCACGAAGAGCGATTGGTCAAAGACTACGCGCGCTTTTAATTGCTTGGGAACATCCACAAGGTGCCGCAGAGCCTCTTTGGTGCCTTCCACAACTGAAATTGTGTTGGTATCGCCGCCTTGTTTGAGGATGGGCAAATACACGGACGCTTGCCCGTCGACACGGACCATGTTCGTCTGAATGGCCTCTGCATCCAAGGCTTTGCCGACGTCGGCGACCACAACGGAGGAATTGCCCACGGTCTTCAGCGGGATTCCGTTGATAACACTTGCCGCGGAAACCTGCGAATTGGAGTAGAGATTGTAATCGAACGGACCAATCTTGACGTCACCCGACGGCAAAATGAGATTGCTGTCGTTGATTTCGCGCACAACATCCATGGGACTGAGTTCGTGCGCCTGCAATTTCAGCGGATCCACATAAACCATGATTTGGCGGTACTTGCCCCCAAACGGCTGGGGAATGGCGGCGCCGGGCACGTTGGCAATCTGGTTTCGCACGGTGTAGCGCCCAACGTCCTGAAGTTCGGCCTCTCCGAGCCCCTGGCCATTGAGGGTAACGAGACACACCGGCAAACTTGAGGCGTCAAATTTCAAAACAACGGGCGGTAACGTTCCGCGTGGCAGCCGGCGCAGATCCGCCATGGCCAGGTTCGAAACGGTGCTCAGATCGGAGTCGGCGTTTGTTCCCGGCTGAAAATAGATCTTGATAAGGCTGACGCCGGGCAGGGAGCGCGACTCGATATGGTCCACGCCGCTGGCCATCGTGAAAAAGCGTTCAAAGGGATTGGTGATCGTCGTTTCAATCTGTTGCGGAGGCATGCCGGAATAAAAGGTGGCAACGACGACGACTGGAATATTAATCGGAGGGAAGAGGTCAACGGGCATTCGCACGAGCGCGACGGTTCCGACGATGGCTATCATCAGGCAAGCGACGATGATGAGAAACGGATTGCGGATAGCGAAGCCGGACATTACTTTGTCCCCGCCGATCCGCTTTTTGAGGATTCAGTTGCCGCAGGCTGGATATGTTCGCCTGCGCGGAATTGGCTGCGGTTGCCGATGACGACGCGGTCGCCTTCGCGCAAACCAGCGACAATCTCGACGCGCGCATTATCTTCGATGCCGAGCGTGACATGTTTTTCTTCAATGAGGTTGCCGCTATTTACCGCGAGAACAGTCGCATCGCTTCCGTTTCTTGCTACGGCTTCGAGCGGGACGGTCAACGCGTTCTTTTTCCCCTGCAAAACAAGGTTAGTTTCGGTGTACATGCCGGGCAAAAGCTGGCCGTCGCGGTTTTCGAAATCGATTTCAGTTTCCATGGTCCGGGTTTGCTCATCCAGCGAGGATGCAAAGCGCGCGACCTTTCCCTGGATATCGCGATGCAAGGCTTCCACATGAACGCCGACAGCATCACCCAAACGAATTTGACCGGCGGCGGATTCCGGTATTTCAAGGACGAGACGGAGTTTTGAGATCTGGGCAATCCGCACCACGGGAATCGCTTGTGTGCTCGAAGAGGTTCCCGCGGCGACGAGCGTTCCAGTGTCGGCATAGCGTTTTGTAACAACGCCAGCGAACGGAGCAGTGATGCGGGTATAGCCGGTCATCGCGGCGTACTGCTTTTGATTGGCCTGAGCGACTTCGAGTTGTTGTTTGGCAGCGTCGAGTTCGGCTTCCGCGCTTGCGACTTGCGCTTCGGCCCCAAGGTCCTTGGCCTGTGAGTCGTCCACTTCCTGCTGTGCGACGAGACCGGCGCGGGAATCTGCGGCTTGCTTCAAGCGTCCATAAGCGGCATGGGTTGCGGCATGGGTCGATTGTGCGCGCTGGACTTCGCCTTCAGCACGGCGAATCTGCTGCGAGGCGGCGCGCACGGCAGCGTCCGCGCCGGAGAGCTGGGCGGTGAGCTCCGGAATTTCGAGTTCAGCCAGCGTCTGTCCATCGCGAACATGATCGCCAACGTCGACAAAGATCTTGCGAATGTAACCCGCGACCTTGGCATGAACATCCACGTCCTGAAAGGGTTTGAATTCGCCGGAGATGACGAGCGTGTTGGCAATATCCTTCCGCACGACCGGAACGACGGCGGCCGGAACAGCGGCTGAAGTTGCGCCGTTCTGGTCGTCCGCCTCAGTGGAGGCACGGGAGGTCCAGTGCCAGGCGAGGAATGCAAGAAGAACAAACGCGACTGCACCGATCACAATGTTTTTCTTTGTCATGAATACCTGCAAAAGTTGAAATGGACGTTGGACCGAGTCGCAGGGTAAACCCGCGAGCAAAAGTTAGCTAACCAGAGAAGGGAAGAAGGAGAAAGTCAGGCAGCTGGAGGAGGGCGGAACCAGATGCTGCCTACGAGGAAATTCAGCGGTATGGAGAACTCTTGCGTATCACCCGTAGATGCAAACTCGCCGATGTCCGGCCTCGTGCCAGCAAACTCTGCAGGAAGCCCACTCTCCACCAGCAAAAGGTCGGGGGCCTTTTCCCGTGGAGCGAACTTCAGAAGTTCGAGGGAGGCTGCTGTGGCCCGAAAACTGGGCAGATGGCTGACGATGGTGCCAAAAGAAGAAGACGAAATAGCGAAGAACGGATTGAAAAGAAAGGAGATGGCAAGGATCAAACAGAGCCACGCGCGACCCTGCGCTGGACGAAGGGAGACTTTGGGGTGTGCCATTTTCCACATTTCGGTCTACATCGACCTTAGTAGGAACCTGGAATTGGGTCAAGTGGTTGTCTTTCCAGAATTTCTTAGCCACTGGCGATTTATGAGATAGATTCTTGATAATTTCGGCGTTTCGAACTAATTTAAGCGCACACGATTCAGAGTAAATGAGGTTCAGTCTAACTCCAGAGGAGGAGCTTGGGATGACTCCTGAGGCGTCACATTCTGCTGTAAAAGTGGAACGATGGCGATGGCTGCTGTATGTGGGGCTGGCTTTTTTCGGTGCGCTGTTGACCTTTGTAGGCGCAAGGGCGCAGCAGCAGGCGAGCGATTCAGCCAACTTCCGTAAACTTACCGATGCTTATTGTGCTGCCTGGAGCAGCGGGAATCCTGACAATGCCGCGAAGTTTTATGCCAAGGATGCGGACCTGGTTTTCTATGACGTTACGCCGTTTTCCTATCATGGCTGGAAGGAATACCGGCCGGGAGTGCAGAAGGCGCTTTTCGACAACATGGCTTCGGGAACGCTTACGGCGGGCAAGGATTTAAAGGTAACGCGGCGGGGAATGATCGCCTGGACGACCGTGCCGATGCACCTTTCGATGAAAACAAAGGACGGGAAGTCTACGGAAGCGGATTTGCGCTATACGGGGATTTGGGAGAAGAGAGGGCGAAGCTGGGTTTTGGTACACGAACACATTTCTGCGCCACTTGGTTCGTAGATTTCGCAGTAGGAGGGTGAAACGCCAGGAGGGTTTGCAACACCATTAGGGTATCCCTCATCAGAGGCCGATTCCTCCGTTTGAATCGAATTCTGAGCGGCAAGTATTATTGGAAAGACGAAGATGTTCAGAACGTTGCACTACTACTGGATCGTTTCAAGAGGTTACCGCCTGCAGCCGTGGAACAGCCCTTACTTGCGGTGGAGATTCGAGACGTTTCTGGGCAAAGAAGCGGATAACATGACGGCGGCAAAGTTTTTCAAGCTTTCCTGGAAGTACCGCCACCGGCTGCAGAGCTTTGTGGACTGGGCCGCAATCCGGCGGCGAGCGCAGCGGCAGGCGCGCGTCTAATTCATTCCTCTCAAAACTGATAAGCGTATACTCGGCTTGAGGGCAGGGGCCGATGGCTGAGCTGGCCATTTTGGATAACGCTTCGATGCTTCACGAAGGCCGCTGGTGGAAGCCGGAAGCAGGAAATCGCGTTCATTGCTTTCTTTGCCCGAGGCATTGCCACATTCATGAAGGGCAGTCGGGCTTTTGTTTTATTCGTGTGAATCGAGGCGGGAAGTTGTACAGCCTCGGGTATGGTTCGCCAGCCGCACTCCAAATTGACCCCATAGAGAAAAAACCTCTGAATCACTTTTTGCCGGGTACGCGTGTGTTCAGCATGGGAACGGCGGGTTGCAACATGGGCTGCTTTTTCTGCCAGAACTGGGACATTTCGAAATCGAGGCAGGATCAGGTCCAGTCGCAGGCGATTGAGGCGGAACAAGTGCCGCTGCTTGCAAAGAAGAACAACTGTCCTTCGATTGCGTTTACCTACAACGAGCCGACCATCTGGGGCGAATACGTGGTGGACATTTGCCGCGAGGCGAAGAAGCACGGGCTAAAAACGGTGATGGTGACGAACGGCTACATCACGCGGGAAGCATTCCACGATATTTACGATCACATCGATGCGGCGAACGTGGATTTGAAAGCGTTTACCGAGAATTTCTACGGAAAAATTACGCTGACGCATTTGCAGCCGGTGCTGGACACGCTGCTTTGGCTGAAAAGAGAGACGAAGGTATGGTTTGAAATTACGAATTTGATGATTCCGACGCTGAATGATGCGCCGGACGAGACGCGACGGTTGGCGGACTGGATTCTGGAGAATCTTGGGGCGGATGTGCCGCTGCATTTCACGGCGTTTCATCCGGATTTCAAGTTGCAGGATAAGCCGAGGACGCCGCCGGAGACACTGCACGGCGCGCGGGCGATCGCGGTCGACGCAGGGTTGCATTTTGTGTATGAGGGAAATATCTATAGCGAGGCGGCGAATACGTGCTGTCCGAGGTGCGGCGCTACTCTGATTCGGCGGTCCTGGCATACGATTCAATCGAACCTTTTGCGAGGCGGAAAGTGCCACCAGTGCGGAGATCGCGTGCCCGGGGTTTGGAATTAGCGCGAAAGTGGGGATTTTAATTGCTTTGGGTTTGCGTTGGGGTTTGGGCTTGCAACTGGGGCAGCCTTGAACGGATCAGAGTTTCGATCTGATTCCATACTTCCGGGTCACATTCGATGTACATGTGTTCTTTTGCGAAGAGCCGCTGCTGCCAGGGATAGCCTTTGCAGGAAAGAGAAGCGTGCTTGTAGCTGAATTCCTGGTTGGCGAGGATTTTGGTTTTTGAGGGATCTTCGGCGCGGATTTGCTTGCGTCCATGCAACATGCCGTCAGGTTGGAAGAAGTTAATGGCTTCGGCGACGTTGGAAGGGATTAGGTCGTCTTTCTGGCCGATTTTCTGAACGCTATCCACTTGCACGGTGAGCAGAACGGGAATTCCGAGATTGCCAAGGTCGCGGGCCAGGGTGATGGTGGCGGAAGCACCCCAACTGTGACCGAAGAGGATGATGCGGGCGCGCTTTTTTTCGTCGACGGAAAGTTTGCCGTTCTTGTCGGCGCCGAGGAGTTTTAGAATTTTCTTACGCGCGTCTTTCCAGTGAGCGTTTTCGTAGGTATCTATATAGGTTGCGTTGGGAAATTCTTCGCGGAGTCTTGCGGCGAGCTGAACTTCGCTGCGGTTGGGCGCGTTGCGCTTGACCATGCCGCCCATGAAGCCGATGACGATGGTGGAAGGAGCGGGCTGAACGGCATTAGAAGAGGATGCGCTTTCAGCCAGTGGGGCCGGTGCAAGCATGTGCTGCGCGCTAGAAGGGGAGGCAAAT
>JAFDVY010000015.1 GCA_018268785.1 Acidobacteriota bacterium | reverse complement strand
CAGCCACTCGAATAATTTGGAAATGACCGCGGTTTGCGACCTTTGGACTGGGAATTTAGAGCGATCCGTGGCCGCCAATCAGAAGACTTATGGCAAGGCACCTCGTTCTTTGCGCGCCCCTGAGGAGCTCTTGAAGTTGAAGGACGTGGATGCGGTGATTATCTCCACTCCGGAACATTCGCACTCGCCTCTTCTCAAAATGGCGGTTGATGCCGGCAAGGATGTCTATTGCGAAAAACCGATGGGCAACGTTCTTGCGGAAATCAAAGCTGCCCGCGACGCCGTCCAGGCAAGCAAACAGATCGTGCAGATCGGAACGCAGCATCGCAGCGAACCGTATCAACTTGCAGCGCGCGATTTCATTCGCACCGGCGCGCTGGGCGACGTCACAAAATACGAAATTGTCTGGAACTACCACGGGCCCAGGTGGCGCGGCCGCCCCGAAGTGAAACAGATTCGCGAGCAAGACACGAATTGGCGGCTCTGGCTGATGACCAAGCCGGATCGCCCATTCGATCCACAGCTTTATTTTGAATTTCGCCTGTACCGGGAATTCTCGAGCGGCATCCCGGATCAGTGGATGAGTCACGGAATCGATTTGTGTCACTTTTTTCTGGACGAAGCATTTCCCGAATCCGTGGCAGCCAGTGGCGGCGTTTTTGCCTGGCACGATGGCCGCGAAAATGCCGACACTTTTCAGGCCTTGCTCACTTACCCCAAAGGATTCTTGGTGAGCTACGCGACCAGTTTTGGAAACGACGCTCCCAGCTTCACTCGTATCATGGGGAAAAAGGGAACTCTGCTCAATACCGGCGGCGAAGGCAGCCCGCGCTGGCAATTCGTCAACGAAATAGGGAATCACGAGGACGATTTTGACGTGGACAAGAAGCGCACCACCAAAGACATTCTCCTGCCGGGTGAAAAGGAGTTGCCTCCAGGCGGAATGGGGGACGAAGATTTATCCCATCTGACGAATTGGTTCGAGTGCTTGCGTTCGCGCCGTCAGCCAAACGCCACCGTGCATCATGGATTTTCTCATTCCGTCGCGTGCATCATGGCTGCGCAGTCGTATTGGTCCGGAAAAAAACTCTATTGGGACCGTTCGGCAGAGAACATCGTCGAACATGTGCCGGCGAGCTAGTGGTGGCATTGCACAGCGCGCTGATTAGTCGAAGCAGTTCTCGATGTGTCGAACACTATTTCTCCAGCTTGAAGATGCGATCCATCAAGAGCCATTTTTCGCCGGGCTTTGCGTTTGCAAGCGGTTGCTGGAATTTCCACATGAGGTTTTCCCATTCCTGGACTTTGGGATTTGACGCATCGGCCTTGGCTTTTGCATCGAACGAAAAATCATCGCTGACTTGCAGGATCATAAAAAGCCGCGTTCCATGCCGGTAGATTTCCATGTCTTCGATGCCGGATTCCACGATGCTCCGCGTAATTTCCGGCCAGATTTTTTGGTGGTAGCGCTCGTATTCCGCGATCAATGCGGAATCGCTCTTTAAATCCAGTGCCAAACAATAGCGTTTGCTCATTTTCCCTCGGCGTGCGGTGCGCTGGTTTGCGCACGATCAGGATGCGCGAAACGGCCATCCACGAAAATGTGCTGACCGGTGATGTGGCTGGCCTGCGCTGACATCAGAAACAGGGACGTCGCGGCAATTTCTTCCGGCCGAGTCAGGCGCTTGCCTTCCGCCGGCAAAACTGCATTCACGCGAATTCCGTAAGGAAGAAGTTCCACGGCCCATTCGCGTGTCAGCGCCAGGATCGCGCCTTTTGCCGCTGCGTAGCCAGACGTTACGTCATATCCGGTCGTGGCCGTCTTTGAAGCGATGTTTACGATGCAGCCGCGCGATTTCTTCAGTGCGTGCAGCGCAAAGTGTGCGACGTTGTAGTAGTGCGAAATACTTTTGTTCACCGAAGACTCAAATTCGGCGGGAGATCCCTTTTGCAGTTCAATTGTGTCGTCGATTTCCGCGTTATTCACCAGCACATCGAGCGCGCCGAACTCTCGCAATGTTTGCTCGACGGCCTCAGCGCATTGCCCGGCCGAAGACAAATCCGTGCAAATCTTGCCGCACCGTTTGCCCTGAGCACCTATGTCCTCACACAACTTGTTGCCAGCCGCGGCGTCGCGGTCCACAATCACGGAGATCCCGCCTTCCGCTGCAACGCTGTTCGCAATCGCAGCGCCAATTCCTTTCGCCCCGCCCGCAATCAGGACGACTTTATTTTCAAGCTGCATGTCCATGCTGGCCTGTTTTCAAACCGTAAAATCGCGTCGCGTTTTCTCCGAATAACTTTTTTTTCGCCGCGGGCGCATTTGCTTGCGCATACTCTTCGACGAGTTTCACGACTTGCGTGTAGCTCGCCGCGAGCAGGCACACTGGCCAATCCGAACCGAACATCAGCCGCTCCGGACCAAACGCCTCGAAGATCGTGTCAAGATATGGCTCGAAATCCGCACTCTTCCACGAACTCCAATCCGCTTCCGTAACCATTCCTGAAACCTTGCAATACACGTTTGGATTTTGCGCGATCTCACGCATCTGCGCTTCCCACTCTTTTCTTCGCCCCGCTTTTATCTCCGGCTTCGCCAAATGGTCGATTACGAATTTCTGCTCCGGCAGGGCCGCCGCAAGCTTCATTGCCGCCGGCAACTGTTTTGGATAAATCAAAATATCGTAAGTAAAATCAAAGCTCCGCAGGCATTTCACTCCGCGCAAAAAGTCCGCGCGAACCAAAAAGTAATCGTCCGGCTCCGCCTGCGCAACATGCCGTAAGCCACGCAACTTTTCGTGGCGCGAGAAAAAGTGCAGCCGCTCTTCCACTCGCTGCGAACAAAGATCGATCCATCCCACGACGCCGGCGACCAGCGCGTTCCGTTCCGCTAAATCGAGCAGGAACAGAGTCTCTTCTTCCGATTGGTCCGCCTGCACCGCGATTGTCGCGGCAATTCCGTTTGCAGCGCACTCGGGAGCCAGATCTGCCGGCAAGAAATCCCGCCGGATCATTTGCATCTCTTCCGTGATCCACGCGTCGCGCACTGGATCGAACTTCCAGAAGTGCTGATGCGCGTCAATTCTCATCCGTGCAAGTTGAAAAAGCCGCCGTCAATCGGATAGTCCGTGCCCGTAATGAACCCCGCCTCGTCCGAGCACAAGAACACGGCGAGCGCGGCCACTTCTTCCGGCTTTCCCATGCGGCCCATTGGCGCCGATTGCGAAAGCTTTTCAAACATTTCCGCCTCGCGCCCGGGATAATTTTTCTTCAGATAGCCGTCCACAAACGCCGTATGAATCCGCGCAGGCGATACGCAATTGCAGCGAATTTTATGCGCCAGGTAGTCTCGCGCCACGGAAAGCGTCATGGAAAGCACGGCGCCCTTGCTCATGCAGTATGCAAAACGATCCGCCAATCCCGCCGTTGCCGCGATGGAAGCGATATTCAGAATCACTCCGCCGGTCGCCTTCATCGCCTCGATCGCGCCATACATGCAGTTGTACGTGCCCTTTACATTCACCGCATACACGCGATCGAAATCCGCTTCCGTCGTTGTCTCCAGCTTTCCGATGTGCGAGATCCCCGCGCAGTTCACCAGGATATGAACCGGCGAACCCTTCGTCATCTCCGCAAACAGTTCTTTTACCGCTCCCTGATCCGCAACGTTGCATGCGTAGGCCGCAGCGCTCCCGCCGCTCCGTGCAATCTCTTCCACGGCCTCTTTGCACGCTTGCTCGTTCAAATCCACCAGGCGTACCGCCGCGCCTTCTTGGGCAAACCGCACGGCAATCGCGCGTCCAATGCCGCTTCCCGCGCCGGTTACCACCGCGACTTTTCCGCTCAACCTCGAACCGTTTGCATTTCCCGTGGGCATGATTTATTTTCCCGCGACCCGGTTTGTAATCGTCCCGATCTTCTCGATCGTCACGCTCACTTCGTCTCCATCCTTCAGCCAAAGTTGCGGCTTTCGTCCCATGCCGACGCCTTGCGGCGTTCCCGTAAAGATCAGGGTCCCGGGCAGCAGGGTCGTGCTTTCGCTCAAGAACGAAACGATCGTGCGCACATCGAAAATCATGTCATTCGTATTTGCGTCTTGCACCGGTGCGCCATTCAAAACGGTTTGAATCCGCAGCGAATTTGGATCGCCCACTTCATCGCCTGTAACCAGGCATGGCCCGGTCGGGGCAAACGTATCGAAGCTTTTTCCGCGGCACCATTGGCTTCCGCCTTTCTTGATTTGCCAGTCCCGCGCGCTGACGTCGTTCCCGCACATATAGCCGGCGACATAGTCGAGTGCGTTCTCTCGCGAAACGTCTTTGCACTTTTTGCCAATCACAATCACTAGTTCACATTCATAATCCACTTCGCCGCTTTTTGCGCGTTCCGGAAGGCGAATGAAGTCGCCGGAAGCAATCACAGTATTCACGCCTTTCGCGAACAAGACAGGGAACTCCGGCAGCGCCATGCCCAGCTCTTCCGCGTGCTTTTTGTAATTTTGCCCGATGCACCAGATTTGTAGCGGTTTCACCGGTGGCAGCCTCTTCCGCACGTCCGCTTTTTCGCCTGTGACTTCAAATTGGCTGAAAATGTCGCCATCAATCCGCAGATGCGAGCCATCCCGCTGCTCCGCAGCATGAAAAATCTTCCCGCTGGCGTCCTCATACCGGATAATTCGCATGACCGTCCTTTGTCCTCTATGTTCCGAATGCCCGCGGCAAAGCTTAACAAAACTGCGCCCTCTCGCCCATTTCAAATGCATGTCAAAATTGCCGCGGGAGATCGACTCGAAAAAGAAAAATCGCGAAAGGGAATTGTAAAAGTGCCCGGCAGCTAAACACGCACTGGCTTCTGCTACTTTTTCTTCTGCGCGGCTGAATTCCGTGCCTGTTTCACCAATGCCACGAATTCCTTCGTCAATCCGCTGAGCAATTCCGAATTTCTCTGTTTGACGGCCTCTTTTTGCACCAATTCGCCGCCCACGCCCAGCGCCGCCGCTCCCGCGCAAATGTAGTCCGCTGCTGTTTCCAGATTCACGCCGCCCGTCGGAACCAGCGGCACCTGCGGGAACGGCCCTTTCAGTGCCCTGATATATCTTGGTCCGCCCAAATTTCCGCAGGGAAAAACTTTGATGAAATCGGCGCCAGCCGACCAAGCGGCCATCACTTCCGACGGCGTCAGCGCTCCTGCCATCAGAAGCAAACCCGTCTCGCGCGCAGCACCTGCAATTCCCGGGTTGAATCCGGGGGAAACCAGAAATTGCGCGCCCGCTTCCGCGCATTGCAAAGCGCCGTTCCTATCCAAAACGGTTCCCGCGCCGACAAGAATGTTCGGAGAGGTGCGCCGCAATTCGGTGATTACTTCCGCCGCGCCTGGAACCGTCATCGTAATTTCGACAATCGGAATTCCGCCCGCGCAAATGCTCTCCGCCGCGAATTTCGCTTCCTCCGGCGAAGACGCGCGGATCACAGGCACAATTCCGACTTCTTCAATCAGCGCACGTACTTCCTGCTTCTTCATTGGATTGGCACGAATCAGCGGGCGATTCGTGCGCCGGCTCCTTTCATTACTTGCAGAACTTCTTCCAGCGTGGCCATGGTTGTGTCCCCCGGCGTCGTCATAGCCAGCGCCCCGTGCGCCGCGCCACATTCCACGGCCCATTGCGGGCCTTTGTCCGTCAGAAATCCGTAAATCAAGCCCGACGCGAAGGAATCGCCGCCGCCCACGCGATCGAGAATCTCCAAATCCTTGCGGTTCGGCGCTTGATAGAAAGTCCCGTCGGCGTAGCAGATTGCGCCCCAGTCGTTTCTGGAAGCGGTCGTCGCCTTTCGCAACGTGGTGGCGACTACTTTGAACGGAAAGTCTTTCACCACTTTCGCGATCATCTTTTTGAAATTCTCGGGATCGAGCGCGGAAAGGTTTCCTTCCGTTCCCGGCACTTCATAGCCGAGCGCGGCGGAAAAATCTTCTTCATTGCCGATCATTACGTCCACGTACTGCGCAATACGGCGATTTACTTCCTGGGCTTTTTTCTTTCCGCCGACGGAACGCCACAGGGAATCGCGGTAGTTCAAATCGTAGGAAACCACCACGCCGTGTTTTCGTGCAGCTTGCATGGCTTCCATCGCGACTTCGGGAGTCGTTTCAGAAAGCGCGCAGAAAATTCCGCCTGTGTGCAGCCACCGCGCGCCTTTCTTTCCAAAAATCCCGTCCCAATCGAAATCGCCGGGCTTTGCCGCCGCGATCGCGGTGTGGCCGCGGTCGGAGCATCCCAGCGCGGCGCGCACGCCAAAACCGCGCTCGGTGAAATTCAGACCGTTGCGAACGGTGCGGCCGACCCCGTCGTAGTCCGCCCATTTCACCAGCGACGAATCCACGCCGCCCTGATTGATCAAATCCTGCAGCAACAATCCCACCGGATTTTTCGCAAACGCCGTTACGAGAGCAGCGTCCATTCCGAAGCAGCGTTTCAATCCGCGAGCAACGTTGTACTCCCCGCCGCCTTCACTGACGGCAAATTGCCGCGCCGTCCAAATCCGATAGTCGCCTGGATCGAAGCGCAACATCACTTCGCCCAGACTCACCACATCCCAACGGCAACCCGTTTTTTCCCTTACCGCAAGCTTCATCGCTCTTTCATCGCCTTTCGCAAAGTCAACTTTGTGCAATTTCCGCTGGAGCAAGACGCGGGCTCAAAACATGAATGACAAGCAGCGCCACGGTGTACGCCGATGCCGCAATAAAAAATGGAATCTTGTAGCTGCCGGTCCATTGCAAAATGTGGCCGACGGCTTCGGCAATCAACATTCCGCCCACTGCGCCAGCCATTCCGGCAATTCCGGAGACGGAGCCGACGGCGCGCGAAGGAAAAAGATCCGATGCGAGCGTGAGCACGTTTGCGGAAAATCCCTGATGTGCCGCGGCGGCGAGGCCAATCAACAATGTCGCGGGCCAGAGGCCGGACACGCGATACGCCATGGCGATGGGCAGCACCAAAATCGCGCACACGAGCATCGCCGCCTTTCGCGCCCAGTTGATGGACAAGCCGCGGCGGATGAGCGAAGAGGAAATCCATCCGCCACCGACGCTTCCGAAATCTGAAATCAAATAAATTGCGAAAACCGGCGGACCGATTTTTCCGAGCGTTAGCCCGTGCGCGCGCTGCATGTAGTCCGGAATCCAGAACAAAAAAAACCACCAGATGGGATCGATTACGAACTTTCCGCCGGCGATTGTCCACGTTTGCCGGTATTGCAAAAGTTGCAGCCAGGGCAATTTTCCCGGGGGAGGAATCGGATCGGAGTTGATGTATGCGAGTTCTTCCTTTGTGCATTGCGGATGTTCTTCCGGCTTCTGGTAGACGGCCAGCCACAGAAGAAGCCAGGCAAATCCGAGGCCTCCGGTCAGCAAAAACGCCCAACGCCATCCCAGACGTCCCGCGATCCAGGGGATCACCAGCGGCGTAATCATTGCGCCGACGCTTGTTCCCGCGTTGAAAATTCCCGTTGCCAGGGCGCGTTCTTTTTTCGGAAACCACTCGGCCACGCTTTTCAAACTCGCAGGGAAAACTCCCGCTTCGCCAAATCCCAGAGCGGAGCGCGCCACGGCAAAACTAAAGAAAGAACCGGCCGCTGCGTGCGACATCGAAGCGATGCTCCAGAAAACCATCGCCACGGCGTACCCGATGCGCGTGCCCAGCCAGTCGATCACACGGCCCATGCCCAGCATCCCCGCCGCGTAGCTCAGTTGAAAAAGCGTGACCAGGTGGCCGTACTGAATTTCATTCCAGCCAAATTCCGCTTGCAGCGGGTTTTTGAGGACGCTCAGAACTTGGCGGTCCATGTAGTTCTTGGTGATGCCCAGGAACAGCACCCCGCAAATCACCCAGCGATAGCGGCCTGCGAATGTCCCGGCACGCTGCAATGCGCTCGCACCTCGCCCTGCGCCGCCGATTCGCACGCTAGGACTGCTTCCCGCGACCGCGTCTTCTTCCTTCATCTTTTCCCTTGGTTTAGCCTCTGGACCGCCTGGAATGGTTTGCCGGCACGCCGCTGCCAGCCCATTCCAGCGGCAAAATTATCTCATTCGGCAAGCTCTCCACAAGCGCGTTGCACCCCTTTTCCCACACAATGAAAACCAGTTCCAACTTACGATTTGACACTCCCGGCCTTGCCGCATAATCTGCATTTCTTGTCGCGATCCACCTGGGTACAACGTATGACCACCGAGCTACTCAAGGCGTCGTCGGAAGGCAAATCACTCAATAAGGACGCGCCGCTGGCTCCGGTACAAGTCCCCGCCGCAGTAGCGGAAATCCTAGCCGCCACGCCCATCATTGACATTCACACGCACCTTTTCGCTCCCGCGTTCGGAAAACTTTCTCTGTGGGGAATTGACGAGCTTTTGACGTACCACTACCTCGAAGCCGAGCTTTTCCGCTCGTCTACGGTGACGCCAGAGCGCTACTGGACGCTTTCCAAGTCCGCTCAAGCCGATTTGATCTGGCGGACGCTCTTTATCGAAAATACGCCCATTTCGGAGGCGACTCGGGGCGTGGTGGCTGTTCTGAAAGCGTTTCACCTGCCGACGAATGCTGCGGCGCTTCCCGAAGCCCGCGCCTTTTTCAAGAGCCAGTCATTCGAGTCGCACATTTTGCGCGTCTTGCAACTCGCCGGGATCAGCGACATCGTCATGACCAACGATCCGCTTGATCCGGAGGAATTTCCTTTGTGGCTTAAAGGCGTGGAGCCGCCCAGACAATTTCACGCCGTACTTCGATTGGACCGCATCCTGAATGCCTGGCCGGCGCATTGGCAAGCTGTTGTGGCGCAGGGCTATTCGGTAGACGCCCAGGCATCGGGCAAATCGATTTCGGAAATTCGCCGCTTCCTTGCCGACTGGGCGAAGCGGATGAATCCCGTCTGCATGGCTTGTTCGCTGCCGGATTCGTTTGCATTTCCGAGCGATTCGATGAACGGGCGGCTGCTGGCCGAAGCTGTCCTCCCCGCCTGTCGCGAATTGAATCTTTCGCTGTCCCTGATGATTGGCGTTCGCAAGCAGGTGAATCCCCGGATTGGACTTGCGGGAGACGCCGTGGGGCGCGCTAATCTGATGGCGCTCGAAAATCTTTGCCGCGATTTTCCGGACAATCGTTTTCTGGTCAGCGTGCTCAGCAGAGAAAATCAGCACGAACTTTGCGTCTACGCGCGAAAATTCAACAACATGCTTCCGTTCGGCTGCTGGTGGTTCCTGAACAACCCTTCCATCGTCGAGGAAATGACGCGCGAGCGGATTGAAATGCTGGGGACGAGTTTTATTCCGCAACACTCGGATGCGCGCGTGCTGGAACAGGTGATTTACAAATGGGCGAATACGCGCCGGACGATCGGGCCGATTCTTGCAGAAAGTTACCGGCTGCTTTCAGAGGACGGACGCGGTGTTACTCGCGCGGACATCGAGCGCGATGTTACGCGTCTTTTCCGCTCGAATGCGGAAGCGTGGCTGCCGCTACGTTCCCGTACCTGAGATTCCGGTGTGAGAGATTTTCCTTATCCCTGGAGGCCCAATGAAATTCTTCATCAGAATTGCAACCATCGCGGCGTCGTTTGCGATGCTCGCTTTTGCTCTGCATCTCACCACGCCGATTTCCGGCGCGCAGAACGCCGCATTTCACAATGCTCCCGCTTCCGCTAAATCCGCAAAAAATCCTTTTCAAGGACAGGACGCGGAAGCAGGACACTCTGTTTATCAAAATCGTTGTGCAGCGTGCCACGGGCCGGCGGGGGAAGGTGCGGGCAATATTCCCAGCCTGACGGCGGGAAAAACGCAAGGAGCGAGCGATGGTGAGCTTTTCTGGTACATCACCAAGGGCGATCTGAACAACGGCATGCCATCGTGGGAGGGCATCCCCGAAAAAGAGCGCTGGGAAATCATCAATTTTCTTCGCGTGCTCGGGGGTTCCAAGCCGGGTTCGCCGCGCGTGCGGCTCTCCGCGGAGGAAGCTGTCGCCACTGCCGCAGAGGCGCCAGCGCCAAAAGCTCCGTTTACCGATTATCGCTATGAGAAGCCAGGGGTGACTCGCAAAATTACGCTTGCGGATCTTCCCGAGCCGTTCGCAACATCCTCTTCTGGAAATGGTCCGCAAGTTGTGGCGCGCCCGGAAAATGCCTGGCTGCAAGTACCTGCTGGATTCAAGGTCGAGCTCTATGCGAGCGGGCTCAATGATCCGCGCCTGATTCGCACCGCGCCTAACGGAGATTTTTTTGTCGCGGAAAGCCGCAAAGACACAATTCTCGTTTTCCGCGGAATTACAGCCGATGGCAAGCCGCAGCAGACCGAGACGTTTGCGACAGATTTGCATCATCCGTTTGGAATTACTTTTTACCCGCCGGGACCAAACCCGCAGTGGGTTTATGTTGGCAACACCGATTCCGTTGTGCGCTTTCCTTACAAGAATGGCGACATGAAGGCAACGGCGCCGCCGGAGCATATCGCCGACATTCCGGGAGGATCCGGCCACGTTACGCGCGATGTGCAGTTTTCGCTGGACGGCAAAAAGATGTTTGTCTCCGTGGGCTCCGCGTCGAACATCGACGATCCCGACACGACTCCGGCAGAAAAAAATCGTGCGGACGTTCTCGAATTTAATCCCGACGGATCCGCGATGCGCGTTTTCGCTTACGGCATTCGGAATTGCGTGGGCATGGCGTTGAATGCAAAAACGGGGGAGCTATGGTGTTCGGTGAATGAGCGCGATGCTCTTGGCGACAACCTCGTTCCCGATTACATCACGCATGTTCAGGAAGGCGGGTTTTACGGCTGGCCGTGGTGGTACATGGGCGGTCATCAGGATCCGCGGCACAAGGGAAAACATCCCGAGTTGCAGTCGAAGGTGATTACGCCGGATGTGATTCTGCAGCCGCACAACGCCTCGCTGGGAATGACTTTCTACGATGGCAAGCAATTTCCGAAAGAGTATGCCGGGGATATTTTCGCGGCGGAACACGGGTCGTGGAACAAATCGGTTCGCGTCGGGTACGAATTGATTCGCGTGCCGCTGCATCAGACGGGCCATGCGACCGGCGAATATGAAGATTTCATGACGGGATTTGTTGTGGACAACGGCCACGTTTGGGGACGGCCGGTTGGCGTGACGGTTGCGCCGGATGGTTCTTTGCTGGTCACCGACGATGGGTCGAAATCGATCTGGCGTGTTTCGTATACAGGCAAATAAGGAAAGATCAGGAATTTACACAGAGATCGCTGAGACCACAGAGATCACGAAGAAAAGCTGGGTCGTCATTTTAGTTTAATAGCCCAATTGTTTGTCCACGATATTCAGGAGAGGTTTTCCGTCGAGAAAGCGTTCGCACTGTTCGGCGAAAAACTCCATGGAATTATTGAGCCAATCCCGCGTGTGATCCGTGCTGTGCGGGGAGAGCAAAACATTCTGCATGGCATAGAAAGGGTGACCCGCCGGCAGCGGCTCTTCTTCAAACACATCCAGCGCGGCTCCACGAATCTTTCCGTTTCGCAAAGCTCGGATGAGAGCCTTCTCGTCCAACACTGCGCCACGGCCAACATTGATGACAACTGCCGAGTGTTTCATGGCCGCAATTTCCGTTTCCCCAATCAGTCCGCGCGTCTCTGGAGTGAGCGGCGCAGTCACTGCGATGTAGTCGCACTTTGAAATCATTTCAATGCGTTGATTCGGTCCAAATATTTCATCCGCCACATCGCCCTCTTTGCGCTTATCGGGATGCCGCTTTAAGGCCAATACATTCATCCCCATGGCTTTCGCTCGAGCGGCAACGGCGCGGCCGATGTCTCCATATCCGACAATTCCCACAGTGCTTCCAGCGGCCGTGTCCACATCAAACTGCTCCCAACGGCCGGTGATTTGATTCCGAATGAGCCGCCGGAAATCTTTTGCGAAATAAAAAATCGCGCCAAGGACAAATTCAGCGAGGGCAGGGCTGAATACTCCCGTCCCATTCGTCAGAGGAACGGTGCTGTCGCGGAGTTCCGGGAAGAGCGTTTGCTCCAGGCCCGCCGAGCGCGAATGGATCCACTTCAGCTTTGGACAAGCTGCAAAAGCCTGCTGCAAGAGTTCTTTCGATCCCGACCACTGAAAAATGGCCGTCGCTTCTTTGGCCTCCTCGGTCAGCTCGCCGGCGGAATTTGCCGCGACAATTTTCACTCCCTGCAACCTTTTGAACAAAAATTGCACTTGGGGGTCTTTGGCGTCCGCCAGAATCAAAATTGTTTCTTCGCTCATTCGTCCTCCTTCGGAGGGAATTCGAGTTGGCCGTCACGGCTCAGCAAAACTCTTGTTCGATGTTCCAGCGAATGGTATTACGATGCAGCCTGTTTTGGAAAATCCGCGCAATGTGCCGAAAGGATTTTGCGATGAAAAAACTCTTGCTGCTTTCGTTGTTAGTGATACCGTTTTTTGCCGTGAACTCACAAGCACCGGTACCCGCTGGTTTTGAACACTGGGCGGCTGGGGACATTCAATCGCTGGCGAAAACGCTGGCGACGAATGCCGCCGCCGATCCGCACAAATCCGCTTCCAAAATCATCGCCGACTATCCGAACGATCTTTTCATGCTGGCGCATCGCGAAGCCGACGGTTTTCCGGAGCTTCACGAAACGCAGGCGGACGTTTTCTTCATGCAGACCGGTTCGGCGACGTTGCTGGTTGGCGGAACGCTTGAAGGCGCGGAAACGGTGGCGCCGCATGAGAAGCGCAACGGGACGATCAAAGGCGGGGCGAGAGTGAAGCTCTCGGCTGGAGATGTCGTGCGGATCCCGGCAAATACGCCGCATCAGATGGTGTTGGATGGAGCGAAGGAAGTGACGTATTTCGTGGTTAAAGTTAAGAATTATTAGGGAAGCTGCGCAAGAGCTTTGTTCAGGGGTGAAGCCCGGCGTTACGTTTCGGGAAAGGCAAGATGCCGGGCTGAAGCCACGGCGTTACATTTCGGAAAAGGCAAGATGCCGGGGTGAAGCCCGGCGCTACATTCGGAAAAGGCAAGATGCTGGGGTGAAGCCCGGCGCTACATTCGGAAAAGGCAAGATGCCGGGGTGAAGCTGCGGCGCTACATTTCGGAAAAGGCAAGATGCCGGGGTGAAGCCACGGCGCTACGTTTCGGAAAAGGCAAGATGCCGGGCTGAAGCCACGGCGCTACATTTCGGGAAAGGCAAGTTGCCGGGCTGAAGCCCGGCGCTACATTTCGGGAAAGGCAAGATGCCGGGCTGAAGCCGCGGCGCTACGTTTCGGAAAAGGCAAGATGTTGGGTCCTTGGCCCTCAGGGTGAACCCTTCGCGGCTCAAAGTAAAACTAAAGTCCCCACATCCTAAGAAACGACCCTCCTGTGGGTTTTGCGTATGTGTTGATTCTAAAGGCAGATAAAGTCCTTTGTTTTCAATCAAATCTGTATGTGTTGATTATAGAGGGGGTTACGCGGTTGGATTTGACGTCGCGGAGGGTGGCAATTCGCGGGCTGAATTTCCTGGATTTGCGGAGGAAGAAGCGGAACAGATCGAGGAGCGGATGGCTTTGCGCCACGCTTCGGTGCCGAATGCGTTGATGTACTCATGCTGGGCGATGGGAAGAGTATGGGCGAGGGTTTGGCCGAGGTAGGCGAGGGTGGCGGCGGTTTTCGGACGCAAGTGGCCCTGGGCGGCTGCGGAGATGATGCGGGCGAGGGCGGCGGAGAGATCACAAGCGGAGACGAAGGGGGCGGCGAGATGATTGGCGATGGCCTCGCCGGCTTGCTCGCTGCCGAGGATCTGGGCTTCCTTGCGGGCGTGAGTGGGGCAGAGGGAAAGATGACCAGTGCGTCGCGGGAGGCTACACTGGCGGCCATCGGAAAAGGTAAAGGTGCAAAGGGCAGAGCGGTCCTTGCGGCGAAGTGAGGACATGAGAAGTCTCCGGAGTCTTAGATTGAGATTTTGAAGGTTTGTAGAACAAATGGGCGAGAAACTGCCAGTGGGAAGACTAACACAGGAGAGGTACCTTGTCAATATATATTTTTCGGGGTTAACTGAAGTGTTATTCGATTGACGCGAAAGTTTTGCGGAAAGAGTGCAAGCCGGTTTGTGAGAAAATGCTGCGACTAAGGAGTTGGTGCTAACTTGTTGTCGGAGAATGGGATGATGGCGAACCGGGTGTTACAACTGAACGAGAAGGACAACGTGCTGGTGGCGCTGACGGATTTGCGCGCAGGCGAAGCGATTGAATTTGAGGGGAAGACGACGGTGCTGCGGGGGGATGTGGCGGCGAAACACAAGTTTGCGACGAGCGACATTGCGGCGGGCGGGCCGGTGACGATGTATGGGGTGCTGATTGGAAAGGCGGCTGAGGCGATTGGTGCGGGAGAGAGGCTGACGACGCGGAATGTGCGGCACGATTCGCAGGGATTTCATGAAAAGGTGGGGGAATACCGGTGGACGGCTCCGGATGTTTCGCGCTGGCGGGCGCGAAATTTTCAGGGATATATGCGGAGCGACGGGCAAGTGGGGACACGGAATTACTGGCTGGTGGTGCCGCTGGTATTTTGCGAGAACAGAAACATTCTGGTGATGAAGCAGGCGTTTGAAGAGGAGCTGGGATTTGCGCCGCCGCAGGTTTACCGGCAGCAGGTGGCGGAGCTGGTGAAGGCTTATCGGCAGGGAAAGGGATCTGAAGGCGCGGGAGCTGGCGCCGCGAGAATTGCGGAGGCGGGGCGATCGCCGAAAATTTTTGAGAATGTGGATGGGATCAAATTTCTGCTGCACGAGGGCGGATGCGGAGGAACGCGCGAAGATGCGATCAATCTTTGCGGGTTGATCGCGGGATACATCCATCATCCGAATGTTGCGGGAGCCACGGTGCTGAGCCTGGGATGCCAAAATTCGCAGACGGCGATCTTGCGGGAAGAGTTGAAGAAGCGGGCGGGGAATTTTGCGAAGCCGCTGTTCGTGTTTGAGCAGCAACAGAGCGGACTGGAATCCGCGATGGTTTCGGATGCGATTCGGAAGACGTTTGAGGGGCTGGTGGAGGCGAACAAGTTGAAGCGCGAGGCGGCGCCGATTTCGAAATTGTGCGTGGGACTGAAATGCGGGGGATCGGATGGATTTTCCGGAATTTCAGCGAATCCGGCGATCGGACATACGTCGGATTTGCTGGTGGCGCTGGGTGGGAGGACGATTTTGTCGGAGTTTCCGGAGTTGTGCGGAGTGGAGCAGGAGCTGATCAACCGGAGCATGGCGAAAGAAGTTGGGGACCGATTTATTCAACTGATGAAAGCGTATTCGGCGCGGGCGAAGGCGGTGGGATCGGGATTCGACATGAATCCTTCGCCGGGGAATATTCGCGATGGATTGCTGACGGATGCAATGAAGTCCGCGGGCGCGGCGAAGAAAGGCGGAACGGCCCCCGTGAGCGCGGTGCTGGATTATCCGGAATATTCGACAAAGCCGGGATTGCATTTGCAATGCACGCCGGGGAATGACGTGGAATGCGTGACGGGGCAGGTGGGAGCGGGGGCGAGCGTGGTGCTGTTCACGACGGGACTGGGGACGCCGACTGGGAATCCGATTGCGCCAGTGGTGAAACTTTCGACGAATTCGGAGTTGAACGCGAAGATGCCGGACATCATTGATATTGATACGGGCGAAGTGATCGCGGGGCGGAAGACGATTGCGGAGATGGGAGAAGAGATTCTGGAGCGCGTGATTCAGATTGCGAGCGGAGAAGCGAAAACGAAGGCGGAGATATTGGGACAGAACGATTTTATTCCGTGGAAGCGGGGAGTTTCGCTGTAGGGGCTGCCGAAAAGGCTTTCTTCATCTAGAAATGCGGAAAAAAGCAGATTCCCCGGGCAAAGACCGCCGGGGAATGACACATTTGAAGGTTGCTGCAACCGAAGTGCAAACCGAGGAGCCAGGCGGCAGAAACAGAGACCGCGGCCCGTTAGGAATAGCGAAAAATTAGAAGCGATCGGGAGTGGACCAGAGGCCGAGGCCGGGATTTTCTATGAAGAAGATTTCTTCGCTGCTGACGGTGTTCCAGCCTTGTTTGAGCTTTGCCGGATTGTAGAGTTGCTGCATTTTTTCGAGATCGCCGTAGGAAAAACCCGCTCCTTCCACTTCCTTACGCGTCAATTTGCCAGGACACCAGGTGATATTGAAACGGCCTTCGGATGAGCCGTGGATGAGGTGCGCGGCGGCGCTGAGATTTGCAGCGAGGTCGGCGTTTTTGCGAACCATTTCGAGAGTTGCGGGGGTCCCATGGTAGCCGTATTTGCGGATGAGCTGGTCGATTTGCGGGTCCTCGCCGAATTCGCGGACGCCGGGAGCGAGGATGACGAGTTCAGCGCCGTCGGCAAGGGCCATGCGGGTGCGATAGACGGCTTTGTTGCCGAGCCAGGTGCTGTGAAATTCGTGCGGATCGAGATAGACAACGGCTTTGCTAATTGGCTTTGGAAGCAGGTCAAAATTTACTTTGAGGCTGAGGTCAGAGGCGCGATGAAAACATTCGTGGTCGTCGCCGATAAAAAGGCCGCGGACGACTGTGTCCCCTGTGGAGTCTTGCGCAACGACGGTTAGAACGTAGACGATGGGAAGTCCGGCGAGAAATTCTCTTGCGGCGCGGTTCAAGACGCGACGGACGGGATTGTCGGCGCGGCCCATGATGCGCTCCATGCCGTAGACGGCGCCGAGATAGTGGCTGCGATTGATGCTTTCGGGGCCGCCGGTGCCGATGAGAATGTTTTTGTTGTAGTTGGCCATGCCGATGACTTCGTGGGGGACAACCTGGCCGATGGAAAGGATGAGATCGAAATGGCCGCGAGAGACGAGGCGATTTACCTGTGCGGGCCAATCGTATTCGACTTTTCCTTCGGATTGCTCGCGAATGAATTCTTTTGGAATTGTGCCGAGAGTTTCGACGTCTTCACGCCATTTGTGCGCGTGAAAAAGCGAGTGAGGGACGTCGCCGAACATGGCGGTGAGCTGTTCGGGAGTCATGGCGCGGTGCGTTCCGACGGCGAGGAGAATTTGTTTCAGGTTTTCGCCGTAGTAATTCCAGGCGTGACGCGTCAATTCTCCGGCGCGGGAGGCGGAACGCGTGTGATCGGGCGGGACTGCCAGAACGCTTTTGGGTTTGCCCAGTTTTTCGAGGGACGAAAGGAAAAGATTGCGCAATTCTTCTGCAGAGATTGCGCGGCCGGCGCTTCCTTGTGCGCAAAAGAGGCTCATGGGCGGAGGAAAGAGATCCGCAGTCAGGGTAGCACTGTTTTTGGAGCGGGGAGAAAAAGGAAAAAGCGGAAGTGCGGTTTTTTTTTTGCGATTCCGCATTAGTCTTGAACGTTCACGCGAAGCGGGCTAATAGATCGCCGAGTGCTTTCTTCAGGGGCTAAAGCCCCGCCCAGTTCCAGGGTGGATGTCGGAGCTAAAGCTCCGACCCCCTTGTGCCATTTAGAAGCGATAGGTCATTTCGGTGAAGCCGAGAGCGCCGTTGGCGTTTACCGTGTAGATTTTCTTAATTACGTCTCCGCCCTGGGCGTAGCCGAAATAGAGACCGAAAGAGAAGCCGTATTTCCATTTGTAGTCGGCGCTGATGTCGTAAAGGGTGGCGAGATATTTCTGGCCGTTCGAGGGGCGCCCGCTGAAGCCAAAGGTGTTGGGTTGAAATGCGCCGCCGCCGGAGTACCAGAGATCGCTCTTGCTGGTGAGCCAGAGACCGTGAACGTCGCTACGCAACGTGAGTTTGTTTGATGGACGCAGCATCAATTCGCCGAAGGCATCGGTGCTGTTCATGTAATTGAAGAAAGGGAAGCGGGCGTAGACGCGGGGAGTCGGGATAAGGGCGAAGAAGGTGCCGTGCGTGTTGTCGGACGGATTGCCGTCACCGCTCGCGTAAAAATAGCCGCCGCGGAGCCAGGGACGGATTTTTTCTGCGAATTTTGGCTGGAAACCGAATTCGAGAGCGCCAGCGGCTGCGCGTTGCGTGAGGAACCCCCAATTGCCGTTTTGGAGAGCGCCCCAGAAAAGGAAATCGAAGGTGCCGCCGGAAGTTGGCGTGGCGAGAATGAAATGCCCGCCGTACGTGCCGATATTGATGTTGCCGTGGTCACCGGCTCTGGCGGGCCCGGGGCGATTGTCCGTTTTCACGATGGGGCGATCGTCGTTGTAATAGATCCCGAAGGCGCGCCATTCGGCTTTCGATTCGCCAAACTCGGCTTGCCTGGTGAGAGCGACGTAAGTGATGGGAGTTTTCACCCAACCGGTTCCGTCCACTTGCAGGACACCGCGAGTGGGAATGGCGCTGAGCGCAGTGAAGGTCCATGAGTTGTTGGCGTAAGTGAACTGGAGGCCGTCGAGACTGCGCTGGACGTTGGAGAAGCCGAAATTGCCGATGAGGCGCTGGCCGATGCGATCTGCTTTGAGGGAAGCGAGGGTGGCGTCCTTGGGAGTGACTTCGCTGCCGTCGGTAAATTCCATGCGGCCAGCGCGAAGGCTGGCGTGTTCCCCTTTGAGGCGGAACCAGGCCTGGCGCGGAAAGAGGAAAGCCGCATTTTGTTTGTTGTCGTTGGCGGCGTAGTAGGAACCGCCAAGGCCGTATTGGCCAAGCGGCGCCGGGTTAACGGCGTGAGTGGGAAGACCGAGGAGGATGGGAGCTTCGAGTTCGATGTTCCAGTCGTAGTGCTGTTTTTTCTGAGAAAAGCCGAAGCGCACCAGGGTGCCAGAATAGCCGTAGAGATTGTTTCCAGTGGCGGGCTCAAACCAATTCCAGACTTCGTAGCGCTCGCGAATGCTGCCAGAGAATGTGACGTTGCCGAGTTTGACAGGCGGAGCGGCATCCTGGGCCGAGACAGCGGCAGAGGCAGCGAGAAGGAAGAAGGCAACAAGAAGACTTTTCACGTAATCTCCAATCGAATGGAATTGAGTTGCAAGGATTGTCTTTCTGGAGGGCCAAGAGAGAAACAGCAAAGTTATGCTCCGAACGATTGGTTTTTCGAATCATTCCCGGGATTCGCGGCGAGGGGTGTCCGTCAATGCACGCGAATCAAAAATTTGAAACGATTCTAGTGAATGGGGAAGAGCCGGCAATACCAGGAAAGTATTACGAGAGGGTGAACTCTGAGAGAAGTCTCTTTGATTCCGGCGAGAAATTTCTTGTGGGCGGAGAAAGGGGCAATAGTGATTTCATGGCAAGCCGCGGCGGGGCGGAGGGAAATTCCGGAAGCGAAGAGCCTGCCTAATATAAAAGTATTATTGCCGGTTAAAACCCTTTGATGGAGCATCTTGGCGCACCGAAAGCTCTGCTTTGGCGCAACCAGCGCGTTATGGCTGATTTTTGGAGGGCACGGCATGGCGGTTTCCACTCCGGCGATTCACAGCGCGCATTTTCCATCGACCACCGGCACGGGACTTTACGACAAACTGAATTCGAAATGGCACGAGCGGGCGCTGCAGGCGTTCATGCTGGTGGTGCTGGCGCATTGGGGCGAGCACCTGGTGCAGGCGTATCAAATTTATGTGATGAATTGGCCGAGGCCAAAAGCGAACGGGATTCTTGGATTGTGGTATCCGTGGCTGATCAAGTCCGAAGTGCTGCATTACTCGTATGCGCTGGTGATGCTCGTTGGAATTTGGGTCCTGCGGAAGGGATTCACAGGAACGGGGCGGAAATGGTGGACGGTGTCGCTGGTGATTCAGTTCTGGCACCACATTGAGCATTTGCTGCTGATTTATCAGGCGACGGTTCATCACAATTTCTGGGGCAAGCCGGTGCCTTGCAGCGTGCTGCAACTATTTTTTCCGCGCGTCGAGTTGCATCTTTTCTACAACACGATTGTATTCATCCCGATGGTGATTGGGATGTACTTCCACATGTTCCCGCCAAAGGGCGAAGAGGGACTTTCGGTTTGCACTTGCGAATGGAACAAGACGGCGAAGAGCGACAAGGCCGCTTGCGCAGCCTGAAAAGATTTTAAGAGCTTCAACACGCGCTCAGAGTCCGCGGAGTTAAGGCCAGAGATTTGAACTGCCGGAAGAAATCGCGCTTGTTCGTGGTGTCTCTGCTCGTGGTGTGCGCGAGTTTTGAGCTGAGTGGCTGCGCGAGAAAGTCCGCGCCGGTGCGATTGGTTGCGATGCGATGCATGGTGGAGGGCCCTGAAAGGGTCGGACGCAATACGATCACGTGCAAGCTCACCGCGGAAGACAAAATTGCCAGAACAGATGAAGCGCTACCGGTTGAGGGCGCGCGAGTAACCTTGGAAGGGAACATGACGCATCCGGGGATGAGCCCGGCATTTGGCGAGGCGAAAGAAACTTTGCCCGGGTCATATACGGGCACGCTGGACCTGAACATGAGGGGAGACTGGGTGGTGACCGTGCACGTGTCGATGCAGGACGGAGCGAGGCTCGAGCAAGAGATTAAAGTTCAGAATCTTCAGGCGAGCTAAAGCCCTTGGGCGTCCCAAATTCCAATTCGCGGACATTTACAGGTACAGGCGAGGAATCGCACTTTGATTTGCTGCGGGCCAGTTTACTTGGAGATTTTCTGCGATGGAGACATTCGCGGACGGCACTGCAGATTCCGCTGCTTTTGGCGAGTGTCGTGATGATTCTGCATGGATTTTTCGGGCCAACACTGGCGCCGAAGAATCTGGCGACGGTGCTAACGTGGATTCATTTTCGCGGGGCGCTGGTACTGGTCTTGTTGTGCGCAGGGAACTTTTTTTGCCTGGCCTGCCCGTTTCTGCTGCTGCGAAATGCGGCCCGGAAGCTTTTTAAGCCGCGATTTAGTTGGCCGCGTGCGTTGCGGAACAAGTGGATTTCGGTAGGGCTGTTCGCGGGGATTCTGTTTTGTTACGAACTGTTCGATTTGTGGAGTTCGCCGTATTGGACGGCGGCGCTGGCGCTTGGCTATTTTGCGGCGGTACTGATTGTGGATGGACTGTTCAAACATGCGGCGTTCTGCAAGTTTGTTTGTCCGATAGGGCAGTTTAATTTTGTGGCGTCCACGCTTTCGCCGCTGGAAGTGAAAGTGCGGGATTCGCGGGTGTGCGAGAAGTGCGCGACGAAGGACTGCATCAAGGGAAGGCGCGCCGAGGCGGAGAAGAAGAGCGAGTTTGTGATTTTGCAACGCGGATGCGAACTGGCGCTGTATCTGCCGCGCAAGGTGGGAAACATGGATTGCACGTTTTGTCTGGATTGCGTGCATGCGTGTCCTCACGACAATATCGGCGTGGTGGGCCGGATGCCCGCGTCTGAATTGATGGCGGACCCGCTGCGATCGGGGGTCGGGTATTTTTCCCGGCGGAAGGATATTGCGGCGCTGGTGATTGTGTTTGCGTTTGGCGCGCTGGTGAACGCCTTCGGGATGGTGAGACCGGTGTATGCAGTGGAGGCGTGGCTGGGGAGGATGATATCCACCACACACGAGGCGCCGGTGCTTGGAATAATTTTTGCGGCGTTTCTGATTTTTGCGCCGCTGGTTTTGCTGGGGAGCGCCGCGCGGATGAGCAGAGCATTGAGCGGCGGAAGATCATCCGTGGGGACGGTTGCCGTTCGCTACAGCTACACGCTTGTGCCGCTTGGACTGGGAATGTGGCTGGCGCATTATGGGTTTCATTTTTTTACGGGGATTCTCACGGTGGTTCCAGTAACTCAGGCGGCACTAGCTAGCACAGGAGTACCTATTTTGGGCGGACCGTTCTGGACGTGGACGGGAATGCCAACACGGTTTGTGCAACCGATTGAACTGGGATTTTTGCTGTTGGGATTCATGGGATCGCTGATGGTGGCGCATCAATTTGCGCAAGAAGATTGCGCGGAAAACCCATTGCGCTCGTTTGCGCCGTGGTTTGTGGTTTGCGCGATTGTGGGAGCGGCGTCGGTGTGGCTGATGTTCCAGCCGATGGAAATGCGCGCGATGCTGATGGGCGGGTGACGGGGAAGAGATGACTGGAAGATGGAAAAGGAAAAATGGGCTGAGGGTGGTCGCGCTACTTGGGTCCGTGCTGGCATTTGGATTTTGCGCAAAAAGCGCCGCGGCGCACAATGGGCCGCCGTTTCCGATTCTGGAAGGGCAACACGTTGGACCGTACACGATTGCGTTGTGGACGCATCCGGATTTGGGGACGGGGACTTTCTTTGTGCTGGTCGATCCTCCGCCGGGAGGAACGGTCCCGAAAGACTTGAAGATCCAGATTGGCGTACAACCGGCGACAGGACGATTGCCGGAAGCGATGTATTGGGCATGGGTCGAGGATCAGAAGGGGCAAGTGGAATACAAGTCGGAAGCGCAGTTCGATCAGCAAGAATTGTGGAAGGTGCGGCTGGTGATGAGCAGTTCGATTGGCGGAGGAGAAGCGACAACACAGGTGACGCCAACGCCGTTCGGATACGGGAAATGGGATTTATTGCTGTTTGCGCTGCCATTTCTGGGCGTGGGATTTTTGTGGTTCAAAGTGGCGGCGAAGCGGCGGCAGTTCAGAAAATTGGAAGCGGGACAAACAGCGTGAAGTTTTTGTTGGGATGCGTCTTGCGTGAGATAGTAAATGGCAAATCCGCGCTCCAAATCGTGAAAGCGAAATTGAGAAGGACTAAATGTGCGAAGCAGAGCTGAACTGGTGTGTGGAGAGGGAGTTTGTGCGATGAGAAGGAGTTTGGCGAGAGCTGCTTTCGTGGCAACGTGCGCGATGCTGGTTATGTGCCTGGGTGGGTGCAAGTCCAGCGGCAAACTTCCGGGAAAAGATTCGAAGGAGTATGCGCAAGCGGTTTCTGCGTTTTATGTGGGGCTTGGCGCGCTGCAGGTGGGGGACGACGTTCATGCGGAGAGCGAACTTTCGAAATTGACAAAGCTGGCGCCGGGCGAGCCGGCGGGATGGGGAAATTGGGGTGTGCTAGCGCTCCGGCAGAGAAAACTGGACGTGGCTGGCGAGCGATTCGAACGGGCGCTGAAACTGGCTCCAGACAACGATCAGATTTACCAAATGATGGGCTTTCTGGAAAGCAGCCGAGGGGATTCAGCGAAGGCTATCGCGGATTGGCGGAAGGCTGTGGAAATAAATCCGCGGAATTACCGCGCAGCGTATCAACTGGCAGAAGAAGTGGAGCGGCAAGGCGGCGCCAACAGCGAGGCAGAATACAGGACACTGATCGAGAAGATCCTAGAGTCGCAGCCGGACAACCTTGCCGCGGAGCTGGAACTTTGCCGAATTGCGGCAAAGAGCGGGGATGGCGCGCTGGTGAAGTCTGTGCTGACCAAGATCGCGTCGAGATCTTCGGGATGGCCATCGGAAGTGAAAGATCAGTTTGCGGCTTTACAGGCGGCGGCAAATGGGCCGAATCCGCGTTCCGCGGCGACGAGAACGACCTTTTTGCGAAACACGCTGATGCGCGTGCCGGAATTCCGCGAGGAATTGGCGGTGTTGAAGGCGCCGCCGGGGGAAGAGGCGGAGCCCTTCACGAAATTTTTGAGAATGGAACGGCCGAACTTCCGGCCAGCGGCGGCGGACATGGCACTGACGTTCGATGTGAAGCCGGCGATTGCGACGGATTCGGGAACGTGGAGTTGGATAGGCGCGGTTGCGCTAGGCAGCGAAGGAAAACCGATTGTTGCGGAAGCAAACGGAAAAGAGGTTCGCTTGGCTTCCGGGGCGTCGTTTCCGTTTCCGGGCGGAGCCGAGAATGCAGGGCCAGGGCCGGAGGGAATTCTACAGGCCGATTTTAATTACGACTTCAAAACGGATCTGGTACTCGCGGGCGCCGGCGGCGTGAAATTCATGAGGCAGGATTCGCCGGAAAAGTTTACGGACGTGACGGCAGCGACGAAATTGCCGAAAAATATTTTGAGTGCTGCGTATACAGGGGCCTGGGCCGTCGATATTGAGGCGGACGGCGACCTGGACATTGTGCTGGGAAAGAAGGACGGTGCCCCGCAGGTGTTGCGGAACAATGGCGATGGAACGTTTGTTGCGATCCAGCCATTCGCGGGAATTTCCGGAGCGAAAGAGTTCGCGTGGGCGGATTTCGACGGGGATGGAAATCCGGACGCCGCGATTGTGGATGGCGAGGATCGCTTGCATCTTTTTCACAATCAGCGACAGGGACAATTTCGGGAAGTGGCGCTTCCGGGCGAGCTGACGAAGATAAAAGCGATTGGCGTGGCGGACACGGATGACGACGGGGTGCTGAACCTGGTAGCGGTGGAATCGAACGGAACCATCGCCAGCGTGGGATACAGCGAAAAAAGAGGGTGGAGCGTTGCGGCGCTTCTGCAAGTGCCGAATGCGACGGCAAATCTTGCGAGTGACGTGCGATTGCTGATCGCGGATCTGGACAACAATGGAGCGCTGGATTTGGTGCTGAGCCCGGCGAAAGTTGCCGCGGGGCAGAGCGAGAAACCCTTGATCTGGCTGGGCGACGCGAATGCAAAGTATACGCTGCTGGAACAAGCGAGCGGGCTTGCCAGTGTTTTTAGCATCGCGGATCTGAATGGCGATGGGCGACTCAACTTACTGGGCTTCGATTCGGGGGGAAAACCTGCGGTTGGTGTGAGTCGCGGCACGAAGAATTATCACTGGCAGGTGATCCGTCCGCACGCGAGGCAAGCGACCGGCGACCAGCGCATCAATCCCTTTGGCGTTGGCGGGGAAATCGAAATTCGCTCGGGACTGCTGGTACAGAAGCAACCGATCAACGGGCCGCAACTTCATTTCGGGCTGGGCAATCAAACGAGCACAGACGCGATGCGGATCGTGTGGCCGAACGGATCGGTGCGCGCCGAATTTAGCCTGCCGGCGGATCAGGCGGTCCTGACCGAACAGCGCATCAAGGGGTCGTGCCCGTATCTTTTTGCGTTCAACGGCAAGGGAGTTGAGTTTGTGAAGGACGCTGTGCCGTGGAGTTCCGCGATTGGACTGCGCATCAACACCGTGGGAACGGCGCGGGTCGAAGCGACGGAAGAGTGGTACAAGATCGGTCCGGACGAGCTTGTGCCGCATGACGGCTACTACGACATGCGCATCACCGCCGAACTTTGGGAAACGTACTACTACGATTACCTGGCGATGATGGTGGTGGATCACCCGGTTGGAACGGAAATTTACGTGGATGAGCGATTTGTGATTCCACCGGCGAAACTGGCAATCACCGCGACAGAGACGCCGCACAAGATCGTGAGCGCGGTTGACGACGACGGACACGACGTGACGGACATTGTCAGCACGCTAGACGGAAAATACCTGGATAACTTTGGCCGCGGACAATATCAAGGTGTAACGCGCGATCATTACGTCGAAGTGGATTTGGGCAACGATGTGCCCCAGTCCGGGCCAGTGTGGCTGATTGCGAAAGGCTGGATGCACCCTACGGATTCTTCGATCAACGTGGCGATCGGACAAGGCAAGCATGAGACCGCGCGCGGATTGAGCCTGGAAGTGCCGGACGGACACGGCGGCTGGGCGGTTGCCAAGTCAAATCTTGGATTCCCTGCGGGACGAAAAAAGATTTGTTTGTTTGACCTTGCGAACATCTTTCTGCCCGGCACGCCGCACCGCGTGCGCTTGCGGACGAATCTGGAAATTTACTGGGATTCGATCGAGTGGGCGAAGGGATTGCCGGACACGCAGTTGAAAACTGTGAAGCTCGATCCGACGGTGGCGGACCTGCACTACCGGGGATATTCGGTGATGAATCAGGCGAATCCTTCTTCGCCAGAGATTCCCGACTACAACCACTTTGAAGGATCGAAGCAGCGCTGGCGCGATCTGGTGGGCTACTACACACGATATGGGGATGTGCGGGAACTTCTGGGCAAGATTGACGACCGCTACGTGATCATGAATTCCGGAGACGAAATGACATTTCGATTTGCGGAACAGCCAGCTCCCTCCGGGGGATGGAAGCGCGATTACCTGATTATCGGCGACGGCTGGATCAAAGATGGCGACTACAATTCCGGTTTTTCGCGAACCGTGGAACCGCTGCCGTATCACGCGAAGAATTTATATGACACGGCGCCGGGACGTCTGGAAGACGAATACGTTTACAAGAGGCATCCGGAGGATTGGGAAAAGTATCACACGCGGTACGTCACGCCGGACGTGTTTAAAAATTCGATGAGGAGATTGCCGCAACAGTGAAGCCGGGGATCCTGACCAGAACGATTGTGACGATAGTTTTTTTCGCGCTCGTGTTTTCGCCGCTGTTTATCAGGCGGTACGAAGCAAGGCGCGACGAATCCAGGGCGAAATTAGATTTGCAGGCGGCACTCGCGGGGCACGGATTTTATTTACAGGAAGTATCCAAGCAGGCGGGCGTGAATTTTGTGCATGAGGCGCCGACACTCGATGCGAAGCTGGCGCACATCATGCCGCAAGTGGCTTCGATGGGCGCATCGGTGTCCATTGTGGACTTCGATCGCGACGGATGGCCGGACATTTATGTTACGAACAGCAAGGAAGGTTCGAAGAACGCACTCTACCGGAACAATCACGACGGAACGTTTACGGATGTTGCGGAGCAGATGGGGATTGCGGATGTGAACAAGGCTGGTACAGGCGTTTCGATGGGCGCGGTGTGGGGCGATTACGACAACGATGGGTACGAAGACCTACTCCTGATCAAATGGGGCAAGCCGGAACTTTTTCACAATGACGGCGGCAAAGGTTTTACGCGCGTTACGGAACAGGCCGGTTTGCCGGCGTGGGTGAATGCGAATACGGCGCTGTGGTTTGACTACGACGGCGACGGAAAGCTCGATTTTTTTATCGGGGGATATTACGCGGAAGACGTGGATTTATGGCATCTGTCGTCGACGAAAATAATGCCGGATAGTTTTGAGTATGCGAAAAACGGCGGACGAAAATATCTGTTTCACAATTTAGGGAACGGAAAGTTTGAAGAAGTCAGCGAGAAGATGGGGATCAACAGCCGACGATGGGCGCTGGCGTCCACGGCAGCGGATTTGCGGGGGACAGGGCATCCGGATTTGTTCGTTTCGAACGACTACGGCGTGTCCGAGCTTTATTTCAACGACGGGAAAAAATTCCACGAAGCCGGGCAAGAGACCGGAGTTGGATTTGCGCCGAAGAGCGGAATGAACGCGAGCGTTGGAGACATTTTGAATCAAGGGCGCTTTTCGGTGTACGTCTCGAATATTTCGGAAGAAGGGGTGCTGATTCAAGGAAACAATCTGTGGGTGCCGAAAGAAGGGACGAGCGGCGACGGGACAAAGTATGAAAACCTGGCGCGGGATTTTGGAGTGGAGATGGGGGGCTGGAGTTTTGGCGCGCAATTCGGAGATTTAAATAATGATGGGACGCTGGATCTGTACTTGACGAATGGATATGTGTCGCTCGACCGGAACAAAAGCTACTGGTACGACTTTTCGAAAATTGCGGGCGGGCACGCGTTGATTATCAACGATGCGAAGAATTGGCCGGCGATGGAAGGGCGGAGTTTGTCTGGCTACCAAACAAAGCACCTGTGGCTGAACGATGGGAGCGGAAAATTTGTCGACGTGGCGCCGGCAGTGGGCGTGACGGATACGTACGACGGACGAGCGGTGGCGTTCGCGGATTTGTGGAACCGCGGCGCGCTGGACGTGATTGTGGCAAACGAGCGGGGGCCGCTGCTGATTTACAAGAACACGGTAACGCCGGAAAACAAATGGATCGAGTTCGATCTGACCGGGACGAAGAGCAACCGCAGCGCGATAGGAGCGCGAGTGACGGTTTACTGGAACGGACAGCAGCAGGCGCAGGAAGTTTCCGGGGGGAGCGGGTTTGCTTCACAGAATCAGCGCCGATTGCACTTTGGACTTGGAAAATTTCCGCAGATTGAAAAGGCCGTGATCCGGTGGCCTTCCGGCAAGATACAAACGATTCCGAATCCCGCGCCCGATCAAATTCATGAAGTGAAGGAACCCGAATGAGCCAGCAAAGCATTGCGATGGCGCCGCAACCGGCTGCGCCGTTTCAGTGGAAGAAGTTTTTCAGCATGGAGAATCGCTACCTGGCGCCTGCGTTTATCACGTGCATTTTACTTGTGGGGCAGCTTTCGTTTGGATTTCTGGAGAGCTACAAGAAAACGGTCGCGGCGATTCTGGCGAGCCTGATCACGGAGCTGATTCTTGGATGGATTTACCTGGGGAAGCGGCCGATTTTGGCCAGCGCATATATCAGCGGAATCAGCGTGGGAATTTTGGTGAGGTCGCCGGCGTTTTGGCCGTACATAGTGTGCGCGATGGTGGCGATCATGTCGAAATATGTGCTGCGCGTCCACGGGCGGCACATCTGGAACCCATCGAACTTCAGTATTTCGGTTTTGCTATATCTAGCGCCGGCAACGGTCGCGGCGCTGAGTATCCAGTGGGGAAATTATTTGCTGCCAATGGTGGTGATCTGGGTGCTGGGATCGATCATCATCTATAGGTTGCATCGATTTCATATCACGGCGACGTATGTCGTTTCGTTTATCGTTCTCTCGTACGTGCGGAGTTTGCTTACAGGGAGTCCCTGGTTATCGGAAGTGGCGCCGCTGACCGGGCCGATGTATCAGCTTTTTATTTTTTTCATGATTACGGATCCGAAGACGACGGTGAAATCGAAGAAGTGGCAGATCGTCGTAGCCGCGATGGTGGCCGTGGTGGAAATGATTTTGCGGCTGGATCACGTGGTATATGCGCCGTTTTATGCGCTGTTTTTTGTCGGCCCGGCGGCTTTTCTGATTGAAGACTGGTTCAAGACCAGGAGCGCGATACCGGCGCAGGTTCCCGCTTGATGCGATTGAACGCAAGGCAAGTGATGATGGCGATTGTATTGGCGCCTGCTTTGGCGGGGGGCTGCAATCGAAATGCGTCAACGGAAACAGCGCCAAAGTCTGCTCCGCAGGCGGCGGCCACGAGCCCAGCGGAACCGGCGACGTCTGCAACAAACGCTTCGGCGGCTTCGGAGACTTCAACATCCGCGGGCGGAGCGAGACCCTCCGGACCGATCGAATTTGTCGATGTGACAACACAGGCGGGAATCCATTTCAAGCACAATACCGGCGCTTTCGGAAAGAAATATCTGCCGGAGACGATGGGAAGCGGCGTTTGCGTGATTGACTACGACAACGACGGCTGGCCCGATATTTTCTTTGTTAATTCGATGGATTGGCCGGGGCATAAGACGGGGAAGTCGTATCCCGCGTTGTATCACAACAATCACGACGGGACGTTTACGGATGTGACCAGGCAGGCAGGACTGGCGATTGAAAGCTACGGGCTTGGATGTGCGGTGGGCGATTATGACAACGACGGGTTTGCGGATTTATATGTGACCACGGTGGGATCGAATCATTTGTTTCACAATTTGGGTAACGGAAAATTTGCCGATGTCACGGACAAGGCGGGAGTTGCGAGCCCGGGATTTTCCGCAAGCGCGGTTTGGGTGGACTACGACAACGACGGAAAACTCGACCTGTTCGTAACGCACTACATCGATTGGTCGGTTGAAAAGGATCAATACTGCACACTGGACAACAAGAACAAATCGTATTGCACGCCGCAGACCTATAAGGGCGAGACTTCGCGGCTTTATCGCAACAAAGGAAATGGAATTTTTGAGGATGTCACGAAAAAGGCGGGTCTGTTTGATCCGACGGGGAAAGCGCTGGGAGTTGCGCTGCTTGACTATGACAACGACGGCTGGATTGATTTGTTTGTGACGAACGACACGGAGCCGAACAAGCTTTATCATAACAACCACGACGGGACTTTCACTGACGTTGGTGTAACGACCGGAGTGGCGTTCAGCGAATCGGGCCGTGTGCGTGCGGGTATGGGAACCGATGCAGGGGATTTTGACGGTTCGGGATTTCCCGGGCTGATCATTGGAAATTTTACGAACGAGAGCATGGCGCTCTATCGGAACGACGGGTCGGGACTATTTTCGGATGAATCGATGAGATCGGGCTTAGGGCAGGCGACGAATCAGGCGCTGACGTTTGGCTGCTCTTTCGTGGATTACGATCTCGACGGGAATCTGGACGTGGTCGCCGCGAATGGGCACGTTTCGGACGATATTGCAGTGGTGCAGCCGACGGTGCGGTACGCGCAGCCGATTGGGATTTTCCGAAATTTGGGCAAAGGGAAGTTTGAAGACGTATCGGGAAAACTGGGCAAGGCGATTCAGAAGCCCGTGGTGGGGCGCGGAATTGCGTACGCAGACTTTTTTGGCGATGGCGCGCTGGATCTGGTGGCGACGACGAACAATGGGCCGGCGCGTTTGCTACGGAATTTGAATGCCAATCAGAACGACGTATTGCGCGTGAAATTGATGGGGACCAAGTCAAATCGAGATGCAATCGGCGCGAAAGTTACAATGACAACGAATACCGGCGCGGCGGAGACGAGGGTTGTGAAGGGCGGGTCGAGTTATTTGTCGCAGAGCGAATTGACGCTGACATTCGGCCTGGGCAAGGCGGGAGGCGTGAAAAGCGCAAGATTGCAGATTGTTTGGCCGAGCGGACAAAAAGAGACACTGGCGGATGTGAAGACGAATCAAGTTGTAACCGTGAAGGAAGGAAAGGGAATTATTTCCTCCGCTCCGATCCATTTCACGGCCACGCCTATCCGCTAGAAATCTTTCTCAGAATGTTTCTCTCACAACCTATTTAGATTCCCGTACTGTGAAGGCCGTGGTGTATTTTGTAGGCTCGTTTTTGCGAGCGGCAGTGAGGTGAATGTCCGATGACGATGAGGGTGGGGCTGATTGGCAGCGGAAATATTTCTGAAACTCACGCAAGGGCGGCGGAAGCGATTTCAGGGGTGGAGATCGCTGCGATTTATGGAACGAATCGGGAGAAAGTGGAGCGGATGGCGACGACGCACGGAGCCGCCGCCTATTTGGATTTTGAGAAATTCCTTGCACACCGGCCGATGGAGTTCGTGGCGATTGGGAGCCCTTCGGGATTGCATGCAGAGCAGGGAATTGCAGCCGCCCGGCGCGGATTGCACGTGTTGACGGAGAAGCCGCTGGATATTACGACACGCGCGGCGGATGTGCTGCTCGCCGCCGCAGCGGACGCGAAAGTAAAATTGGGAGTGTTTTTCCAGGATCGCTTCAAGGCGGATTTAATACGCGCAAAGGAATGGATGGAAGGCGGAATTCTGGGCAAGCCAATTTTGGCGGATGCACGCGTGAAGTGGTACCGGCCGCCGGAATACTACGGCGATTCGAAGTGGAGAGGCAGGCTGGCGCTGGATGGGGGCGGAGCGCTGATGAATCAAGCGATTCATACGGTGGATCTGCTGTTGTGGTTGTTTGGAAATGTTGTGCAGGTACAGGCACAGAAGAGGACGGCGCTGCACAAGATTGAAGCGGAGGATACGCTGACAGCGCTGCTGGAATTTGCAAATGGAGCGACCGGAGTGTTGCAAGCGACGACTTCGGTGTACCCGGGATATCCGCGGCGAGTGGAACTGACGGGGGAACAGGGAACCATCATCATCGAGCATGACCGATTACTTGCGGCAAATTTGAAGAATCCGCCAGCGAATGCCCTTGGAAGCGGAGACGACAAGAACCAGAGCGCTTCTTCCGCGACGGTAAGCGATGCGCGGGGTCACCAGGCGGCGATGGAAGATTTCATTCAAGCCATCGAGAAGAATGGCGAGCCGCGTTGCAACGGAATGGAAGGGAGACGGAGCGTGGCGCTTGTGGAGGCGATCTATGAGGCGTGTGCGACTGGCGGGAAAGTGAGCGTTAAGGCGATGAACTGATCCGAAAGGCAAACTGGCAGGGCAATCTCTTGAGAAAAAAGCGAAAGTCTGACAGAGTCAAAGGAAAGGAAACGAAACCTCGGACATTCCTGGAGAGTTTGCATGCTTAGCGAAGAACGGCGGCGCGAAACACTGGAACTCTTGCACAACGAAAGGCGGGTTCTGGTGCGGGACCTCGCAAAGCGGTTTCGCACTTCGCTGATTACGATTCGCAAAGACCTGGAGTCGCTGCACCATCAAGGATTGCTGGAGCGGACACATGGCGGCGCACTTCCGGTTCGCACAGGCGCGCTGCAAGACCAAACCCTGCACGAAAAGGAGCGTTTGCATAAGCAGGAGAAACTGCGCATAGCAGCCGCAGCGGTGAAGATGATCCGACCAGGGCAGGTGATTATTCTTGACTCGGGGACAACGACGACGGCGATTGCGCGCGGGTGCAGACAGATCCGCAACCTGACGATCATCACGAACGCGACAAATATTGCGACAGAGCTGGAAGGGAGCAATGCCGAGGTGATTTTGACGGGCGGAACGCTTAGAAAGAATTCGTTTTCTCTGGTTGGGCCGCTGGCGGAGGAGTCATTGCGTAAGTTGAGCGCGGACCTGCTTTTCTTGGCGGTGGATGGATTTGATGTTGCCTACGGGCTTACGACTCCGAATCAGCTCGAAGCAAGGGTGAACCGCGCGATGTCCGAGGCGGCGCGAAGAACGATTGTAGTTTGCGATGCCTCGAAATTCGGGCGGCGGAGTCTATCGATGATCATGCCGGTATCCGCGGTGCACGAAACGATCACGGACCGGAACATTTCGCGCCACGACCTGAAATCGCTGCGAGAAGCGGAAATCGAAGTGACCCTCGTTTGATTTAGTCTCTCCAGCAACACTCTGCGGCAGGAATCTCTTTCCTTGACTTAGAAAGGAATAGTAAGTAAAAGAAGAAAAGCGTAAGTGGTCGAGTGTGTCCTTATTTTCGGTTAATTTCTTATCAGGGGGCGTCCATGTCACCGACCTTTCGCAGGATTCTTAGCTTTGTGCTGATTGTTTTCGCACCGACGATTGCTGCTGCGCAAGCGAACTATACGGCGCAGCTTACTGGAGTGGTAACCGACTCTTCCGGGGGAATTGTCCCAGGGGCAAGTGTGAGCATTACGGATGACGCGACGAACATTCCTGTGACGACTACGACAGATGACCGCGGGTCGTACGTATTTACGGGCCTTCGACCGGGGACGTACACATTGCGCGTGAAGGCGAACAATTTTGCCTCAGTGGAGCGTAAAGGGCTGGTGCTGGCGGTGAGCCAGCGCGCGACGCTCGATGTGACAGTGACGCTGGGAAGCGTTTCGACGAGTGTAACGGTAACAACGCAAGCGCCACTGCTGGATACGGCCGACGCTTCGCTGGGAACGGACGTGACGAATGAATACGTGCGCGATATTCCTCTGCCGAACCGGAGTTTTTTTGGATTGGTTTTTCTCGCCGGCGGCGTGACGGAAACGGCGGGTCAAGGGACCGACGATTCTTATCCGACTGGAACGAACTTTGTTTCCAACGGCCAGCGCAACGCCACTGCGGAAATTCGCGTGGATGGCGCGCTTACCAGCGCTCCGGAACAGGGCGAAGGCGCGACGACAAACGTTTATTACCAGCCTTCAGTGGAAATCGTTCAGGAGTTCAAAGTTGAGAACAACAGTTTTTCTTCGGAATTCGGTAGCAACGGCGGCACGGTTGTCAACATTGTCTTAAAGGAAGGCGGCAACAAGTTTCACGGAAGCGGCTGGTGGTTCGGTCAGCGCTCCGCCTTGGATGCCAACTCCTTTTTCAACAACGCGCAGGGCATTGAGAAACCTGACCATGCGCGCGACCAGTACGGATTTTCTCTTGGCGGGCCGATCAAGAAAGAAAAGACATTTTTCTTTGTAGATTTCGAAAAGCTGCGACAGAACGATCCTTTGCATATTGACGCCTTTGTTCCCACTGATGACGAGCGCAAAGGCGATTTTCGCAATAGTCTGCTGCCAATCTTTAATCCCTTCAGCGTGTTTACCAATGGTGCGGGGCAAACGCAACGCAACGACTTTGCAATTCCCAACCTTATCGATACAGGCCTGATCGATCCCATCGGCCATGCAATCATTAACTTGTATCCAGAACCGACCGACCCGAATGCTGCACCGGGCGACCCGAATTTTCATGCTGCTACGCTGTCGAAACTGACGGCTCGTCAATACGATGTAAAGATCGATCATCATTTTAACGATAAAAATCACCTGTCCGCGCGCTACAGCAATCATCACGACGAAGGCGGCATACCAACGATTTTCGGGGACGGGGATTTCGGAGATGGTTTCGCCTTCAGCACGGACGTTCACAACGCATCTTTGGAGGACAACTGGAACGTTACTTCCTCTACAGTGTGGACGAACCGTTTCGCGATCGATCGAGCTGTTGCTCCGGTAACCGAAAATTATCCGACACTGCAAAGCGTAGGGCTGCCTGCCATTCTCGGAAGCGCGAATGGCACGGATCGCATGCCTGTGATTCAGATGGACAACAACGCGACTTCGCTCTTTAATCAGTGCTGCACGGATACACAATTTGCGCACACGCTTTATTCATATAGTTCTTCACTGTCTTGGGTAAAGGGCCGTCACGTTTTCAAGTTTGGCGGGGAGCAGCGGCTCTTTTTTAATAATTTTCACCAGCCGAATCCACCTACCGGATTTTTCCATTTTGCCCAGAGCGTGACGGAACAAATCGTGGGTGGCGGCAATTCGGATCAGGGCAGTTCGTTCGCAAGCCTGCTTCTCGGCTACGGAGATACGGATTCGTTTTATGCGATCAATCCATCGGTCGCGAACAAATCAAAAGAAACTGCGTTCTATTTCCAGGATGATTGGAAAATCACTTCCAAGCTGACTCTGAATCTTGGTCTGCGCTATGAATGGAGTACGCCTTATACCGAACGTCACAACGCCATCCAGTTCAGCGATTTCAGCGGAGATAGCGGCATTGCTGTGCCTTTTAGCGTTCCGGGCATTCTGTCGTCGAGTGGAAATCTGCTCGGAACGACGGTATTTGCGGGTTCAAAAATGAGGAACGCGCCGGTTGATCGCAACAACTGGGCGCCGCGGGTCGGATTTGCCTATGCGCTGAACCCCAACACCGTGATTCGCGGCGGCGCTGGCGTTTATTATGGCTTAAACGTTGCCACAAACTTTCAGTTCCCGGGCACGGCATTTGGCAATTCTTCACCGATCCGCTTTACCAAGGACAATTTCCAAACGCAATTTGCGACACTAGAAAATCCATTTCCAGATGGGCTGGCTCAGCCGCAGGGCCGGGCAAACGGTGCGCTTGCGCTTTGGGGACTCCCGAACAACAACAGCCTGGACACAGGTGAAGCGCGCAACGCGGAAATCTATCAATGGAACTTGGGCGTGCAGCGTCTTTTTCCTGCGCAGATCGTTATCGGCGTAGATTATTCGGCGAGCCGGAGTACGCATTTACCATTCAGCTCATTCTCCGGCACCGCGAACCGCAATTTTCTTCCGTCGTCGATTCGCCAACAGATTGTCAACGGAAATGAGACGGATTGCGCGAACCAGGGCCTTGGCGCTTCGGATTGCCTGAATATGCAAGTCACGAACCCTTTTCAGTCACTTTTCGCAGGGCCGAATGCAATTTTCAATGAACCAACTTCCATCTATAACGACGACACCATTCCGCTAATCAATCTTCTGCGCCCGTTCCCGCAATTCGATGGCGCTTTCAGCGGCCTGACACGGTTGAGTGCCGAATCGTCTTATAATTCGTTGCAGGTTCGCTTTCAGAAGCGCCCGAGCCACTACGTAAGCTTTGAGGGGAATTACACTTTCGCGAAATCGACAGACAATTCTTCCGCTGGCGCGAATTCCTTCATCACCGGCTTGCTGAGTTCGGGCAATCCGCAGGAACTGGACAATTTGAAAGCGGAACACTCAATCAGCGCAAATGATGCGACGCATCGTTTTGTGATTGCTACGATTGTGGATGCACCGATTGGCCGCGGACGCTGGATTGGCCGCGACATGAATCGCGTGCTCGATGCGTTCGTTGGAGGTTGGTCTTTCTCAACGATTCTTACGTTCCAGTCGGGTACACCGTTAACAATCGGCATTGCTGATGCACGGCTTGCCGATGGAACGCAGCGCCCGAATGTGATCTGTCCACGGCTTTCGACGGGAATCAGCTATCACCAAGCCGCAGCTACGGGGGCGCCAATTTTGAATGAAAACTGTTTCGAAGATCCGGGCGATCAGGTTGCAGGAAATGCTCCACGCTATTTCTCCAACCTACGCAGCGACGGCGTCCACAATGCTGACCTCTCTTTCAGCAAAGAGTTCGTAATTCGGGAGGGGATGAAACTGCAGGTTCGCGGAGAATTCTTCAACTTCACAAACACGCCGCGCTTTGCCTCACCCGACACACTTCTTGGCGACGCGCAATTCGGACAGGTGACGAGCACGCTTGGTTCCCCGCGGCGCACGCAAATCGGCGTGCGGTTCGAGTTTTAGGCGGCGGGATGCGATTGCAATTCAAGATGTGTTTTAGAGTGACGGTAGTCTGCGCGATCGCGTTTGCGGGGGCGTCTCGCGCGGATGCGCCTGAGCAGAACTGGACGCATTTTGTCCGCATCGGGGCTTACGGGCTTTCTTCCAACAATGCGGAAAAAATAGTCCGCGACGCACAGGTAACGCACGTTTTCGGCATTGAAGTGGACAACGACATTCCCGGACGTTACGAGAGCTTTCTAGATCCGACAGAAAAACTGGCAGCGATTCACGCGGTGGCAGAGAAAGCGCATCAAGCGAACAACAAGGCTTACGTTTATATTGCCGGGACGGAATGTATCACGGCGAATGCAGACAAAGCGGCCCACTCGGTGGTGAAGGATCATCCGGACTGGCTACAACGGAAAATCACGGGTGAGCCCGCGGTGTTTACGGGTGGAGCGGCGTTCTGGATTCGAAAAGGCGATGAAGACGTCTGGATCAGTCCCTATGCGATGCCGTGGCGCAAGATCTACATGGAGCGCGTGCGACAGATTGCCGCGACGGGGATTGACGGCATTTATGTGGATATTCCGTACTGGATGACGCATTTCGACGGCTGGGAAAATACGTGGGCGAGTTTCGACGATTTTACGGTCGGCGAGTTCAAGGCGAAGACGGGTCTGGATGCGCGGAAGGATGTTAAGCTTGGCGATTTTTCCGATGTGAATTTTCGCAAATGGGTAGATTTTCGGATAGCGACGTTCACGGACTTTATGAGGGAAATTCGCGAGAATGCGCGAAGTATGAACCCGCACATCATGGTGATTCCAGAAATTTATCCAGGGATTGAGGAAGAGGCGGTTCGCGTCGGCGCGGATGTCTATCAACTGTACGGCGTGGTCGATGCGATTGCGCACGAGTACGAATTTGGGGGTGGCGACCACATGGCGGGGTCGCGTTCGCAGATGGACTGGTTCCTGTATCAAGTGGGCATGTTGTCGTTTCGGGGGTTTGCGCAGGGAAAAGCGACATGGCTGCTGAATTATTCGTGGGATGGGGACAAGGATTCCGATAAGCGCGAGGCGATGAAGACACTGGCTGCATCGCAAGTGATGCTTGGCGTGAATTTCTGGGACGCGCCGGGACACTCGATGGGCGGATCGAACGATCCAGCGACGCGGACAGAAATCTTCAAGTGGATCGAAAAACATGAGGGGGCGCTGTACCATCCGCGCAAGGTGATTCAGCCTGTGGGCGTTTATTTTTCGCCCGATTCGAGGAACTACGACGCTGCTCATTTCTTACCATCGTATCGCGGAACGATTTTGACGTTACTGCAGGCGCACCGCGAGGTGCAGGTGGTAACGCCGAGGACGCTGGGGGAATTTCAAGGCAGTGCACTGATTTTGCCTGACGTTTCGGATGTTTCCGCTGTTGAGCGCGCTGAATTGAACCAATTTGTGGCAGGCGGCGGGCATGTGATTGTGGAAGGCAAGGATGCGACGGGACTTGTCGAATCTCCGTTCGTTACAAAAATTGCTGTTTCACCTGGAACCAAGCATTTGACGGAACTGGAGAAGAACTTTGCGGAGGCGTCACTATCGTTGCCGACGGATCTATTGCGCAACATTCCTGAAAATAAGAATTTGAAGATAGAAGTTTCTCCGTTTGCCTTATCGTATCCGGCGATCGTGAATGGGAAACTGCACATTTTCTTCACGAATTTTTCGGGGATTGTGCCGCATCGTGCTGTGAAACCGACTCCGGAAAGTGGCGCGAGCGTAACGTTGACAGCTAGACGGGAGACAACTCTGACATTTCTGCCATTTCTCGGAGAGGAACAAACGGTTGCGGGCCAGGTGGCTGGTGACAAGATTACGTTTCACCTGCCGGCGTTTGATCGCGGTGCAGTGGTGTGGGTGAACGAGGCCAAGTAGACTCTTCACTTCGTATGAATTGAAATCGGAGATCTCTTTTGAGGCTTTCCGGGGGAAAACAGAAGGGGCTTGCCGCGCTTTCGACGGAGCGGGGGATTATCGCCGCGCTTGCGATCGATCAAAGGAGCGCGTTGCGGAAGTTGTTTGCAAGGGCATCCGGCCAGAACGAAGCGGACATTTCCGTGGAAAAGATGGCGGAGTTCAAGGTGCATGTGAGCCGAGTTTTGACGCCGCATGCGAGCGCGATTTTGCTGGATCCGGAGTTCGGATTGGCGGCGGCGGGACAGCGCGCGAAGAATGCGGGGCTTCTGCTGGCGTATGAGAAGACGGGTTACGACAAAGCAATCCCGGGGCGGCTGCCCTCGACGCTCGACGGATTTTCTGCGCGCCGTTTGCAGAGGGAAGGTGCGGACGCCGTAAAAGTGCTGCTCTACTATTCGCCAAGTAGCACAGGCGAGATCAATGCGAAGAAATATGCGTGGGTTGAGCGCATTGGGGAGGAATGTATCGCAGCGGACGTTCCGTTCTTTTTGGAGATTGTGAATTATCACGACGAGATGGATGAAAAAGGCCCGGAGTTCGCGCGAATCAAGCCAGACGCGGTGACACGGGCCGTGGAGGAGTTTTGTAACGCGCGCTATGGGGTGGATGTAATCAAGGTTGGCGTTCCCGTGAACATGAAGTACGTGGAGTCCGGGGCCTTACCGCTTTCGAGAGCAATTTATTCGCGAGCACAAGCTGCCGCCCATTTTCGGAGGGCATCGGACGCCTGCAAGCTGCCCTTTATTTATTTGTCGGAAGGAGTAACAAATGAAACTTTCGGCGATGCATTATCCATTGCGGCGGAGGCGGGGTCGGCGTTTTCTGGCGTGCTTTGCGGGCGGGCCACGTGGCAGGACGGTGTGGGAGTTTTTGTGAAAGATGGTCCGAATGCGCTGGACGTGTGGCTGAGCGATACTGGCGTGAAGAACATCGAGAATGTAAACGCGCGGCTTGCGGCGGCTCATCCGTGGCAAGAAAAGTTCGAGTCGATCGCGGAAGGGAAACGGTAGCTGCCCGCGTATGTTTTTATGCGTCAGTCCGAACCCGGCAATCGACAAGAGACTGACGATTCCGACGCTTTTAGCCGGAGAGATTCACCGCGCGAGGAGTGTGCACAGTTTCCCAGGGGGAAAAGCGACGCACGTTGCGATGGTTCTGCGGACACTGGGAGAAACGCCTCACTGGATTGGACCGTGTGGAGGGGCGAGCGGAGAGGAGCTGATCGCGGGCTTGCGTGCGCTTGGCATTGAGCCACACATTTCAGAAGTGAAAGGGAAAACGCGGACGAATCTGGAATTGATTGACGATGCAGGCAAAGTTACGGAGATATTGGAACCGGGGCCGGAACTTTCCGCGGACGAGCTTGACCGGTTCGAACGCGCTTGCCGGAAACTTTTTGAGAAGTACCAAAAATCGGCGTTTGTGCTTTTTTCAGGGAGCTTACCCGCGGGCGCTCCCGCGGACTTGTATGCGCGACTCATCGACGCCGCGAAGCAAGAGGGCTGCAAGACGTTTTTGGATGCAGGGGGCGAAGCTTTGCTCGGCGGAATCGAAGCAGGGCCGGATTTTGTGAAACCCAACGCGAAGGAAGCCGCAGCCGCGCTGAATATGCAGATTGATTCGGTCAGGAGCGCCGCAACCGCGATTGAAACGTTGTGCGAGCTTGGAGCGCGGAGCGCGGCGATTAGTTTGGGCAAAGACGGGCTTGTCTACCGGGATGGCGCAGGCAGGAGTGTTTTGTGGGCTGCAGCGGTTGAACTAAAGGCAAAGTCCACAGTGGGCGCTGGAGACTCCGCGCTGGCGGGGTTTGCGAAGGGAATCGCCAGCGGGCTTTCCGCGGAAGAGACGTTGCGGCAGGCGGTTGCGTGTGCGGCGGCAAATTGTATTGCGGAATCGCCGGGCGCGGCGAGACTTACGGATATTGAGAAGTTTCGAAAGCAGGTCAAAGTGCAGACTGTTGGTGCAAAGCGGTAGATTGAGAATCGTTTTCGGTTTAGAAATGTGTGCGGAGTGGTGCGCAGAAAAAAGAGATTCGAATCCACAGTCGAGGACAAACTATGCCCGCTTCAGATTCACCAGCCAGAAAGTTACATACACTCACGGAGATTCTTTCGCAGCCCGAAACATGGCTCGCATCGCAGCGCGCGCTCGCCACGGACTCCTGTTTTCAGAAGGCTGTTACGGCTTCCACTTCGCGCAAGGAATGGTTATTTGTAGGATGCGGGACCAGTTTCTATCTGGCGGAAGCAGCCGCTGCATCGTGGACGACGCTCACCGGCCAGAGGGCTCGCGCTTTGCCAGCTTCGGAGGTGCTTCTCTTTCCTCATCTTTCGATGTTGCAAGTGCCGGATCTGCAGGTGGTTGTAATCTCGCGTTCCGGGAAGACGTCCGAGGCGGTGCGCGCGGGAGAGCTTTTGACGGCGAAATACAAGCTGCCGACGCTTGGAATCACTTGCGCGAAAGATTCCGAACTTGCGAAAGTGTGCCAGCTAACGATCGCGATTCCTTCCGCGGATGAAGAGAGCATGGTAATGACGCGGTCGTTTACGTCAATGCTTCTGGCGCTGGTTGAACTTGCCGCTTCGCAGAGCAATGCCGGATCGTTTTCTTCGGCCATCGAAGCTGTGGCGGGATCGCTTGCCGCGAAAATCGAATCGTTCAACGCGCGAATCGAAGGGTTTGTCGCGAAGCATACTTTTGCGGACTACATTTATCTTGGGCAGGGGCCTTTTTTTGCGATTGCACGCGAAGCGGCACTAAAGGTGACAGAAATGTCGTGTTCTTATGCGCAGCCATATCACACCCTGGAATTCCGCCATGGGCCGAAATCGGTCGTGGCGCCGCAGACATGTTTGACATTTTTCCTGAGCGAATCCGGGATGGATGATGAGAGCGAAGTTCTCGAAGAGATGAAGGATCTCGGCGGGACGATTGTTGCGATTTGCAATCACGCTTCGGATGCGGTGCGCGCGGCATCCGACCTGGTGTTCGAAATTGAGGCCGATGCGCCGGAACTGGCGTTGGCCGCGCCCTTTATTGCTCCCGCACAATTGCTTGGATTTCACAGCGGCGTTAAGAAGGGATTCAATCCAGATGAGCCGAAGAATCTTAGCCGCGTTGTAATTCTTGATTGAGCGAGAAAAGAAAAGCCCACCCGCAATGACCCCAGAGACAAGGTTCGATCTGAGTGCAGTTGGAGAGTTAAATCTCGATCTAGTGCTGTACGGGCTGCCTGCGGAGTTCGAGCTCGACCGCGAACATCTGGCTTCCGATATGCGAATTACGCTTGGAAGCTCCTCCGCGATCTTCGCGCACAATTTTGCGCTGCTTGGAAATCGCGTTGGCTTCAATTCAGCGATCGGCGCCGATCCGCTTGGAGAGCTTTGCCTCGCGCGGCTAGCGGAGAGCGGAACGGATATTTCCGGTGTTCGCGAGTTTGCCGGGCGGCAGACCGGGCTCACCGTAATTCTGCCACGGCCGCAAAAGCGGTACATTTTGACCTACCCGGGCGTGATGGCGGAGATGCGCTTCGAGGATCTGAACCTCGAACATATATTCCAAGCGCGGCATTTGCACCTTTCTTCGTTTTTCTTGCAACGCGCATTGCGGCCACGTGTAGCGGAACTGTTCCGGCGAGCAAAGCAAGCTGGATTGACGACCTCCCTGGACACGAATGATGACCCGGAAGATCGCTGGGACAATGATGTGATTGAGGTCCTTGAGTTTGTGGATGTGCTGTTGCCGAACGAACGTGAAGCCTGTCGGCTGGCGCGCCGGGAAGCTCCGATGGAGGCGCTGGGATTTCTTTCGGAGAAATGCGGGCTGGTTGTGATGAAGCGAGGAGAAAACGGAGTTACCGCGCGACGCGGCAGCGAGGTTGTGACTGCCGCGCCGATGAAAACAGAGGTTGTTGACACCATTGGCGCTGGAGACAGCTTTGACGCAGGATTTCTGCACCAGTTCATTCGCGGGAGAGCGTTGAACGAGTGTCTTCGCTTCGGCAACTTGACGGGCGCACTTTCCACAACAAAGCAAGGTGGCACGGAGGCGTTCCGCGACGCGGCCCACCGCGATTCGTTTCTGCAGCGGTAGCCACCAACTTAAAACCACTTAGTTTGCTGGACTTACTTCCAAGAGCAAGCTTCCCTTGAAGTCGGCAGATAGTTTTGCCGTCGGGCCTTGAATTGTTCCGTAGTCCTTGTTGTTGATGTAATCCACTGCGTGGTAATGCTTTGCTTCGAGGCCGCGTAGTTCGACTTCCCCTTTGTACGTTCCGGACTTGCCTCCGGTCTTTCCGGCTGGCTCGGGAGCATAGAAGGCGTAGTACATTTTGCCGTTTTTGGCGATGGCGTAGGCTTCCGGAGAATCGTAGCCGTAGACGTAGAGATCGAGAAACTTGCCTTTTGAGAGCATTTTCTCGTTGTAAAGTCCGATCCACTTTTTCCATTCGGGCTCTTTGCCGGGATTTAAGTAAACATTTGAGAATTTCTTGCCGTAGTCCGGCCACGTGAATTTTGTGCCGAGGACTCCGCCGGTACCGAGTGTCGATGCGAAGTCGCTGCCAGTGTCTTGTTCCTCTCCTCCGTTGGGATGGGAGATCTGTGTAAGTTCTACGTGATCGCCGTAGATGGCGGCAGTCGGGCCGAGGAGGGCTTTGTACATTTTCATTCGGCGGCGCACTTGGACAGAACCGACGGGATCTGCCGTGACGGCCTGATCCATATAGCGGAACCATGCGAGGCTCGGAGGAGTGCCGCACGGGCAGCTTTGTGTAACGCTGTCCGCTTTGAGCGCGCGTGTGGTTTCAAAAATTGTCTTGTAGACATCGCCCATTGCGTTGACAGAATCGTACGGCGATTTGTGATGATGTTTCGGGTTGTAGCATTTCGGCGTGGCGTAGATGTTGTCTAGCTTATGGCCGTCGAAATCCCAATCGCGAATGAAGCGCTCAGTGAGTTGCTTGTAGTATTCACGGACTTCAGGAACGGCAGGGCAGAGCGTGGCGAGATTTCGCGTCATGCGCGCGTGCTTGCCGTGTTCATCGAGGATCAACCAGTCGGGGTGTTGCTTTACGACATCGGAGACGATGTATTTGTGGCTGTCATAACCGTGTTGGCCGTCTTCCACTGCGAGCGGAAGCCACCACAGCTGCATCTTCACGCCTTGCGCGTGAAAATCTTTGACGAGATTTTGGATAGAGTCACCAGGGAATGTATCGGTGCGCGGCTGCCAGTCGCCGTAGTTGCTGAACCAGCGATCATCGAGCGTCGCCCAGTGGATCCCCAGCTCCTTTAGCTTGGGAATAGTGTCGGTCATTTGTTTTGGCGTGACTTCGGATTCATAGCCCCAGCCGCACCAGCTGACGGCGTAATTCTCTTCGTTGTTTTTCGGTTTGGTAAGGCCTTCGCGATCTACCGCTTCGGACCAGAGATGGAGCGGTTCATAGTAATCACCTTTGTAAACAGTCTCGAAAACGCGTGGCGTGGAGAAGGTGTCGCCCGGCTTGAGCATGACTTCGGCAGGTATGCGGACGCTTGCCTGGACCCGGCCGTCGGACGTTGTGATTACAGGGATGGAGATGGAAAGAGGAAGAGTTTCGAGATGGCCGATGGCGACGCCGACGTTGCGTGTCCAGAATGCGACGACTGGAATGCCGCCGCCGACTCGGCCCAAGTCGTCGCCGGTATCTACCGGAGTGCCGAAGGGGTTTTCCTGGGAAAACTTTGCGGGAATAGGAAGAACGTCATCTTTGCCCCATTTGAGACTGGAGCCGAAAAACGCATACATTTCGTGGGATTTTGCGGCAGGGTCGGAGAGTGTCGCGTTGAGCTGCTGACCATCGAGAGAGACGCTGTCGAGATGGATTTCTTTTGTGCCGGAATTCTTGTAAGTGGCTGAAAGGAGCGCGAGGGAAGGGAAGTCGTCATAAATTTCGAGCGTGAGCGTTTCTTCGAGACCAGTAGTTGCGCTCTTGCCAGTCACTTTGATTTTCTTGCCGAGGGAACCGAGTTTTCCTGTCGCGCTTTGAATTTGCGCGTGGTTAATGTCGCGGACGAAATCGACGATAGGTTTCTTCGCGGAGAGGATTTCGATACCGGGGGCAGCTTCTTCAAAAGAAAGTTTTCCGCTTTGGGAAAGAAGGGTGCTCTGCAGGTCGCCGGAGGCGGATAGGGAAAATTCGGCGGTTTTCGTCGTGACGCGAATCGTGCCGCCGGAGATTTGTATTTGAACCGTGGACTCAGTGAGCGCTTTTACCGCTTGGGTTTCAGGCTTTTTGCAGCCGCCAAAGACTACCAGAACGGCCGCAAACAAGCCGGTGAAACAAAATCTTCTCATGAGGATCATGCACTTCCCCCGGGACCAGCGCGAAGCGTTTTCGCGACAGAGGTTACCCTGAAACGATGTAAAAAGAAACAATAAGTAGCAAAGCGAAAGTAGCCATTTTTCGGAGTTCAGCATGGACTTTACACCCAGACGAAAACTGAGACGGAGTGCGTGAACAACAATTTCATGAGCAGACCTCTGGAATTGAGTAGGGTGCACTAGAGACTAGTGCGGGAGCCGCTCGTCTGTCACAAGCGACGATATGCTTAGGCTAAAGAATCTTTGTTGTCATGGCGGTATCGCTTCTGTTTCTATACAATCCCTGCCTCGGAGGAAGTTCCTTGGTCCGGCGGCGGCTTCTTTTGCGAATAGAACTGAAGAGCGATCCGCAGGTTCTCTGTGGCGTTCGCGGCGCCATCTCCCCGATTGCGGGTGCGATCGGCTTTAAAGAGGAGGATTGCCGCGCGATCACGCTTGCGCTGGATGAAGCGATCACCAACGTGATACGTCACGCGTACGGAGGAAAACCTGGGCGCAGGATTGAGATCGAACTCAGCAAGCTGAACGGGGCGAAACAAGAGCAGGCCGGACTGGAAATTCTGTTGTTCGATCGTGGCGTAAAGCCCAAGCCCGATTCGTTCAAAGGACTGCCTCCTGGCGAGCTTCGTTCCGGTGGACTTGGATTGCATTTCATGCGACAAAGCATGGACAAGGTTGTCCATACCCGGGTCGGTTCTACCAACCGTCTCCGCATGGTGAAGTTTATTCGCTGACTGCAATAGTGAGGAGCTACGGTGCAAATTTCTGCCCGGCGTTTGGAAAATAAAACGATTTTTGACGTAGTTGGCGATATCGATCTGGCCAATTCGCCCGCCGTCCGCAAAGCGTTGTTGGCGGAGATCAAAGAGAAGAAGATACCTTGCGTCATCATGAACCTCGAGGGCGTTAAGTATATTGACAGCTCGGGGATTGCCTCCCTGGTTGAGGGGCTTAAGGCTTCGCGCGATGCGCATGCACGCTTCATACTTTTTGGATTGAGCAAGTCCGCGCGCGAGGTTCTGCAACTTTCGCGGCTGCTAAATCTGTTTGAGATTTACGACAACGAAGAGCAGGCGCTTTCCAACGAAAGAGCCTAAACTCTTTGGACGTTTCCAGGTGCACGAGTGGAACTTGCCGTCCAAATAGGGCAGTCAGTCCTGAACTCCCTTGCCTACCTTGGTTCGCTGGCCACGTTGACGGCGCGAGCGGGCTACTACACGGTTATTGCGCCTTTTCAAGGCAAGCCGGTGCGGTTTCAGCGTGCGATTACTCAGGCGATGCAGGTTGGAGTTCGTTGCATTCCCATTCTTTCCCTCATTACATTTTTTATCGGCCTGATCCTTGCGCTTCAAGCGGCTTATGAATTGAAGAAATTCGGGGCGATTAATTTTGTCGCCAGCGCGGTGGCGATTTCCATGAGCAGGGAACTTGGACCGCTGATTACCGCAGTGGTTGTGATTGGACGCTCTGGTTCTTCGTTTGCCGCGGAAATAGGCACGATGAAAGTGACCGAAGAATTGGATGCGCTGGAAACGATGGCGATTAATCCCGTGCAATTTCTTGTGACGCCCAAATTTATTGCGATGGCAGTGATGCTTCCCTGCCTGACGATTTGGGCCAACGCCATGGGTGTGCTTGGCGGATCGATCTTTGGCGTGACGAAAGCAGGTTTTACCTTCACCAGCTACATCAACGCCACGACAGACGCACTCTTCCTGCGCGACATCGTGAGCGGTCTCATCAAGAGCTTTATGTTTGGACTGACAATTACGGCTGTGGGATGCCAGGAAGGCTTGACGACGGGCGCCGGAGCTGAACAAGTGGGCCGCTCGACTACTTCCGCCGTTGTCGTCTCCATTTTTCTTGTGATTCTGGTTGATCTCGTATTCACGGCAATTTTTTACTTCCTGGGAGGGCAGTAGGGTGAGTTCGCCGATCGCGCCGCCGCTGCAAGCTGCACCCGCGATTTCCCTGAAGAATCTTCGCGTCAGTTATGGCGACCGTGAAATTCTTCATGGGGTGTCGTTTGATGTGCAGCAAGGCGAGACGTTGGTGATTCTGGGAGGCTCTGGTTCCGGGAAAAGCACGCTTTTGCGGACGCTGGTGGGACTGGAACGCCCGACTTCGGGAGAGATTTGGATTAAGGGAAAAAACCTTGCGACGATTTCGGATGAAGAGCTGGATACTTTGCGACGCCACATGGGCATGTCCTTTCAGGGCGGCGCGCTGTTTGGCTCGATGACCGTCGGCGAAAATGTAGCGCTGCCTTTGCGCGAACACACAAAGCTGGAAGATCCGACCATCGAAATCATGCTGCGGTTGAAGCTGGATCAAGTTGGCTTGTCTGGATATGAAGACTACTATCCATCGCAACTCAGCGGCGGCATGAAGAAGAGGGCTGCGGTTGCCCGTGCACTCGCGATGGATCCGGAAATACTTTTCTTCGACGAGCCGTCTGCCGGGCTTGATCCGATCATCGCCGCCGGCATCGACGAACTTATTATCGAGCTCAAGAAAGCGTTTCACATGACGATCATCGTCGTGACGCACGAGCTCGCCAGCGCTTTTCTGATTGCGGATCGCATGGTGCTGATCAACAAGGGCGAGGTCGTTGCCCTGGGAACCCCCGAAGAGATGAAGAACAGTCCGCATCCGCGCGTGCGGCAGTTTCTGGATCGTATTCCGGAGCCGGCCGTTTCGCAGGAATTGGATTATCTTCAGATGCTCACGGAGGAGCGCCACGGCCAGCGCCGTTGAGCGGGAGGAGAAGGGAAGATGGAAGCCAGGCGTGAACAAGCTGCCGTCGGGTTATTTGTAATTGTCGCGGCAGTCATTTTGGTTTTCACCGTCTTTGCCATCGGCGGCGCGTTTAGCAGCTCACCGGTGACTTATCGCGCGTATTTTCCCTTTGCGGGCGGAATCGAGCCTGGCGCAACGGTGCGATACGCGGGCGGACCGAAGATAGGCCGGGTGGAAATGCTGCGCATCGATCCGCAAAACCCGGCACGCATGGAGATGACATTCAGTGTGAAGCCCGGCATACCTGTGAAAGCGGATAGCAAGGTCCGCATTATGAGCATGAGCCCGCTCGGCGAAAATCATGTAGAAATTATGGCGGGTAGCACGCAGGCGCCCGCAGCGCCGCCCGGAACCACACTACCGGCCGAGCCCTATACCGATTTCAACGCGATTACGGCGCAGATCAACAATATCGCGCCGCAAGTGCAGGAACTTCTGAAAAACTTGAATCAGCGGACTATCGAGCTGCAAGTGACGATTCAGCGGGCCAATCAGCTTCTTAATCCGCAAAATCAGGCGAACCTCTCTGCAACCCTGGCGAATACGCGCGGCATGCTGGAAGAGAATCGCGCGAACATCAAATCGAGTCTCTCTCAGGTGGAGAGCGCATCGCACAAACTCGGTCCACTACTTGACGATTT
>JAFDVY010000159.1 GCA_018268785.1 Acidobacteriota bacterium | reverse complement strand
GCCTAGCTGCCGCTGTCGCGGGTTTCTTCGAGTTCGAGGTGTCAAAAGCGGGAGCCCGGCTCCCGCACTCCACATTGAGCGTTGGGCACATCGAATTCGTCCGGAACGTTCAGGCGATCACAGGGAAAGCGCTTCATGGTCTCAAGAACTGCGGGGGCGCTCGCGTCGCAGCAACCAGACCGCCGGCTCCTTGTCCGACGCCCCGCTAAATCGAAATTAGAAAAACGACAAGTAAACGTAAGTATAGTGTGCTTCGAGAAGGCACGGCTTTAGCCGTGCCGTAACGTTGCGAAAATATGGAGACGCCGGGGACGAACGCCGGAGCGGGAGGCGGACGTTCCCGCCGGTTGATTTCGATCGGCTTACGAACGAATAAGGCCGATGAATTTGTGGGGATTGTTGTCAAACCCCGGAAATACCGGCGCCAAATCCGGCACGCCGATGTGTTTAGCCAAGACTTCGCTCAGCACGGTGCGGAAATCCGTCGTCAGTGCCAAGTCGCGGCCCTCGTTCAATTGATGATCGGCAAGGCCCGGCCATTTTCCATATACGCGACCGCCCTTCACGTCGCCGCCCATCAGGAACATGCAATTCGCGTGACCGTGATCCGTTCCGCGATTTCCGTTTTCTTTTGCGGTGCGTCCGAATTCGCTCATCGTCACAAACACAATGTCCTGCATGCGGTCGCCCATGTCGCGATGAAACGCGGCCAGTCCTTGTCCTAAATCTTTCAGCAAATTCGAGAGCTGGCCATTGGCGTTGCCCTGGTTCACGTGCGTATCCCAGCCGCCGCAATCGACGAACAGCACTTCGACGCCGATGTTTGCCTTAATCAGTTGTCCCACCTGCTGCAAACTCTGTCCCAGCCGGCTGTTCGGATACTGCGCCCCATTTTCCGGTTGATACTTCGTCGGATCAGCCTTGCGAAGCATGTCGATCGCTTCAAACGTTTCCGTGCCCGTCCCGCGCAGCGCTTGATCGACGGTCTGCGAATACATCGCTTCAAATCCGCCTTCGGCCATCTGACCCGCGCCGGGAGACTGGGCCATTACTTTGAATTGTTTTACATCCGGCAGCGCAATGGCCGCTGCGCTTCCCCGCAACATGCGCGGCAAATTCGGCCCCATCGCCACGGCTCGAAACGGCGAAGCGTGCTCTTCCGGAATCGTTTCGATCGCGCGATTCAGCCAGCCGTCTTCCGTCGCTTTCAATCCCGGCGTGCCGGACTCCATGAAATCCTGCGCGTCAAAATGCGAACGAGTTGGATCGGGCGAACCGGCAGCATGAACGATCGCGAGTTGATTCTTCTGGAACAGCGGCTGAAGCGCAGCCAAACTGGGATGCAATCCAAAAAATCCATCAAGATCCACGACGGTATCCGCTCCGCCGTTTCTTGGCTGCGGAATCGCAATCGACGGCCGCATCCGGTAATAATTCGGCTCTCCGAATGGCACAACGATGTTCAATCCGTCCGCCGCGCCGCGCTGGAACAAAACAACGAGCTGTTTTTTCCCGCCTGTTGGAGTGGCTGCAGCCGCGCGCTGCAAAAACGCAGGCATTGCGCTCAATCCAACCATCGCGATACCGCCCTGCCTCAAGAAATACCGCCGCGAAAATTTAAGATTGCGGATTCCTTCACAACATTCGTAACTCATTGTCGCCTCGCCGCGCCTTCTCTTTCGTAGGGGCACGATATATCGTGCCCTTGCTCAGTACCTCGATCACCGCCGCTGAAACTCCGGCGCACCCAGAACAAGCCCCGTCACAATGCCCATGTCCACGCGCTTCACCGGATCGTCCAGCCTTGCCTGCAAAATCTGCGGATCTTCCACCTGCTTTTCCAAAGTCTCCACGGTTCCCCGCGCCGCTTCTCCGCCCAGGAACAATTCCACCGCGCGATTCAGCGCAGCTTTCGGATCGGCCGACAGGTCCAACCCCAGCAATGTCGCCGCATCCGAGTGCGACCCGCGCACTTTGTTGCTCGCCAGCGCGAGCGAATAGTTCAAGCGATTCAGCAGCGCGCCAGTATTTACCCACGCATCCGCCTTGTCGGAATATCCAGTGGGCGGCTGGCATTGATAGAGCGGCTCACCGATGCGCGAAGTCCATTGCACCAGCGGCATTGGAGTGTCGACATCGGTGCCAAGCGCGCGGGCGGCGGAAATCACGAGCTCGTATGGAGTTTTGATCTTTGCGCGGAACGCTTCGCGGGACCAGAATTCCGGAGAATAAATCATCGCGCGCATCACTGCGCGAATATCGCCGTCGCTTGATTGAAAGGTTTGCGACATTTTTGCGATCAATGCGGGCGGCGGATTATCGGAAACGAATCGGCGCGCGAGTTTCGTCGAAATGAATTTCGCCGTGTTCGGATTCTTCGCCAGAAGCTCGATCACTTCTTTGCCGTCGTTCATGCCGCCGGCGTGAATCTTTTTGCCGAGCACGACCTTCGTGTCGGGATCGTGCATCCTGTCGTCAAATTTGAATTCCGGATTCTGCCGGGGTTTTTCAATCGTCCATCCGGTGAAGCAGCGCGCTACTTCCGTCACGTCCTTTTGCGTGTAGCCGCCGTCCACGCCGAGGGTATGGAGTTCCATCAATTCGCGGCCGTAATTTTCGTTCAGACCGCGATCCTGTTTTTTCTGCTGTTGCTGCGGACGCGGAAGCGGAGGCCAGCCAAATCCGCGGCGGTTCGCTTGCCGAGCCGCGCGTTGCGCAGCGAGGCGCTGCTGGGCGCGCGGATCGACGCTCAAGAAATTGTCCAGGTAAAAGAGCATGGCCGGGCTTTTTGCCGTGGCCTCGATCAAGTCCTTGAATTTGCCGAGTGTGTGCGGCTGAATCACGTCGCGTTCGTAAGAAGTTAGATACCACTTCACTTCGCCTTTTGCGGCGTATACGTTGAAGTGGTTGAACCAGAAATCGTCCATCACCTGCTGCAACTGGCGCTCGCTGTAAATCGCGCGCGTCACTTTCGCCATGGCAAGTTCTTCCACAACGCGCTGCGGCCGCTTGCTGTCGTCGGCAATTGCGCGGGGTACGGCGTTTGGGTCCACGCTCAATTTGTTTCCGTTCCCACGTATAACTGGATTCGCCGTGGCCGGATCGTCCTTCATCGACACACCGTTGTTTTCGCTGGCTGGCGCGGCATTTGCGTCGACATCTCTTGAAACGTTTGCGTTTTGTCCTTTGGAACCGCGCATATCGTTTGCAACGACTGCGGCGGCGAGATCCGATCGGCTCTGCGGTTCAGTCGATTGCGCTTGCGCCGCTTTGGCCGCCTTCTTTTGGGCTTGCTTCGGCTGGGGATATTCTTCCAGCAATTTCGAGGTGGACATTTTCAGCGTGGGATAATTTTCCAGCCGCGCTTCCATCGCTTTGTCGTCGATGCTGTTTGGATTCAGTTGCTGGTCAATCCACTTCGCCAAGCCCATTTGCTTGATGCGCTCGACGTCACCGGGCCGCGGGCCGTATGCCAAACGATTCAGTGCATGCTGAATCGCCTCTTCCGGGCTAAGCTCGGTGACGGGAAGATTTTTCAGCGAAGGATCTTGTTTGGGTTTTTTGTCGGGGGGAGTCGCAGCGATTGCTGAAGGCAGATCGATTCCAAACGTACAAAAGAAAGAGGCCGCGACTAGGGTGGCCGCAACGCGTTTCGCAAACAACTTCGTTGAATTCCGCACCGGTAAGCCACTCCCTACCCTGCAGGTACGCAGGGGAATACCGTCTTTCCAACATAACCCCAATTCAGGAAACAAGTTGCGGGAGACAAAGCTGTTGCTGCGAACGTGGCAACTCTCCAAACCCCTGATTTCAAGCAGGTTGTTTGGACGTGCGAGCGGCAGGTGACCGCAGAGACTTATTCTGTTCTGCGAACGGACTAGGAATGCCCGGCAGAAGAGCGCAGGCAAGTGTGCCCACACTACTAAAGAGGGCCATCTCGGAAGATGGCCCCTACTACTTACAAACACAAGGTCGCGCGACATTTTTGTGCAAGAGTTGGGCTATGAGAGGTTGCCGCCCTGAAGGGTCGGCTCTACAAAGCGAGAACTGAGGCCGCTAGTCGACGACGTCGAAATCAGCGATGCGGTTTTCGGCGCGCTGGCCTGTGGCGTCGAGGGCCATCAGGACGAGCCTGTATTGTCCGGGTTTCAGATCGCTAACTTTGACAAGCAAGCCGACAGGAATGACCGGGCTGCCTTTGTGAATGAACTGTTCCGTGGCGATGCTTCCCGTTGTTATTACTTGGGCGTTCGTTGCGCGGTCGAGAACGTTGTAACCGAACACGACTTTTGGCGGATTTTCCGTGAGCAGCAGCGGCTCGTAAATTTCCGAATAAAGGACAACGCGGTCCTTTTTTTTGAACTGGCTGACGGCCACGGGTTTGATTTCCATTCCCTGCACTGACAGCGGGGTATGGTCTTCGAGAAGGACGGCATCCAGATCGGCACTCGAAGCAATTTCGTCCATGCGGCGAACGGAATTGGAAATCATGGCCGAGCCGAGGCTCAGATGTTTTCCATCGTACTCTTCGATTTTGAGCGGCCACTCGGTCTTGCTATACGCGTCGCCGCCCGAATTCAGAACAACGGTCATCTTGTAGGTGCCAGGGGCGGCGTCAAACTGGTTTGTGTAGTGATACGGCCCCTTGGAGAGCTCCTTCATTTCATCTTTTTCGAGGTCGAGTTTCACTTGATCGCTGAACTTCGCGCCAATCGTTCCGTCGGGCTTGTAGGCAATTCCGAGCACATTCAGATTCGCGTGATACTTCCCTTTTTCCTTGTCGAAGTGAAAACTTTCGCCGGGAATATCGAGTGCGACGTTCACTTTCGCCACGTTTGGAGCGGAATAGAAGAACGGCGACTGAATGGCGGTCTTGAAGGCAACACCCGGTGTGCCGTCTTGTGCGCGGGTTTCGAGCTGCTTTTCGACAGGGGTTCCTTCGAGCGCGTTCGCTGTGCGCGCATTGCAATATCCTGAGCGCGCGCGAACATTCATCCCGCCGTGATTCAGCTTCACTTTGAGAGTGTGGCAACTGCCTTCCGGGGAATCCGGAGGCACATAGCCGAGCAAATAGAATTCATTCTGCTCGCTGGCGATTTTTTGCAAGCCGCCGACAAGATCGTTGGTATTGAAAATGGTGAAGCCGCCGGTGCCTTCGGCGAGCGCAGAAAGAATTTGTTGATTTGGAGCAGCCGATGGCGGCAACTGGGGAATGATCGAGCGCGGCTGATTAAATGGATTGTTGAAAGAGTTTGTGTTCACTGGCGGACGCGTCGTCCCACCGCCAGTTGTACCGCCGCCAGTACCGCCGCGCGTTCCACCGCCTGTGCCGCCGGTGCCTCCCGTTCCGCCGCGGCCTCCAGTTCCTCCGGTTCCGCCAGTTCCTCCGGTGCCTCCTGTGCCGCCGCGGCCACCGCCCGCACCACCTCCGGTACCGCCACCGCCAGTTCCTCCGCCACCAGTTCCACCGCCACCACCGCTGGGTCTTTGCGGTTCAGGAAATGCGGCGAGGACAAGTCTTGGTCGCGAAGCCGCGTTTGATTTTCCGTAAACGCTGGCGGCGCGCAATTCGCCGTTGGCGTGGCGCGCCAGCGTGCGATTTCTTTGCTGTAGAGCGCCGGCGAGCAATCCCCTTGCGTCAAGAGCGTAGACGGCCACATTCGCTTTGTTGCAAGCGTCGAGTGTTGCCGTCAATTCCGATTGTGTCTCCGGAGTAAGCGGGAAACCGGCGGAAATCAGCACAACCATTTTTCTTCCAGGAACGGAACGCAGATTTTTCGCGAGTGAACGCAAGGCGAGCAGCATGGTGCGTGCGCCGAAGTCCGCTTCGACGGAAGAGATCGCGGACATTCCGGGAACATCAGCGACGGCGCCGGAACCTGTGTCCATATTTGAAGCAACGGAGGCGCCTTTGACGCCGGATGCCGCACGCTTCAGCAAATCGGCATTGGCAGTAAAATTCTGCAAGATGCGCAGGGCCCCGCCGAATTCCACGACGGCCATCAAATTATTTTGCCCGGCATTTGCGTCAATGAATTTGGTAGCAGCCGCACGCGCGGAAATCTGGTCGGGCAATTGCATCGAAGAGTTGTCGAAGAAAAGAACAAGATAGTGTTTTTGATCGCTGTTCGAGCCAGGAGTCTGCGACGTGCCCGTGCTGAAGCTGGTCATGGCCTGTTCTTTGTTGTCTTCGTAGACCTTGAAATCGCTTTGCGCCAGATCGCGAACGTACTTCCCCTTTTTGTCCGTAACGACGGCATCGATGAGCACGAGCTTCGATTCCCTGCGGATCACAGTACCCGAACGCACTGCATCTTCCGTGGAAGCCGATTGCGCGGGAGCGGGAGGAGGGGGTTGCTGCGCTCGCCCAACGCTGGGAATGGCACACGCGCCAGCCACGCCAAGAAACGCGGCAAAGATCACTCGAAAAGATTTTTGATTCCTGTATGACCAGTTCATGAGTCCCCCTGCCGGAAACATCTTCCAACGACGATTAATATGGGATTACGACGGCGCCATTTCGCGCCGCCATTTGTTCCCCTTCCGCGTCACGAACGACCAACCTGACCAGATACGAACCTGGCTTTACATCGAAACTCGATTTGACGTTGATGCCGCGTTGCCCAAGCCGGTCGAGGGTTCCATCGAGCAAGCGCATCTCGACAATCTTTTCGCCGCCGGTCACAAAATTTCCGTTTTCGTCGAAGATGGCGGTAGCAAGAGTCACGTCGTTACGATTTCTTCCCTCGGCTTTGCGAAAATGCACCGACTTCAAATCCAGATGCGCGATTACGGAAAGTTTAGCCTGCGTGGGATCGGTTTTGAAGAATTGCGTTTGCAAATCGACCGGAAGATCGCGAATTTCGTCCTGAGAAAAGATGGCTTCCTGAATTTCCTGTTTTGCGGCTTCGGCGGGATCCTGCACTTTTTTCGGTGCAAAGTATCCTTTGCGGGCCTGAATATTGAATTTCTGCTTCGCGGCCATGGTCACTTTGAGGGTGTGAAATGCGCCATTGAGTTTAAGGTTTTGTGGAGAAAAGCCAAGTACGTAAGAGACGGGAGGGGCGGCCACGGCTTGCTTGAATCCTTCGTCGAGATCGTTGCGATTGTGAAAGTAGGCGCCGCCCGTCCCGTTGGCGAAATCCTCGAGGATCTCGGATTGCGCCGACTGGGCCACAGTGCGGTACAGAGTTTTCGGTCCCTGCACGCGGTAAGAACCGCCGGGAGGGTTGGCAATGTCTCCGAGAACGTCCGGGGTATAGAGACCGCGGGCATCAATCGTGTCGATGACAATGTTGCTTCGCGTGGCCCGGTCAATTATTTCGGAAGCATCGGTGAACAGAGTGGAGAGAATGAATCCGGGCGATACAAATACCAGAACTCTTTGGCCGGGCATTGCGGCGAGGCGGCGCATGGCGTCTTCCACATGCCGGTAGGTATAGCCAGATTCCGCGTCTCCATTGCTAAGGGCCGACACAGCCGCAGCCGAAGCCATGGAGCTTGCCATGGTAGTTTTCGTTTGGTCTCCGGCAAACGCGCAGTCCAGCGTTTCCGCCGCTGCCACGGCAAGAGCTTGCTGGTCGCTCTTGTTGACGATCAGGTCGGCCTGGTAGTAGCTGATGTCGGGACAAGCGGCAACGCCCCCAAAACCTCCGGTCAAAGACCTGGGGACAATTCCATTCATCGCGCGGGACAAGAGTTCGCGGTCACTCGTAAAATCCTGCGTAGTCTGGCCAGAACTGGTAAAGACTCCAACGCGATCCGTAGCGGCGATAGAACCGAGAATCTTCGCGGTTG
>JAFDVY010000158.1 GCA_018268785.1 Acidobacteriota bacterium | reverse complement strand
CTTGCGCTCCGACACAAAGAAAAATCTCGCATTCGCCCGATCCGACCGCTCCAAACGTCGGCGGCGTGCCCCAATCCCAGTTGAGCTACGTTCGCGCAGGCATCACTATGCTTGTCCGGGCGAGTTTCGCCTCTTGTTCAGGAGATCGTCCAAGCAATTGCGCGTGTACAGCGTCGCTGGCAGCATTGTCTTTGTGCGTAAAATCAGATAATCTGATTTTACGTATGAAGAAGACTTCCATTACCGTAACGGTCGCCTCCCGCAATTTCGCCGATTGTGTGAACCGTGCCCACTACCAAGGGGTTACATTTGTTTTGCTGAAAAATGGAGAGCCATTCGCCCGCTTGTCTCCAGAGGAGGATAAAGTCTGCACCGGCCGCGATTTGGCCAATGCCCTGGCTAAACACCCTTTGCCAGAACCGGAAGCAAAGGCATGGAATCGGGATCTTCGCATTGCGCGAAAATCGCTTAAGGCTCCGCGAGACAAATGGCGATAATTCTGGACGCCAACGTGATCATCCGGGGTGAAAAAGGCAAATTCGATTTTGCGGCTTGGGCCGCGTCCCTTCCAAACGAGTCTTTCGAAATTGCCGCCATCACCGTCGCTGAACTCTGGCACGGCGTCGAACGAGCCACGGGTTCGCACAAAATCGTTCGACAGCGGTATTTGACTGCGCTGCTCGATTCTCTTCCTATCATTTCCTACACTGCGCAAACCGCTTACGAGCACGCGCGAATTTGGGCCGAGTTGAAAGCCGGAGGGAAAATGATCGGGTATTACGACCTGATCGTTGCCGCAAACGCGATGGAACGCGGCAGCCGGCTCGCTACATTCAACGTCCGCCATTTTTCTCACATTAGAGGCCTGCACATACTCAAACCTGCATAAAGAATTCCACACCGCTCAAGTCCCTTCCCCCTCCGTATAATCCTCCCGTGCCTAAACGACTCAAAACCGGGCCATCGGCTCAGCCAACCCTCTTTGATCTACAGCCGTCGCCAATGCTGCCCACCTCGCAAAAGCCGCAGAGAAATCAAATGCAAGACATTCTCCTCGGAACCTCTTCCTTTACGGCAAAAGGCTGGGAAGGAGTCTTCTATCCCGCAGGCATGAAATCGCAGGACTTCCTCTCCTTTTACGCCAAACAGTTTCAAACCGTCGAAATTGACAGCACCTTTTACGGCACGCCAAAGCCTTCCACCGTCGAAAACTGGAAGCAACGAACTCCGCAAGACTTTATCTTTGCGTTAAAAATTCCTCAGATCATTACCCACGAGAAAGTTTTGGTCGGTTGCGAGTCTGAATTCGATGAGTTTCTTGAAACCATGTCCCTGCTCGGCGAAAAACTCGGACCGATGCTCTTTCAGTTTCCCAAATTCGATAAATGGATGCTGAACAAACCCGAAGAGTTGATCGCCCGGCTCGATTCTTTCCTCGGCCGCGTCACAAACCAATCGCTTCGCTTCGTCGTGGAAATTCGCAATAGGAATTGGCTCATCGCACCGCTGCTGGATTTTCTTCGCAACCGCAATGTCGCGCTGGCGCTTACAGACACTACCTTCGTGCCCAGACCCTGGGAAACTAAGGAACCACTAAACTTGATCACTGCTGATTTCGCTTACGTCCGTTGGCTCGGCGATCGCAAAGGCATCGAACAGGTCACCACAAACTGGAACAAGCCGATCATTGACCGCGAACCGGAACTTCGCCGCTGGGTCGATTTCCTGAATCAAATGGTTTTAAACAAAGATCTCCGAAAAGTCTTTGCCTTCGCCAACAACCACTACGCCGGCCACGCCCCAGCCACCCTCCGCCTCTTCGAAAAACTCTGGGCCATTCGTAAGTAACCACGACACCGCATTTGTTGTCCCCAGCAAGGAGATTCCTTAATTTGGCTTGCCGGTTGGGAGGGACAATGCTCAGCCAAGGATACGCAAGAAAAAGTGGCGACTGCCAGGAGAGAACGGCAAACCAGTCAAATATTGCTTCGATGGCCGCCTTGAAAAACTATTCCCTATTTTGTCGTGCGAAAGAAAAACACCGCCGGAGAAACGCGAAATCGTTTGCTCAATTTCCCGATGTGAGTCTTATTCAGAGCTCTCTTATTGCGCAAGATCTCCGACACAATACTCTCCGAGCCAAAGATGGGTGCCAGGTCTTTCTGGCGGAGATTGTTGGCATCTATCAGCGCACGCAGGACTTCCGCAGGTGACGCATCCGGAATCGCATCATGCTCCTCTTCGTACGCTTCGACCAACGTCATCAAAACTTCGGCGTATTTCTCCTCATCCCTCGTCGGGCTCTCCTTGCTTGCCAGCCTATCGGCGCCGGCGAGCTGACTTCGAGTTCGTATTTTTCGGATACCCCAATCATTTCTGCCACTCCTTTTCGTCGTACTCCGCGTGACTCAAAATTTTCCGGATGTAAACCATTCTCCAGCGGTATTTGATCGTGGCAATCAGCCTGCACCGGTTATGGCTTATATCGAACACCACGAAGCGCCCGGCGACATCCGAATTTCTCCAGCTGCATCGGACCTTCGCAAAGTTTTTCCAATCCGCGCTTTCCGCGATCTTGTACCAGGCGTTTAGGGATGCGCTCCATTCGCTGTGCTTGGCAGCCGCCGCTCGAATCGCCTTCCGGCTGACAATCCGCATGGCAAATCTTCGCATTTTGCGAAGTTGCTGTCAATGCGCATCGGCCTGCCGAAACCCGGTGGCTCTTATGCTCATAGTTCTGCGGGTTACGGCTTCCTGCTTTTCAAACCGTTTTCCACAGTTCATTCGAATTATCTATTCAGTATCTTATTGACTTATTTATTTTTTCTCGCTACTATGTTTCGTGTTTTATCCTTTCCAACGCACCTTGCCGTCCTTGAGCCCCAATTCCTATCCCCTCTGTTTTGACAACGATCCGAATTGCTCCTCCCGCAACTCCTTTCTTTTGATAATCATCTGGATTGCCCCAGGGGTGGGTATGCCGACTGCCCCCGCCAGATTGCAGTCCTGCTCTACTACCCGGTCTTTTGCCGGTATCGGCAACTCATCTCCTTTACTTCCAGCAGCTTGCGCACTCTTTACAAAAACACCCGGGTGCCCGCAGGCTGCCAAGTTACTCGCGGCGAACCAACGGGCGCAGCTTTTCCTCACCTGTTTTCCACAGCTTCGCCATCCCATCTGGACACCGTCCGCCCCAACGTCTACCCTATCTCTTCATCCGTTCCACAGGGGAGCCACCCACGGGCTTCGGAACGGCAGCGTCGAGGTCGTCATGGCAGCGGTCATACCCCTTCCGGCAAAAGCTTCTGAAGCTAAGGGACTCTTGTATTGGATGGAGCGCGCGCTCAAAGAACGTGCGCGAGTCCTTGCATCTCCCGACGAGGAAGCCATCCACGATCTTCGTGTCGCCTTGCGCCGCTGCCGCTCGCTCGCAAGCGTCTTCGAGGAAGTCGATCCCAACCCCGCCTGGCGCGACCTCCGCAAAGCCAGTCGCAAACTCTTCCGCAGCCTCGGCGCAATCCGTGATTCACAGGTGCAGGAAAGCTGGGTCCTCAAGCTCGCCGGTGCAGACAATGTCCTTCGTACGCAAATCCTTTACGCCGTCAAAGCCGGACGCGACCGCCAGGAACGCGAAGCAAAAAAGAACGCCGCGAAATTCGACGAAAAGGCTTGGACCAAACTCGCACTCGCTTTGCGTTCTCGTCTAAAGCTAATTCCCATAGACGGGCCTGCTGCGCAATGCCTCGCCCTCGAACGCCTCGAAGAGGCCGCCGAGCTTCACCGCCGCGCTCTGCGCACCGAAAAACCAAAACCCTGGCACGAACTCCGCATCGGCGTAAAACATTTTCGCTATACCGTCGAAAATCTTCTGCCGAAGCAACATGCATCCTGGAGTTCCGATCTCAAGCGCGTACAGGATCTCCTCGGAGACGTCCACGACCTCGACGTTTTGCTCGATACGATTCGCGGCGCAGCCCCCGAATCTCCCGCGCTGGATCAGTGGAAAGAAACCATCGCTCGCGAACGGACCGAGCGCATCGCAACATATCGCCAGCTCACGCTCGGCACAACCAGTCTCTGGAATCAGTGGCGCCTCGGTTTGCCGACAAACGGTCACGTCGCCGAAGCGGCACAAGCGCGCCTGCTCGCCACCGCGAAAGCTGCCGATCCCAATCGCGCAAAAACCGCCGGCACGGCTCGGCTCGCCAAGAAACTTTTCAAGGAATTGAAACGAGCCGCGGCTTCTCCCATTTTCAAGGAACAAAGGCTGGAAGTGCTGGCAACTGCCGTTTTCTTGCTGCACGGAATCGACCCGGAGAATTCCGGAAAACGAGCGTACAAAGATGCGCGTAAATTTCTCACCAAGCTTCCTCCCCCTCCCGGCTGGACCGGCGACGAGTGGCGGCTGCTGGCCCTAACCATCCGCTATCAGCGCGGCGCTGCGCCCTCCGCCGAAAGCGGACGTTTCGCGGAGTTGGAACCCGCGCAGCAAAACAGGCTGTTGCTGATTGCGGGAATACTGAGAACGGTGCGCTCTCTACAAAAAATGGGCGTGGCACCGAATGTAAAAATTCGAGTCGAACCAAATCCGGATTCAATTTCGATCCTTGTCGAAGGTTTTTCCGAGGCGCAAGCCGCTCCGAACGCGCTGGTCGCCGGCAAACGCATGCTGGAAAGCGCGCTAGGCAAATCTATCGCTTTCCATGCTTTGGAAAAAGTGGAACCGATGCTCCCGCTGGAATTTCCATCCGCCACGTCCAAAACTCTAGCGGCAGGCGCGGACTAATACTGAACGAGGCGTGATTAGGACAATTTTTTGAGCATCTTCGGAGTCGCAAGCCAGACAAGAGTTCCCGATGGCGGCGCGACGCGGCGCAACTCCAGACACGCGGCGCCCGCTTTTTTCAGGCTCGTTGCGTCCCGTTTGCTCCCAAGTGCGGCTGCAATCACCTCATCGAGATGCGGCGCGTGGCCGAAACAAAAAACCGATTCGACATTTTTGTCGCGAGCCAGTTCTCGAAAGAACGCCGCAACATCTGAGCCAGGCAGCAGCAGATTCGTCTTCCGGATTTTTTGCTTGCGATATTTCATCGCGGCCGCGAAGAGATGCGCCGTCTGCATCGCTCGGACGTAGGGAGAACTTAAGAACAAATCAGGCTTCCCGGCAATTGCCGCGACGCCGCGAGCGACTTCGCGCGTTTTCTTGATTCCCTCTTCGGTGAGGTAGCGCTCCGCCTCCGCGGGGCACTTCGGATCTTCGCGATCGATGGCAATTCCGTGGCGCACCAGAAAAAGCAGCATGGGGTCTCCGAAAATTAAATCAAAAAGTTTTTCTACTGACCAACCGGGCGAAAATACAATCGAACATGGAATTCGTGCTCGAACAAATCGGTGCTGCGATTCGCATCGCGAATATCTTCCGCGGCATCCCCGCGCGCCGCAATATGCAGCCCGACTGCACCGCGCTGGAACTTGGCCTGAATCCCGTTCACGCGCCGGCGGTGTGAATGATCGAGCCCTTCCGCAATGCGGAGGATCGATGCAAGGCGCCGCGCAAGACGCTGGTCGGAATTATTGAGGGCTCCGTAGGCCGGATGATTCCCGGAAGGGTCTGCCTTGCGATTGTGGTAACGCACCGCGGCGGCAACGACATTGCGATTGCGCCCATCGAGTCCGGCAATATCGCCGTTGAGGGTTAGATATTCGCCGTGCTTGTGGTGGCCTTTGTTGCTGACCGTGTGGCCAACATCGTGGAGCAGAGCCGCCAATTCAAGGAGCACGCGCGCATCGGCGGGAAGATGATGAACCGGCTGCAACTGATCAAAAAGTTGCAGGCTCAGTTCGCGAATGTGCTCTGCGTGGTGGCGGTCGCTGTCGAGCCGGCGCGCAAAGACGCGCGTGCCGCTCAACATCTGGCGCGAATCGGCGTCGTAGCGGTGCGGCTCTTTTCTGGAAAAAGCTTCGCGCGCAATTTCACGCAGAAGAGCTTCACGGAGTCCGACGCGCGGAATCGCAAGCGTGCGCAGATTCAAATATCGGCCGAGCGTGAGGAAAATCAGGCCGGCAATTCCCATCACGTCGGCGCGATCGCGGCGCACGCCATAAACTTTCATCCGCGAATCGACGTCGCGGCGCAGCAAATCCGGCAAGCGTTCGCGCAGCAAAGAGAGTTCAAGCGTGCTGAGTCCATGCTCGCGCGGGCCGGGCGCGAGTTCCGCGAGCGATTCTGCATTGCCGCCGAGGGCAACCGCGAGTTCTCCGCCGAGGTTCGGACGCGGAGACAGCTTGGATTCGAGCAGCGCGCGCAGATACTTGCGAACCTGATCCGCTTGCGCGGAAGAAACCGCTCCCGTAATTCCGAGCGTGGTCATCAAACGGACGGTGCCCACGGGGAGTTGTGCGGACTGCATAACGCTGTGGTCGCGAAGAATGCTGATTTCGAGGCTGCCGCCGCCCAGATCGGAAACGCAGCGTAAGGGAGATTCGGGACCGAGCGCCGCAAAAACCGCCTCCCTGCCGAGACGGGATTCTTCGTGGGGGGCGATGACTTCGAGCTTGAGTTTTGCCTTTTGACGTATGTGGCGGACAAATGAGTTGCGGTTTTGCGCTTCACGCGTGGCGCTGGTGGCGACGGCGCGGTAGCGAGTTACGCCAAACTCGTGCATCACTTCCCGAAAATATTTGAACGCTTTGATTCCTTTTTTCAGAACATCTTCGCTGAAGCGGTGACGCACAAAAACGCTTTCGCCGAGACGCAGCGGATAGCGTTCGTCGTGGAGCGGTTCGAGATCCACCGCCGAGTGGGCGCGGACGACGGAGAGACGGACGGCGTTGGAACCGGCGTCAATCGCCGCGATGTGAACCGGATCGGACATGCAGAGAATTATCGCCAGAGATGGGCAAGAGCGGAAGAGGGAGTGTATTTGGTGCCGCGAATGCCGAGGTGCTCGGCGATGCGCTGGCGCAAGAGTTTGTTGACGGCGGGTACGCTGGCTTCGCCATCGAGTTCGACGAACCCGTGCTTTTTGGCCTGCGCCTCGAATTCACGCTTGATCATCGTCTGATAGCGGATGAAAGACCAGTACAAATCGTGAGAGAGCGACATGTCGCGTCCGGCTTCCCAGTAGCTGATAGCCTGCGCTTTGCGGAATTCACGGCCGAAAGCGGTTTCGGGGCGGACGTTGAGCCAAAAGGTAAGATGGGGGCGAAGCGCCATGGCGTAAAGGCCGCTGAGGTAATCGCGATTGATGCCGCGCACGACGCCTCGTGCGATGAGCGTGAAGACATACCGATCGGCAAGGACGACGGCACCGGATTTCAAGGCAGGCACAATGCGATGCTCGACCTGGTCGAAAAAGTCGGTGGCATACATGAGCGAAAGCGTCAGGCGGGTGACGGCGTTTTTGGCGAGGAGTTGATCGATATCGCTGCCGACGAGATTGGAGCGCCGGAGACCGCTGGTTTGCACCGAGAAGCCTTCCGATTCGAGCCATTCTTGCAACAAGGAAATTTGCGTCGAGCGGCCGGAGCCGTCCATGCCTTCGATGACGATCAGGCTGCCGGTGATTTCGTTGGGATCGAATCCGACAAGCGGCTCGCCGAAGAAGGATTGAGCAGATTCTTCTTCGCTGGCAGCGGCAACGGGCGGTTTTGCGCCAACGGAAGACGTCGGCTGTTGCGGTTCGCCTACGACGGGCGCCTTCTCTTTTTCGGCTTTTTCTTGTTCGGGCATTTTTATTCGGCCTCAGCGGCGCGCGGGGCGAAACGCTTTAGATCGATTTTGGAAGCGACGATGTCGCGCATCTGTTTTTGGAGTTTGTTCACAGGA
>JAFDVY010000157.1 GCA_018268785.1 Acidobacteriota bacterium | reverse complement strand
TGGCCGGTCTTTAGACCGGCAAGAGACCGGCAAGGGTTTTGCAGGGTCCGCTTCCTGAAGCGGGCCGTTTTGAAGCAGGGTTTTGCAAGAGGAGAAAGCTGTGGCATCAACACCGGTTCGCAGATTGTCGAGAGCAGCAAAGCGGGAACGCATTCACCAGCGCGTCCGCCTTTCCGTTTCGGGTACCACGGAGCGTCCGCGCCTGTGCGTGTATCGCTCGCTGGACCATATCTACGCGCAGGTCATCGACGACCGCGCCGGCAAGACGCTCGTCTCCGCCAGCTCCAATGACGGCAAGACGAAAGAGTCGCTCAAGGGCGGTGGCAACGTTTCTGCAGCCAAGGCTGTCGGCAAAATCATCGCCGAACGCGCCAAGGCTGCCGGCATTGAAAAAGTGGTTTTCGATCGCGGCGGATACAAGTATCACGGCCGCGTGAAGGCGCTCGCTGACGCGGCGCGGGAAGCGGGGTTAAAGTTCTAAGCCTATGTCGAAGCAAATTCTAAGAGAGAGTCTCGCGGTGCGCCGTCTGCTGGAAGTGAATCCGGCGGAGCTGAAGGACGACGTTGTCGCCATCAATCGCGTCACCAAAGTCGTCAAGGGCGGTAAGAACCTCAGCTTTTCCGCACTCGTCGTCGTTGGCGATAATCACGGCCATGCCGGTTTCGGCATGGGCAAGGCGCGCGAAGTTCCAATGGCCATCAAGAAGGGCATCGAACAAGCGAAAAAGAATCTGATCCAGTTGAACCTTAAGGGCACCACCATTCCGCACCAGGTTGTCGGCCGTTATGGCTCGGCCCAGGTGCTGCTCAAGCCCGCCGCGGAAGGCACGGGCGTGATCGCCGGCGGTCCGGTTCGCAAAGTCATGCAGGTTGCGGGAATTCACAATGTGCTGACCAAATCGCTCGGCACCTCGAATCCGCACAACGTCATCAAGGCCACGTTTGCGGCTTTGCTCGGCCTCAAGGATGCCGCTCACGTCGCCGAAACGCGCACCAAAACCGTCGAGGAAATTACCGGCAAGGCGAAAGAAAAAGCGGCGGGTGAGAACTAATGTCAGCGCAGAAGAAAACAGCGTCCTCCGGGACGGTCAAGATCAAGTGGGTGGTCAGCTTTATCAGCTGCACCGACGACATGCGGCAGACCATTCGCGGCCTCGGTTTGCGCCGCCTGCACCAGGTTGTCGAGCGTGCGGACACGCCGGAAACGCGCGGCATGATCCATAAAGTCCGCCATCTCGTGGAAGTGGTGAAATAAGTCATGGCAAAGAAGACTGAACAAAAAAAGAGTTCTCCAAGCCTTTCAACGCTGCGGCCCCCGCGCGGCTCCCGCAAGAAGAAAGTCCGTGTCGGCCGCGGGATCGGCTCGAAGCTCGGCAAGACTTCCGGTTCCGGCAACAAGGGACAGAAGTCCCGCCGCGGTTATTCGCGCCGCCGTGGATTCGAGGGCGGCCAGATGCCGTTGCATCGCCGTATTCCCAAGCGCGGTTTTCACAATCCGTTTGGGTCGTCCTTTGCCGTCATCAACGTCGAAGAGCTTGGCGTTTTTCCGGCGGGCGAAACAGTGACCCCGGATCTGCTCCGCGCACACGGCTTTGTTCGTACCACCGAGCAGGTGAAAGTTTTGGGCGACGGCGATCTGAAAGTGAAGCTCATCGTTCATGCTCACGCTTTCAGCGCTTCCGCCAAGGAAAAGATTACCAAGGCCGGCGGCTCGTTCGAGGTTTTGGCGTAGGTTGTAGTGGCGGGTCTTTAGACCCGTCTCTTGGGATTTAGTTTGCAGGCGACGAGAACAAGGTAACGTATGAATCGATTCTTCCAGGCACTCGCGAATCTCTTCCGCATCGAAGATCTGCGGAAGCGCGTCCTATTCACGCTGGCTTTGCTGGCGGTCTATCGCATTGGCGCGCACATTCCCACGCCGGGAATCGACGCGAGCGTGTTGGAAGCGTATTTCCAGTCGGCGCAAAATTCCGCCCTGGGCATCTTCGATCTGTTCAGCGGCGGCAACCTGCGCAAACTCACCATTTTCGCGCTCGGCATCATGCCGTACATCACTTCCTCCATCATCCTCCAGTTGATGCAGGTGGTGTTCCCCTATCTCGAACGCCTTCAGAAAGAAGGCGAGCTCGGCCGGCAGAAAATCACGCAATACACGCGCTACCTCACCATTGCGCTTAGCCTGATTCAATCGTTTTCGATTGCTACGACTCTTTCCCATGCCACGGGGCCGAACAATCAATCGTTCGTCTATAACCCGGGCTGGAGTTTCACCTTGATGACGATTCTGACGCTGACCACCGGCTCGGCCTTCATCATGTGGCTCGGCGAACAAATCAGCGAACGCGGCATAGGCAACGGCATGTCGCTCATCATCTTCGTTGGCATCGTCGTCGGTCTGCCGCGCGCCATTGGAAACCTCTTCGAACTCGTCAAGACGCAGCAGTGGGGCCCGCTCAGCATCGTGGTTCTTGCCGTTCTCCTGATTTTCATGATCGCGGTCGTGGCGTTCATCGTTCTCGTGGAAGGCGGCCAGCGCCGTATTCCGGTGCAATACGCCAAGCGCGTTGTCGGCCGCCGCGTGATGGGTGGCCAATCCTCTTATCTTCCCCTGCGCGTCAATTCCGGCGGCGTGATTCCGCCGATTTTCGCCAGCTCGCTGCTCGCGTTTCCGCCGACCATTTCCCTGTTCTTGAACCACCGTTGGGCGTTCGTGGACACGATCTTCGACACCATTAAATTCGGAGAGCCGCTCTACAACCTGCTTTACATCGTCATGATCATGGCGTTCTCGTTCTTTTACATCGGCATCGTGTTCAATCCGACCGAACTCGCGGACAACATGCGCAAGAACGGCGGCTTTATCCCCGGCATCCGTCCTGGCCGCAACACCAGCGAATACGTCAGCAAGATCCTGACCCGTTTGACGTTTATCGGCGGCATCTACCTCGCGCTGATCTGCTTGTTGCCGGAGTGGATGCTCACCGGTATCCATTTCGATCACATCGGCTGGGGCATCGGCGCATGGTTTGACCGCCACTTCCCGGTATGGTTCCTCAAGGGGCTTGGCATCAATTTTTATTTTGGCGGCACGTCGCTTCTGATCGTCGTCGGAGTTGCCATGGACACAGTCCAGCAGCTTGAAGCGCAGCTCGTCATGCGCAACTACGAGGGTTTTGCTCGGAAGGGCCGGCTTCGCAGCCGGCGGTAATGGAAGCGCGCGGAGCGGCGGGGGAAGTGCGCCCGCAGGAATATCTGGACCGCGCCGTGATTTTTCTCGGGCCTCCGGGCGCGGGAAAAGGCACGCAGGCGAAGGTGCTGGCGAAGCAGTTTGGAGCGCCGCATCTTTCGACGGGCGACATGCTTCGCGAGCATATCGAGCACGGAACTTCGCTCGGCATGCAGGCGCAGCCGATTATGTCGCGCGGAGAGCTGGTGCCCGATTCGCTGGTGCTGAAGATGGTGGCCCATCGAATCGAGCGGCGCGACTGCATTCACGGTTTTGTATTCGACGGCTTTCCGCGAACCGTGGCGCAGGCGCAGTATCTGGGCCAGTTGTTGGTGGAGCACGGATTTCCGCGCCCCATCGTGATTCACCTGGTGATTGATTTGCCGCTGCTGATGAAGCGGCTCACCGGGCGCAGGGTCTGCAAGGTTGGCGGCGAGATTTACAATATTTTCGACCGGCCGCCGAAAGTTGCAGGACGTTGCGACAACGATGGCGGGGAACTGATGCAGCGCGTGGACGACAGCGAAGAAGTGATTGCGCCGCGTCTGTCGGCCTACGAGAAACAGACTTCGCCGCTGGTCGCGTACTACAAGCGCCTCGGCCTCTTGCATCAGATTGACGCGGCGAAGAGCGTGGACGAAGTGAAGCAGCAGGTTTTAGAGAGCGTGATGAGCGCGAGGCGGACGCACTAGAAGCATGGCGATTCATCTGCGCAGTCCGGAAGAGCTGGAAAAAATGCACCGCGCAGGACTGGTTGTCCACGAGGTGCTGCAAGCTCTGCGAAAGTTTGTAAGGCCCGGCATCACCACGATGGACCTCGAGGAAGAAGCCAGGAGGCTCATCGCGGGAAAGCCAGGCAAGCCGGCGTTCAAAGGCTATCGGGGTTATCCCTGTGTTCTTTGCACGTCCGTGAACAGCGAGATCGTTCACGGGATTCCGTCGCCGAAGCGGAAGTTGCAGGAAGGCGACATCGTATCGATCGATTTCGGAATGGAAGTCGATGGATACTACGGAGATTCGGCGGTCACGGTTCCGGTGGGTGAAATCAAACCGGAAGTGAAGAAGTTGCTGGACGTGACCAGGGAATCGCTCGACCGCGCGATTGACAAGATGCGCGCGGGAAACAGGCTCGGCGACGTCGGTCACGCGGTGCAGAGCCTGGTCGAGCAGAACGGTTTTTCGGTGGTTCGCGAATTTGTCGGGCACGGCATCGGAACGAAAATGCACGATGAGCCGAACCTGCCGAATTACGGCGAACCGGGGCGCGGCGCGCGATTGCAGGAAGGCATGGTAATCGCGGTCGAGCCGATGGTGAACGCGGGGCGTCCGGATGTTCGGATGCGCGACGAATGGACAGCGGAAACGGCCGATGGCCGGCCTTCCGCGCATTTCGAGCACACCGTGGCCATCACCGCGAACGGACCGTGGATTTTGACGCGGCCGAAAGCGATGACTGGACCGGCTTGGTAGAATGGTAGTGAGGGTTGTAGTGGCGGGTCTTTAGACCCGTTCTTTGGGAGAACATGGCGAATCAGGACGAAGACAAGAAGAAGGACTCCGGAAATACCAAGGAGGACGCCATTGAAGTGATGGCCACGGTGATTGAACCGTTGCCGAACGCAATGTTCCGCGTTGAGCTGGAAAACAAGCATCAGGTGCTGGCGCACGTTTCCGGCAAGATGCGCAAGAATTTCATCCGGATTTTGGCCGGAGACAAAGTGGCAGTAGAGCTTTCGCCGTATGATTTGACCCGCGGCCGAATTGTCTACCGCTACAAATAGAGCGGGTTTCGTGGCGCCGGGCTTAAGCCCGGCAGTTGTGAAAAGGTTTCGTAGCGCCGGGCTTAAGCCCGGCAGGTTGTACAAGGGTTTTGTAGTGGCGGGTCTTTAGACCCGTTCAGTGAGGAGCAGGGATCATGAAAGTTCGGGCAAGCGTGAAAAAGATTTGCGACAAGTGCAAGGTGATTCATCGCCGCGGAGTGGTGCGGGTGATTTGTTCCAACCCGAAGCACAAGCAGCGGCAGGGATAAAGGTATTCAGTGGTTGGTTTTAAGTTTTGAGTAAAGGCAAAAACCGGGAGCGGTTCTGCTACTTGAAACCTAAAACTTGGAACTTAGGACTTAGAACTGAAGTTTTGAGGAGAAGTAACAAATGGCACGTATCGCAGGTGTTGATCTTCCGCCGCAAAAGCGCCTCTGGATCGGTTTGACTTCGATCTATGGAATCGGGCAGGTGCGCGCGAAGAAGCTCGCGGAAAAAGCGAATGTGGATTCGGACAAGAAGATTCGCGACCTGACCGAAGACGAAACCAACCGCCTTCGCCAGGAAATCGAAAAAGAAGGCCGCGTGGAAGGCGATCTCCGCAAAGAGATCCAGATGAACATCCGGCGGCTGATCGAAATCCAGGCCTATCGCGGCATCCGCCACCGGCGCAATCTTCCGGTTCGCGGGCAGCGCACGCACACGAACGCGCGCACACGCAAAGGTCCGCGCCGCGGCGCAGTCGCAGCGAAGAAGCAGACCAAGGGCAAGAAGGGCTAAGAAACAAGTTTCCAGTCATCGGTTTTCAGTCGTCAGTCAGAGGCGAAAACTGCTTGAGTACAAAATGGAATTCGGAGCGCGTCGTCAGCATCAAGTTGCAAACGGTTTTACTGAGAACTGATCACTGACGACGGAAGACTCCCAAGATACGGAGCAGAACGTGGCTAAAGAGCAGAAAGCAGGGCAGGACGCAACACAGGCGCCGGCAAAACCGGCGGCGGGTGGAGCGGCTGCGAAGCGCAAAAAAGAGTTCAAGAAGAAGCGCGAGAAGCGCATCGTGCCGCACGGCGTGGCGCACATTGCCGCGTCGTTCAACAACACGCAGATCACCATCACGGATTCGGATGGCCGCACGCTGTGCTGGTCTTCCTCCGGCGCGGTCGGCTTCAAGGGCTCGCGCAAGGGCACTCCGTACGCCGCGCAACAGGCATCGCTCTCGACGGCGACCACGGCGCGCGATCAGTACGGCATGAAGAGCATTGAAGTTCGCGTACAAGGGCCGGGTTCCGGCCGCGAATCCGCGGTACGTGCGCTGGCCGCTGCGGGTTTGCACATCGTGGTGATTCGCGACGTGACGCCGATTCCGCACAACGGCTGCCGTCCGCCGAAGCGCCGCCGCGTTTAGAACAGTTTTCAGTTATAAGTTGTAAGTGATAGGTAAGAACAGGGCGAACGATACGACAGAGCAATGGAGAAGCCAAAAAAAAACGAAAAGGTTGGACAGTTCCCGTTGCCGCTGAATTTACTTACGACTGAAGACTTAGAACTTAGTACTTGGTATCCAGAAGGGAGAATCGAAGTTGGCAAGACATCGTGAAGCAGTTTGCCGCCTCTGCCGCAGAGAAGCGCAAAAGTTGTTCCTAAAAGGTCTGCGGTGCTTTACCGAAAAGTGCGCGATTGAAAAGCGCAATTTCGTTCCGGGCCAGCACGGCCAGTCGCGCCGCGCGAAGGTCGCCGGCTACGGTTTGCAGTTGCGCGAGAAGCAGAAGGTGAAGCGCACCTACGGGCTGCTGGAGCGCCAGTTCCGCAATTATTTCGAGAAGGCGGAACGGACGAAGGGCCCGACGGGCGAAAACCTGATCATTTTCCTCGAGCGCCGGCTCGACAACGTCGTGTGGCGCGCGGGGCTTGCGTCCTCGCGTTCGCAGGCGCGTCAGCTTGTGCTGCATGGCCACGTCCGCATCAACGGGAAGAAGGTCAACATTCCTTCTTACCAGGTGGTCGTGGGCGAAGAGATCGCCATCAAGGAAAAGATGCACCAGAACGCGATGGTGCTGGAAGCGCGCAACGTCGCGCAAAGCCAGGGAACTGTGCCCTGGCTCGAACAGGACCGCGAACAATTCAAGGCAAAAGTTGTGGCGTTGCCAAAGCGCGAAGACGTGCAGACACCGCCGATCAACGAACAGCTGATCGTCGAGTTGTACTCCAAGTAAGAAATGCCGGCCTGAAGGCCGGCGCTACAAAGGCTCCAACAGTTTTAGGTTTGCGCGGCTGGAAACACAGCCGCAGAAGGATGGAACACGATGTGGAAGGGTTTTCAAAAGCCGAAGCGCCTTGCATCAGAGCTGGAATCGCTGACGGAAAAGTACGGACGTTTTTCCGCGCAGCCTTTTGAACGCGGCTGGGGAACGACGGTAGGGAACGGCCTGCGGCGCGCGCTGCTGAGCTCGATTGAAGGCGCGGCGATCACCGCGGTGAAGATCGAAGGCGTGCTGCACGAATTTTCTTCGATTGCCGGCGTGGTGGAAGATGCGACGGACATTATCCTGAACTTGAAGCAGGTACCCATCAAGCTGAACACGGACCTGCCGAAGACGATTTACGTGAACGTCGAGCAGCCGGGTCCCGTGACTTCCGCGCAGATCGAAGAAGACGCCGATTTCGCCGTGCTGGACAAGAGCGTGTATATCGCAACGGTCAGCGAAGGCGGCAAGCTGCAAATCGAAATGCGCGTGAAGAACGGCCGCGGGTATGTGGCTGCGGATCGCAACTACGACGAAGACCTGCCGATCGGCTACATTCCGGTGGACAGCGTTCACTCGCCGGTGCGCAAGGTGAACTACTCCGTGGAAGC
>JAFDVY010000156.1 GCA_018268785.1 Acidobacteriota bacterium | reverse complement strand
GGGCGGCAGGCTCTGGAAAGCGCGGAGCGCGCGACTTATTCGGGGCGGACAATTGGCAGCGTAAGCGAGCGGCAGCTTGCGACGCACTTTGCGCCTGTGGGAAATGCACATCGGATCCGGCCGAGAATTCGAAAGATGGTGAGTTTTGTTCAGATGAATCTTTCGAATCCCGTCTACGTGGGGAAGATGGATCTGATTTTTTGCATGAACGTATTGATTTACTTTTCGGAAGAACGGAAGCGCGAGTTGGTGCAGCGCTTTTATGATGCGCTGGAGCCCGGCGGGTATCTGTTTCTGGGCCATTCGGAGTCAATTTCGAAAATGCCTGTGAAGTTTCAGGCGATTGTGCTGAACGACTGCATTCTGTATCGCAAGCCAACGGCGGATGAACTGCTGAAGCCGGAGCTTGTTGCGGAGGGACGCGCATGAGCGGACCAGACCGCGAAGCCGTGGAGCTGTTCCTCCAGGAGGCGTCGGAGCACCTGCAATATTTGCGGGAATACGTTGTCGTGCTGCAAGAGATTGAGCCGAAGCGGGAAGACCTGGAGCGGCTATACATTTCCGCGCACACACTGAGCGGAACCTCGGGCAGTTATGGCTACACAAAATTTTCGGAAGTTGCGGGTAAGCTGGCGCATGTTTTTCAATACGCGTTAAATGCGTCCCTCGGCGAAGATTTGCACGGGCCGCTGACGGAGTTCTTGTCGGACGGGATTTCCGTGCTGGAGACCGACCTTCTCGAAATCAGCGATACGGGCAAGGAAAACGTTGAGGACATTGCGGCGTTCAAGGAACGCTACCGGTTTGCGTTCCCCATCGAGGTTCCTCCGCTGAATCTTTCGGCGCCACGAAGCAATTCGGCGACGGCACTTGTTGGGGAACCAGAACAAGAAATCGTTTCGGCGGCGACTGGTTCCTATTTTGACGCGTTGCCACTGGACGATGAAGTTCCCGCAGAAATTCTGGAGTTCTTCCAGCCTGAAGCGGAAGAGCACCTGCAAATCGTAAGCGATTGCCTGATTTCACTGGAAGGCAACAACAATCCGGAAGAAGTCAACAAGCTCTTCCGCGCGATTCACACGGTAAAGGGATCGGCCGCGCAGGTAGGATTGAAGCGACTCGGCGCGATTGCACACCGAGTGGAAGACTTGATAGGGCGAATCCGCGATGGCGAGCTCGAACCGACGCCGCAAGTCATTGACCTGTGTCTGGTGTCCACGGACGTTCTGAAGAAGACTCTGCAAAAGCAGTGGGCCGACGACGCGGAAATGCGCACAGGAGTCGATTCCCTGCTCGCACAGATCGCGGAATTTGCGCCGATGGAAGTGGAAGAAGGCGAACAGGCCCACGCAGCGCAACCAGCGGAATTCGGCGAAACAGCCGTAACGCCTGCCACACGCACGCAGAACGCAGAAAAGCAGCAGCAAGCAGCGGCCGCGATCGCGAAATCGGTTCGCATTTCGCTTGCCCGCCTGGACCGCATGATGAACACGGTCGGCGAGCTGGTGATCAATCGTACGCGAATGGTGGGGCGTGTAACCGAGCTGGAACGGCTTGTGGAGACGCTGAGCTTCTCGAAAGAACGACTGCAAGGCAAAGTGGCCGAGTTCCAGGAAAAATACGAATACAATAAGCTCAATTCAGGTTCCTCGTTCACTGCTCCTCAGCAAACGCCTACGCGGCAAATGCTCACGAGTGCGGCAGCGGGCGACTCTTCGTTCTGGTCGGAATTCAGCGAACTGGAGATGGATCGCTACGACGACGTGAACATTCTTTCGCGTTCGATGGCGGAAATTTCGGCGGACGTGAACGAAGTGCTTGGCCAACTCGGCGGATTTATCGGACGAGTTGAAGGCGACATTGACGAGTTCACGAAACTCGCGCACCACTTGCAGGATGAAATTACGGCCGCGCGAATGGTGCCCATTGGGACGCTCTATTCGCGTTTGTCGCGTGCGGTACGCGACGCGGCGAAGTCGGCGGACAAGATTGTCGAGCTGGACCTTGCGGGCAGCGAAACGGAACTCGACAACAACATTATTCAGCAGATTTCCGATCCTCTAGTCCACTTGCTGCGCAATTCGGTGGCGCATGGAATCGAGTTCCCAGCCGAACGCACAGCCTCCGGCAAACAGGAAACCGGCCGCGTCACGATGCGCGCGTACCATCGCGGAAACCATATCTACATCGAAGTGGAAGACGACGGGCGAGGGATTGACTACGAGCGGGTGCGCAGGACCGCTATCGAGCGCGGGCTCGTTTCACCGGAAACCGCGGACCGCCTGACCGAACGCGATTTGCGCGAAATGCTCTTCCATCCGGGATTCAGCACCGCGGCTTCGAAGACGGAGCTTGCAGGGCGCGGAGTCGGTCTGGACGTGGTTCGCTCCAATCTGAATACACTGAACGGAGAAATCGATATTCAGAGCACGACGGGACAGGGCACGAAGTTCACTCTGAAAGTGCCTCTGACTTTGATCATTTCACCGGCGCTCTTTGTGCGCTGCGGCACTGCCAACTTTGCGTTACCCCTCGCCGTGGTGGAAGAGATTCGCAGAATCAGGGCAGACGAAATCGAAGACGTTGGCGGAAAGCTGATGACGAAAGTGCGCGATGTCGTAACGGAAGTCGTCCGCCTCGATGCGCATCTTGGATTGCCGACTCTGGAACCGACGAACGGCTATTTCCGCATGGTTGTGGCGAATGTCGACAACCGGCAAATCGGACTGATTGTCGAAGATGTTCTGGGCAAAGACGAAATCGTGATCAAGAGCCTGGGCGAATATCTGCGCCGAGTGAAACTCTTCCCCGGCACCACGATTGCGCCGGATGGCAGCCTGATTCTACTGATTGATTTGAACCGCATGGTCGCGTCTGAACCAAATGAACGGCGCGCGATGCAGGCGACGCCAAGCGCGGCGCGTATTTTCGCGCCAGGCTCGGCTGCTGTGGCGAAGGGCTCGATTCCCAGCGAAGCGATCGACCGCGTGCAGCACGAACGCGTCGTCGTGGTGGCAGACGACTCCATCAGCGTGCGCAAATTTGTGGGCCGAATGCTCGAAAAGAGCGGATATCGCGTAAAGCTCGCGTCCGACGGGCTCGAAGCGGCGGAGCTCATTGCGCAGCACGGCTGCCATCTGGTCATCACCGACCTCGAAATGCCCCGCATGACCGGTTATGAATTGATGGCACAACTACGGCAGAGTCCAACAACACGGCGAATTCCGGTGATGGTTGTGACTTCGCGCGCAGGAGCAAAACATCGCGACCGCGCAATCAAGGAAGGTGCAGCGGCATTCCTGACCAAACCCGTTCAGGAAGACCAACTGATTGCGGCAGTGGAACAACTCATGGGAACGGAGGCGACGCGTCCGACGGCTCCCGTGGCGTAGACGAACATGACACCTAGCCCAAGCAAAAAATTTCGCGTGCTGATCGTGGACGACTCTGCGTTCATGCGTAAAGTACTGGAAACGATTTTCAATGCGGACGATCAACTGCAAGTAGTAGGTCAGGCGAAGGACGGGCGCGAGGCAGTAACACTCGCCGAATCGCTGAAACCGGATGTCATCACCATGGACATCAACATGCCGCACATGGATGGTTTGCAGGCAACGGCGCAAATCATGACGACAAATCCGCGTCCCATCGTAATCGTGAGTTCCGAATCGCGCGAAGGCGCATCGAGCACGCTGAAAGCGCTCGAACTTGGCGCAATCGAATTTGTGGCCAAGCCCTCAGGCGCAATCGACTTGGATATGAACAGCGTGAAGGAAGAATTGTTGCGCAAAGTGCGTATGGCTGCCAAAGTGCGCGTGGTGCGAACAGCTTCGCGGCTCGCTTCCACACTCCAAGGTAATAGTGGACCGGCGCCTGTTGCTCCCAAGCAGGCTGCGGCACGCCCTGTTAGCACGCCTTCTTCTGACCAGCGATTCCCTGTTGTGGTGCTGGCCGCATCTACAGGAGGCCCGGCCACTGTGATGCGCCTTGCTCCGGGCTTCACGAAGGATTTTCCCGCGGCGGTAATTCTTGTGCAGCACATGCCCGCTGCGTTTACGAGCCAATATGCGACACAACTTGAAGAATTCACCGAAATCAGCGTAAGGGAAGCCGCTGCCAATGACGTGCTCCAGCCGGGAACGCTGTACATCTGCCCGGGTGGCCAGCATTTGCGCGTTTCTCCTACGGGAAGAATTCAGCTCGACAGCACTACAGGACGTTTGAACGGCTACCTGCCGAATATTGATGTGACCCTCGAGTCGGTTGCAACCTTCGCCGGACCGATGAGCATTGCCGCGATCCTGACCGGCATGGGCAACGATGGTGCAGCGGGAGCGAAGGCAATTAAATCCGCTGGTGGAATTGTCTTCGCGCAGGACGAAGCAACTTCCGTAATTTTCGGCATGCCGGCGGAAGCGATCAAAACCGGCGCTGTGGAACAGACGTTGCCAATTGACGACATTTACTCTGCAATCGAAAAACGCGTACTCGCCTTGAGCCGGGCAACTCCCGTAGGAGTGCGTTAATGCAGGCAGCGGTCCCCAGCAAAGCACGCACGCCGCGCGCAGAGCAGATTATTCTGTTTCGCGTTGGCGGGCAGCTCTTTGCAATTTCATCTGCCAGCGTTCAGGAAGTGCGCAGTATTGATAGCTTGACCGGCATCTCTCAAGAAATTCCTACAACGTCCGTCCGCAAGGTGCGCCATACCGTGCGACGGAACGAACAAACGCATTACGTCGTGAATGGCACGGTACACTTTGGCCTTCCCGCAACTGCCGCTTCTCTGATTTTCTTCCTGCGCCACACGCCGACCGCTCTGTTGGTCGACGGCATAGAGAAGATGACCACTATGACTTATCTCCAGTCTTTGCCTCAGGCGTTTTGCCATGAAGAACGGGACTGGTATCGCGGATTGACTCCGCTGGATCAAACCGTAGTTCCCGTGGTCAAGCCGGAAGGATTTCTAAGCACGGAAGAACTGACGCTGCTCGATACGGCGGTGCAGGCGGAGTTCAAGAAAAAGAAAGCTGACACGGCCGAGGCTCATGAATGAGTGTCGTGACAGAGATCGCTCTGGAAGCTTTCGTCCTGCTCAGGCTGGGCGAGCGGCGATTTGCGCTCGGAGCGAATCAAATCGTGGAGCTAATTGCTCCGAGCCGCGTTTTTCGGTTTCCTCACCGCACGACGGCACTGGAAGGAGTAATTTTGCGTCGCGGGCGAATCATTCCCATTTGCGACGTTTCTGAACAGCTTGTCGGAAAGAAGCTAACGCTTCGCCGATTCTACTTGATCGCACACCGGTTCTTTGGGGCCCAAAAAGAAGCAATCGCACTGCCAGTAAGCGGCGACTGCGAACTCATTACCGCCGAACTAACTCCCAGATCTGAATCAGACCTCGCTCATGTTGCAGGATGGCTTTCGCACAACGGCGATGCACTCGAAATCTTGAATCTCGAAGCCCTCACGCCGGGCCCATTCGCGACACGTATGGTCGCCGCTCTTTCGCAGCCTACCGAGGTCCGAGCATGATGCTCCCGGGCCGGCCTGCCAAAATTTTGCTGATCGACAGCAACGTCTATTTTTCGAAGCGGCTCAGCGACGCATTGAAGCGCGAAGGTTTTGAAGTAAAAGCCTGCACGCAAGCGTCGTTTGCGCTTACTACGCTCGAATACGATACCCCCGCGGCAATTCTGTGTTCAACAAATATGCGTGAAATGGGCGCACTCGAGCTGGCACGCATCGTTCATGCGGATTCGAAAAACACCGGGCTCCTGATCATCGCGCTTGGCGACGGCAGCCAACGCGCTCTTATGGAAGCCTTCCAAGCGGGCTGCGACGACTATATTGACCGGTCGCTACAACCAGCAGTGCTCGCAACGCACGTGAAAAACATCATCGTAAGCAAGGCCGACGGTTTCCAGCCAACGCAGATGCTTGCGCAGGATGAAACAAGCCTGAGCGGAAGCCTTACGCACCACGATTTGCCCGGCGTGATGCAAATGCTGGGTCACGCTCATCAGACGGGCGCTCTGCACATTAACGCGGGAGAGACGGACGCCGTGCTCTTCTTTGATGCCGGAGAAGTTGCGCACGCCGAGTGTGGAAACCTCTTTGGTGACGAAGCTGTGATCCACATCCTCAAAAACTGCGTGGATAACAATTCGGGCGTTTACAAGTTTGTGTACGGAGTAACCTCGCCGCAGCGCACGGTTTTGCGCTCGGCGACGGATCTGATGCTGGATGCCATGCGCGAGTTCGATGAATCCGCTCGCGACACGGCGGAAACGGAGCTGCAATGAGCGAGACAATGCCCATGCCCCCTCTGGCGGAAACGCCGGCTAAACAAGCGCCAACCGTTTATTTCATTGATGACAGCGCGACAATGCGCGAAGTCATCAAGATCGCGTTCCGCCGCGAGAACTTCAACGTCATCACGTGTCCCGATGCGGCCTCGGCGCTAGGGCAGTTCGAGCAGAATCCGCCTGACGCGGTGATCACCGACGTGATCATGCCGGATCAAGATGGCTATTCGGTCTGCAGTCAGATCAAGGAGCACGCGCAATTCAGTGCGACTCCGGTGATTTTGATGTCCGGCGTGGTGAACAAGAGTGTGGCAGACAAGGCGGTGGCCGTTCGCGCCGACGAACTGATTCGCAAACCGTTTCAGCCACAGGAACTGATTTCGCGCGTGAAGAGTTTGTTGGGTGGGTCAAAAGCAAACGTGGAAGAGACACCTCTGCCAAAAGTGGAGGCTCCTTCGGGATTGTCTGGATTGTTTGCGCCACCCGCACCAGCTTCCGCCCCGCAACACTCCGCAGCGGTAATGCCGCCGCAAGCCCATGCTCCCGAAGGAGCATGGCCACGCGCTTTGACCGAAGCATTCACACCGCGCCCTCAAACTCCAGTCGTACCTGCACCGTTCGCCTCAGCACCCCAGCGTCCGCAGGCGAGTAACGCCGATTTGCAGAAACTGCGGGCGGAAATTTCACGGCTGGATCTTCTCGTCAAGAAGCTGCAAACCGAATTGCAGATCGAGCGCCAATATAATCAGGCGCTTGAGGTGCATGTCCGCACGCTCACAGGGCTGGACCAGTCCTAAAGAGCCAAATCCATCTGCGTTTCGGCGCGCATGAAGTTCGCCTCCAACCGTTGACGGTGGTTGCTGGATTCAGTAGCCTCGCTAGACGAGGGTTCGCTCGTTTTTTGAGGTGAATAATGAACGAAAACAAGCAAAGATATTCGCGGCGCGATTTTGCGAAAAAAGCCGCGCTCATTTCGATGGCTGGGCCAATCGCCACTACCCCGATGGCCTCTGCAAGTGAACAATCTGAAATGCCTGGCGGCCAGCAGATTTCCAATCTGCCTGCTAATTTTCCAAAACTTTCAGATCAGAGCCGCGCGGAAGCGGAACAACGCCACGCGGCGATTTTGGCTCAGTATGGTTCGCGGTTCAACAACGACCAGAAGGCCGATTTGCGGAGACTCTGCTACGTCTTGCAACCTGCCCTGGACAAAGTGCGCGCGTATACAATTCAAAATGGCGACAGCCCGGCCCTCTATTTGAAACCGATTGTTGAGCGTCAGAAGAAGCCAGCAAAGACAGCGCCGGCCACCACGCCTGCCGTCAAGAAACCTTGAGGACAGACGATGATCGGCGAAGAGATCCTCTACCTCCCGGTAAGTGAACTTTCCAAACGAATCGAAACGAAGAAAATCTCCCCTGTCGATCTCACAAAGGCTTATCTTGACCGCAGCGAAAAACTGGGGCCCCGCCTGAATGCTTACGCAAAGTTGACTCCCGATGTTGCACTGGAACAAGCGGCAGCGGCCGAAATGGAAATCGGACGGGGGCATTATCGCGGCCCGCTTCACGGAATTCCTTATGCTACTA
>JAFDVY010000155.1 GCA_018268785.1 Acidobacteriota bacterium | reverse complement strand
TCGCCGAAGCCGCAACCACCGCTCCGTTGCGTCGCGCCTGCAAAACAGGGAAGTAGCCTTCCGCGATCGGGTCGTTCAAACGCTGCCACGATTTACCCGCGTCCGTCGAAGTCAGCAGTCCGCGCTTCTGCAACGACGCAACCAGCGCCGCGCCGCCGCCTGCCACGTCTTGGAATTGCAGATCGCGAGCGTCTGCGCGAGTCCAGTTGCGGCCTGCATCTTTCGAAAGATACAAGCCCATGTTTGTCGTCACATAGAGATTCGCATCGCCCACGCGGTGCAGGTGCAAATTGCCCGCCGTCGAGAACGTCAGGCTCTTCGCATCCCAGTGTTTGCCTGCGTCAGCGGAATAAAGCAGGTTGCTCTGCGAAATCGCCCAGATCTGCGAACCATCCAGCGAAGCTTCCAGCGATTGCGCCGGCTGTTTTACAAAAGGATCGCTGCCCGCGGAGCGCCATGTCGCGCCTTTGTCCAGTGATATCAGCACGCCGCCGGTTGTCGCCGCAAACCATGCATCCTTCGTGAACAGCAAATCGTTAACTTGGAACGCAAGCGCTTGTGAAGCGGCCCCTCTAGCCCTGGCTGCCGGTTTCCTTGCCGCCGCGCCGGCCTTGCCCTTTGTCACAGGCTGTGAAGCGGGCTGCGCCGTCGCTCCCGCAACGTATACGCCGGACTTTACCCACTTATTCGTCGCTTCGTCATAGCGCATCAATCCGCCATTCATCAGCGAAGCAACCCATCCCGTCGGTGCCGCATAGACGTGCTTCAAATCCGTCCGCTTCAGTCCAGGACCAAGCGTCGTCCACGTCGTTCCGCCGTCTTTCGTCGCAAGAAACGCATTGGTATCGAAGGTCAGAACCACCAGTGCGCGCTCCGGTCGGTCCTGATCCATCGCCACATCCAGAACGTGCTGGTGATGGAAGCCCACATTCGCGGATGCAAACGTCGTTCCGCCGTCTTCAGAAATCTGCACACCTTGCCGTTCCGTGCCGATGATCAGTCGCTTCGGATTCTTCGGGTCAATCACAATCGCGTTCACGACCCACTCCAGCGGGGTCATCCGCTTCCATTGATCCACGCCTTCGTTCGCCGTCTTCCAGAGTCCGCTTGTCGTTCCGGCATACAGCACATCCGGATTCTGCGGATCCTGCCGAATCAGTTGCGTGCGGCGATAGACGAAAGGAATTCCCGCATACCGCTTCCACGTCTCGCCCGAATTCACGCTGTGATAGATGCCCGAGCAAGCGGTCGCATGCACGTTTGAAGGATTCTTCGGATCGACGATCACCGTCATCACGTCTGAATCGTCAATCATGCCTGCTTTGATCGAAGTCCAGTTCTTGCCGCCGTCCGCCGTCTTCCACGGCAAGTGATAAGTTCCCGCATAAATAATGTTTTCATCTTTCGGGTCGAACGCTACCGAGTCAAAGTTGCGAAGGTCATCGTGGCCCGCGGGAGAAATGCGCTCCCACGTATTGCCGTCGTCTTGCGAGCGGTAAACGCCCGTCAAGGATCCGGCCACAAAAACCTTGGGATTCGTCGGAGCCTGCGCCAGCGCGCGCACCGTTTCTTTTCCAAGCCCGATCAGCTTCCAGTTGCGCCCAGCGTCGTCGCTGCGATACACGCCGCCGCCGCCGGAATACAGTGTCCAGGTGCTCGCATACAGCCGGTTCGAATTGCGTGGGTCAACCAGAATATGCGTAATCACGTCATCCTGGCCTGTTCCAATTCGGCTCAGTAGTTGCCAATGTTGTCCTTCATCGTTTGAAGAGAAAACGTGTCCGTCGGACGTTCCCAGGTACAGCTTGTTCGCATCCTTCGCATCTGCTTCCAGCGAAATCACCGTTCCGCCTGGAGGGCCGACTTGCCGCCAAGTTTGTGCCGGCGCAACAACAGCCGCCGCCAGTCCAAACGCCAACGCCCCAATCAGTTTGCCCTTCATAAGCATGCAATTCTCCCAGAGCGCAGCAGCGCTCTCAAGTCAGGAGTGTAGGGAAGTGTCCCGTGGCGGTCGCCTGTCCTAAAGTACAGAAATGGGGCCAGTTATTTATAGTCCTAGTACCTCCCGCGTCTGCCCCGGGCTTTGGGGCAACTTCTTTCCCTCTTCGGTGTTCCATCTTACGGGAGCCAAGAGTAAGCTCCCAGGCATCGGATTTAAGACGTTGGCAATCCGGTGTAGAACAGGGGATATGTTATGAAGACCAATTCTTGCTGGAAAAGCGGCATGGGTATGCTGCTTGCTGTCCTCGGTCTTCTCACGTTTAGCGCTCAGTCCGTCCGCGCCGATGAAGGCGACCCACCCACCCGTGTGGCGCGCATCAGCTATACCGATGGACAAGTTTCGTTTCAGCCTGGCGGGCAGGGCGAATGGGGTACAGCTCAGCGCAATGGCACTGTAACCGTCGGCGACAAAATCTGGGCCGACAAGGATTCACGCGCAGAGCTCCAGGCTGGTCAAGCGTCCGTTCACATCGCCAGCATGACCGCTCTCTCGTTCCTGAACCTTGACGACAACACCATTCAGATGCGCATCGCCGAAGGTTCCATTAACTTCCGTGTCCGCGAATTGCGCGAAGGCGATGTCTACGAAGTAGACGCGCCGAATCTCGCTTTCACCGTCAAGGAAGCCGGTGCCTTCCGCATTGATGTCTCCGAAGATGGCGAATCCACCCGCGTTACCGCCATTCGCGGCTCCGGCGAAGTTTCCGCTGGCGGACAAAGCTATCCGATCAGGGCTGGCGAACGCGGTGAATTCAACGGCACCCAGGACGTTCGCTATAGTGTCTCTCCCGCTCCTTCACCCGATAGTTTTGATCAGTGGTCGCAAAGCCGCGATTTGAAAGAGGACAATTCCGTTTCCGCAAAATACGTTTCGCGCGACACCGTCGGCTATAGCGACCTCGACGAATACGGCACCTGGGATGAGGTTCCGCAATATGGCCACGTCTGGTATCCAACTGTGGTCGACACTGGATGGGCGCCTTACAGTGACGGCTATTGGAGCTATGTCGGCCCGTGGGGCTGGACTTGGGTTGACTATGCTCCTTGGGGCTATGCTCCATTTCACTATGGCCGTTGGAACTATATTGGTGGCCGTTGGGGCTGGTGCCCTGGTCCCTACTATGCGCGTTCGTATTGGAGCCCGGCATTCGTCGGCTTCTACGGTGGACGTGGCTGGGGCGTTGGCTTCGGCTTCGGTTTCGGCGGTGGCGTGGGTTGGTTCCCGCTCGGCTTCGGTGAACCGTTCTGCCCGTGGTATCGCCACAGCTATGGCTATGCGCGCAACATCAATATCTATAACACGCGCATCACCAACGTGAATATTTTCAATAACCGCAATTTTGGAAACAACTATAACTATGCCTACGCTCACAACCCTCGCGCCGTTAGCGTAATGTCGCGCCAAAATTTCGTGAGTGGCGCGCGGGTGAATCGCGGGGCCTTTCACATTACCGATGCTTCTCTTCGCGGAGCCCGCGTGACAGACCGCGTCGAAGGTTCTCCGACGCGCCAGAGCTATTTCGGTGCGAATCATGGCATGGGCCGCGTAGCGACTCCTTCGGCCGCGATTCAGAATCGCTCCGTCGTCGCCCGCAACAATCCGGCTCCCGGCGCATCGCACATGCCCACTCGCTCTTTCCATTCCGGCACGTTTCGAGCCGCCGACAACAACTCGTTCCGTGGCGGCAGTGGTCGCCCCAATGGCGCCATCAACAATGGCCGCGGTTTTGAAAACTCCGCCAATGTCGGCAATCGTCCGCGGACCAGCCAGCCCATGAGTTCGGGTCGCTTCAACAATTCGCCTGCAAACGGTGGCGCGATGTCTCCGCGGCAGCGCGAACTCTCGCTCGACAAACCCAATTCCAATATGCGCTCCAATGCCGAAGGCAACGCAGCCCGCGGCGGCTTCAATAACAATTCGCCCCGCACTGGCAACAATGCCACTCGTTCTTGGGAAGCGCAGGGTAATGCCACCGATCGCGGCCGCGCGCCGTCCGGCTTCGGCAACAACGGTGCCAATCGTCCCAGCAACCAGAGCCTTGGTGGCAACAGCAATCGGCCCCCGAACAATAGTGGCATGGCTGGAAATGCTCGTGGTACCTCGATGACGCACAGCGATCGTCCGCCCTGGGCCGGCACTGGCAATGCCCCGCGGAGCGACATGCAGCGCGCCAACGAAGGCCGCTTCAATGGCGGCAATTCCAATCGGCCGTCAAATTCCGGATCTGTCGATCGCGGCGCCAATCAGCGCAACTATCAGCCCCCACAACGCAACTATTCGCAGCGCGGACCTTCTTCCTTCAACGAAGGCCGCAGCTATTCGCAGCCGCGCTCCTACAATCCTCCGGCCCAGCGTTCCTATTCGCAACCGCGTTACTCTGCCCCGCCAAGCCGCGGTAACTACGGCGGTGGTGGCGGACGCAGCTATTCCGCGCCGCCAAGCCGCGGCAACTCTGGCGGCGGTGGTGGTGGACGCAGCTATTCCGCGCCGAGCCACAGCTCAGGCGGCGGAGGCGGCTCGTATCACGGCGGCGGCGGTTCTTCCCACGGCCGTCACTGATCCCAACGCAACTCTCTCCAAGTTATTTGCAAGGGCGGCTTTCCGAAGCCGCCCTTCGGTTTTTGTAGGTCAGGGGCTTTAGCCCCGGCAATACTTGGCAACAGGTAAGCATCAAGAGCAATCCGCTGGCGCAATCCCCCCCCCGCAACTCTCTCTCCCCAAATGTGTTTAACCAACTGAAGCTTTTTCGTATCGGGTCATTCCATTTTGGACACTGGCAAGAGACCCGTCGGCCCTGTGGTGAATTGTGGTGTTAGTTTTGAAATGAGTGGAAATAGCCCGGCGAACCTCGTTCAATCCAGCGAGGCGCCGCCAGTTAGCTCAGGAGAGATGCAAATTTATGCGCAGGACAACCAAATGGCTAGCCCTTTTCCCCCTTGTGCTGGCCGCCCTTCTTGCTTTGCCTCAGTTCTCGTTCGCGCAAGGAGATCGCGACGACCGCGATAACGACGACCCTCCTTCCCGCGCCGCCCGCCTCAGCTACACAGGTGGTCCCGTTTCTTTTCAGCCTGCGGGCACGGATGATTGGGTCTCCATCGTTGCGAATCGCCCTGTTACCACGGGCGACAAACTCTGGACCGACAAGGGCGGCCGCGCCGAATTGCGCTTCGGTTCAAGCGCCGTTCGCATTGGCGGCGAAACGGGTTTCTCCTTTCTCAATCTCGATGACCGCACCGCCCAGATTCGCCTTACTGAAGGCTCCATCAACGTTCGCGTCAAGCGCCTCGATGAAGACGAAAACATCGAAATTGACACCCCAAATCTTGCATTTACTGTTCTCAGACCTGGTAGCTATCGAGTAACGGTGAACGAAGCCGGCGACACCACCTTCGTGAAAGTTCGCGGCGGCGACGGCGAAGTCACCGGCGCCGGTTCCGCTTATGCTATCCACGCCGATCAGTCCGGAACTTTTTCCGGCTTCGACCAGCTCAGCGCCGACATTGAAGATTACGGCGGCGACGACGATTTCGATCAATGGTGTTCCGAACGCGACCGCAGATGGGATCGCTCCAATTCTGCTCGCTACGTCTCCGATGACGTCGTCGGCTATGAAGACCTCGACGACTACGGAGGCTGGCGCCCCGTCTCCGAATACGGCACTGTTTGGTTTCCGCACACCACCGTCGTTGGGTGGGCCCCCTATCGTTACGGCCATTGGGCATACGTTGCTCCGTGGGGTTGGACTTGGGTTGACGATGCGCCCTGGGGCTTTGCTCCCTTCCACTATGGACGCTGGGTTGTTGTCGGCGGAGTTTGGGGCTGGGTGCCCGTCGCGCCTCGGCCCGCGTTTGTTACCGTTGCTTACGTCCGCCCTGTTTACGCACCCGCACTGGTTGCATGGGTTGGCGGCGCGCATTGGGGAGTTGGCGTGGCCGTCGGCGGACCGCCGGCGGTTGGAGTTGCGTGGTTCCCGCTCGGTCCGCGCGATGTGTATTGCCCGTCGTATCACGTCAGCCAGCGGTACGTGCAGAACGTCAACATTTCGAACACGACGATCATCAATCGTACGCAAGTCACCAACGTCTACAACAACGTTTACGTGAACAAGACCGTGAACGTGACCAACATCACCTATCAGAATCAGCACATCAACAACGCTGTGACGGCAACTTCGCAGGCGTCCTTCACTTCCGCGCAACCTGTGGCGAAGAATATGGTTCGCGTCGACGCGAGAGAAGTATCCGCGGCTCCGGTCGCTCCGACAGGACCAGCGGTTGTTCCGCAGCAGCGCAGCGTTTTGGGCGCTGGTGCGACATCCAACATTCGCCCAACAGGTGCGGCTGCATTCGCAAATCGTCCCGTAGTGGCAAAGACAACGCCGCCTCCGGCGCCAATCTCTTTTGCGCGGCAGCAGCAAGCGATTCAGGCGAATGGTGGACGCCCGATCGCCGTTTCGCAGGAACGTCAACTGCAGACACAAACAACGCGGCCGAACGTTCGCATCGCACCGCCCGCGCGCCAGGTAACGCCGCAAGTACAGAACGGTGTGCAGAACCGTCCGAACAATCGGCCGAATCAACCGGTCCAGACGAACCCGCAGGTTCAACAAAAACCGGCCGTGCAGAATCAGCCGCCGGCAAATCCGAATCGTCCGTCGTACACGAACGACAACGTACAGAACAATTCCCAGGACAACGGGCGCGGCAACGGCAGCAACCGCCAGTACAACGATCGCCCGCCGATTTCGCGGCCAACGGTGAATCCTCAACTCGAACAACAGCACCAGCAGCAGCTCGACAGTCTGCGCCAGCAGCAGGATCGCGAGCGCCAAAAAGTCGAACAGCAGCAGGTGCAAGAGCAGCAGAAGCTCCAGCAGAGGCAGTCTGACGATCGGGCGAAGCAGCAAGCTCAGGAAAAGCAGCAAAAGCAATTGGAACAACTTGAGCAAAAACACGATCGGCAGCAACAGCAGCTCGAGCAGAAGCAGCAAAAAGACGAGCAAAAATCGCGCGGAGAAAACAAGCCTCCGAAACAGCCGAAGAACGAGCCCAAGAACAACGATCGCCCGCCTCACCCGCGGTAACAAAATCGCAAGGGAACGAAATCAGAGCGTCCCGAACTTTGGGACGCTCTTTTTTTTCCTTGCGCCAGTTCTTGCCGCCCTTTGCCATCATCTTTCTCCTCGGCGTGTGTTATCTTGAGGAGAAAACATGCTGGCTGGTCCACTTACGTCAACGGAATTTCGCCGCGCGTTGGGGCATTTCGCAACCGGTGTGACCGTTGTCACGGTCGAGCGCGATGCGGGCTTTGTCCACGGGATGACGGCGAATTCGTTCGCGTCGGTTTCGCTCGATCCACCGCTTGTTTCCGTTTGTGTGGATCATCGTGCGCGGCTTTTGCCGCTGCTGAAAGAGAAACAACGGTTCGGCGTCAACGTTTTAAGGCGCGAGCAGCAGGCGTTTTCGGAATTCTTCGCCAGGATCGAGCAGGACGGCGATACGCAAGAACGACTCGGTGTGAAGTTTCTTTGGACAGATCAGAAAATTCCGCTGCTGGAGAATGTCTTGTGCCAGCTTTCGTGCAAACTCTCCGGTCTTCACGCCGCGGGCGATCACTCGATTGTGATTGCCGAAGTGGAAAATGCGAAATTCTTTGACGGCGAGCCGCTTCTTTTTTATCGCGGACAATATCACTGCATTTCCGAAAAGCCTTAGCCAATTTTCATATCCAAAGCCTTTCTTCAGGGGCTGAAGCCCTTCCGCGCGAGTCAGAATCGTGGGAGCAAAAGCTCCCACATCCTAAAGAAACTTTTCAAGTATCCTCGTAAAAACCAAAAGCAGATTCCAATTCCGCTTTCAGCGGAATTGGAATGACAAGTGCGCGCTTCGTGGCCTAAGTTTAGTCCTCCCTTCAGTCCGTCCGTTTAGTGTGTTCCTGGGAT
>JAFDVY010000154.1 GCA_018268785.1 Acidobacteriota bacterium | reverse complement strand
ATGACAAGCATGACCTGCGTCCCGCTGACATGATGAAGGTCCAAACGGACACCTTCAGCTTTCCGGAAGTTTTCATCGGCGAGCAACTCGTCGCCGCCTCGCAAAACGCAACACCGAAAGACGAACGCGCGAAGAAACTGATCGCCCAAACAAGGGACTGGAATGGAATCGCCACGCCAGATTCGTCCGTCGTCTCTTTCCTCGACGCCACTCGTCAGGAAGCACTGCGCCTGATTCTGGAACCCTATCTTGGGAGCGACACAGACTTGTATCGCTGGCGCAAAGTCGCCTTTCTGCAGAAAATTCTCACGGAACATCCGGCCAAATGGCTGCCACCTAAATTCAAGACCTACGACGACCTCCTGGTCGCAGCGGCGGACAATGCCGTGATCATTTTAGAGAAGCGAACACGCAGCCCTCGTATCGTAGACTGGCAGTGGAAGAATTTCAATCCTCTGCAACTGAACCATCCTCTTGGAAGAAAGGGGGCGCTGAAATTCTTTCTTAGCCTTTCAGACCGGCCGCAATCCGGCACACGGTACAGTCCCCGCGCCGCCACCAAAACGCACGGCCCCGCGATGCGCTTTGTCGCAAACACTGCCGACTGGGACGAATCTCTCATGCTTATTCCTGGCGGCCAGAGCGGCCAGCCTGGCAGCAGTCATTACACCGATCAGTTTCCATATTGGTTCGATGGCAGGCCCCTCACGCAGCCTTTCAGCGATGCTGCGGAAGCGAAAACAAAGCGCCACGCGCTAACGTTGAAGCCCGCTTCCTAGATCCATGGGCCTCGCAAAACGCGGTCCGCGCGACAGCGGCAACGCCGTCACGAATTTCGACGCCGCTAAACTTCACAAAGCAATTGTTTCCGTTCTCCGGCGTGCCTTAGAATGTTGAATGCATCTGGCGCCGGATTTTCGCGGGCCGTCATGATGGTTTATCGGAGAGGACAAGCGCCGAGCGTGAACAATCCAGCTCCCAAGAAGCCAGAGCCGCAAAAGAAGCCGGAGTTCGAGCGTTCCCTCGCGCGCCTCGAAGAAGTGGTGCGCAAACTTGAAAGCCCGCAGCTTTCGCTCGACGAAGCGATGAAGCTTTTCGAAGAAGGCGTCGCCCTCTCGCGCGAGTGCCAGAAGCAGCTTGAAGAAGCTGAGGGCAAAGTCGAAATCCTGCTCAAGAAAGCCGACGGCAAACTGACCGCCGAATCATTCGATCCGGAAGGCGAAGAATCCTGATGCGCCGGCCGCGATTCGCTCCGCCAATTAGCGCACGATGAAACTTCCCTCTTTTTTTGAAGAAGACCTGCAAGCCGTTGACGCCGCGCTGCAAAAACTTCTGCCGTCCGAGGCGACTCGTCCATCTTCCATCCACAAAGCGATGCGCTACAGCGTTTTCGCCGGCGGCAAACGCGTCCGTCCGATTCTCTGCCTCGAATCCGCGCGAATTTTTTCAGAAGACGTCTCAGCTGCAATGTTTCCCGGATGCGCCATCGAATTCATTCACACTTACTCGCTCATCCACGACGACCTTCCCGCGCTCGACAACGACGACCTTCGCCGCGGAAAACCTACTTGCCACAAGCAATTCGGCGAGGCCGCTGCAATTCTTGCTGGCGATGCGCTTCTCACCCTTGCGTTCGAAACCATCGCAGCGGCTCCCGTGGATGCGGATCGCCGTGTAAGAATGGTCACGGAAATCTCAACTTCCGCGGGCACCGTCAACGGAATGGTCGGCGGCCAGGTCGCCGATATCGAAGCCGAGGGCAAAGTTGCCGGACCGGAAATGCTCGAATACATTCATCGCTCAAAAACCGCGGCTCTTATTCGCGCTTCCATCACCGCGGGCGCAATCTGCACCGGCGCCACCGACCAGGACGTCGCGCGACTCCGCTCTTTCGGGGAAACCATCGGCTGGGCCTTCCAAGTGACCGACGACATTCTCGACGTCGAAGAATCTTCTGCCGCGCTCGGCAAAACCGCTGGCAAGGACATCGCTCAACAAAAAGCCACATACCCATCCGTCTTCGGACTCGAACGTTCTCACCAAATCGCCAAAGAACTTTCTGAAAAGGCCATCTCCGAACTCGCGCCTTATGGCGAGGAGGCTTCCCGCCTTCGCGAAATAGCCGAATTCCTCGTCTATCGCCGCACGTAACCTTTTCCATGAAGGCCAAATCCCAGAAAAAACGCCTCGACCTTCTTCTGCTCGAGCGCGGCCTCGCCGAATCCCGCCAAAAAGCCCAGGCCATGATCCTTGCCGGCGAAGTCAGCGTTGATGGCGCAAAACTGGAAAAAGCCGGGGCGCCAATTTCCGAATCGGCCCGCATCGAAGTCAACAGCCGCCTGCAGAAATACGCGAGCCGCGGCGGCCTTAAACTTGAGGGCGCCCTCGCCGATTTTTCCATCCATCCCGCAAATCTTGTCTGCCTCGATCTTGGCTCTTCTACCGGAGGCTTCACGGATTGTCTTCTCCAACACGGCGCCGCGCGCATCTACGCGGTCGACGTAAACACCAATCAACTCTCCTGGAAGCTCCAGCAAGATCCTCGCGTTATTCGGATCGAACGCAACGCCCGCGAGCTCCAGCCATCTGAAATTCCCGAACGTGTCGATCTAGTCGTCGCCGACGTTTCCTTTATCTCGGTCACAAAAATACTCGCCCCCGCGGTGGCCGTTGCCAAACCAAACGCCACGTTCCTGATCCTCATCAAACCCCAATTCGAGCTCCGCCGCGAAGACGTTTCCTCCGGCGGCATCGTGAAGGATCCTTCTCTCCACGAAAAAGCCATCGCCTCTGTCAAAACCCACGCGCAACAAGCAGGTCTCGAACCCCTCGCCGTGTTGCCAAGCCGCATCACCGGCGCGGAAGGCAACCAGGAGTTTTTTCTCCACGCTCGCAAAATTGGCTAAGGTAGAATCACTTCAACATTCATGTCTGACTTCACAAACATTGGAATCATCTCCAGGCCGCGCCGCGTGGATATCTCCGCCATTGTGCCCCCGCTGCGCAAATGGCTCGAAGCAAGGTATCTACGCGCGCAGTATGACCAGGAGACCGCGCAATCTCTTGGCACGGATGGGCAAGGCAAAACGCGCGCCGAACTCGCCGCTCAATCCGATCTCCTTCTCGTTCTCGGAGGCGACGGCACGCTTCTCTCCGCCGCGCGCGAAGCCGCTCCTCGCGGCATCCCGATCTTGCCCATCAATCTCGGCAGCCTCGGATTCCTCACCAGTTTCACTTTGCAGGAACTGTATCCGGCGCTCGAAGAAACTTTAGCCGGGCGCCTGGCCGCCAGCGAACGCGTCATGCTTCATGCGGTGCTCATCCGCGACGGCAAAACGCTCGACGACCAGCTTGTCCTCAACGAAGTTGTCATTAACAAAGGCGCACTCGCCCGTATGATCGAAGTGAAACTCAGCATTGATCAGGACTTCGTTTGCCGTTATCGCGCCGACGGTCTTATCGTCGCCACGCCGACCGGCTCTACCGCTTATTCGCTGTCCGCCGGCGGCCCAATTGTTCATCCCAATGTCGAGTCCATTATCGTCACGCCAATTTGTCCGCACACACTGAGCGACCGGCCGCTCGTGGTCGGCGACAAATGTTGCGTTGAAATGAGCCTTGTTGGCCCCGCGGACTCAATCTATCTCACCCTCGACGGCCAAAAAGGCCAGCAAATGCAGTCGAACGATCGGGTGCGGATTTTTCGTGCGCAAGAGCGACTGAAACTCATTCAGCCGAAGCGGAAATCTTATTATGAAATTTTGCGAAGTAAGCTGAAGTGGGGCGAAGCTTAACTCAGGCGAGAACGTCTCCGCGCAGCAAATCTTTGAGACTCTCGCGTTTGCGAATCACCCGGATATTTTTTCCGTCCACCAAAACTTCCCCCGGACGAACGCGCGCGTTGTAGTTTGATGCCAGCGACATTCCGTAAGCGCCGGCGGCCCAAATCGCAAGCACATCTCCTGCCTTCACTTCTCCCATTGGCCACCCGCGCAAGAAACAGTCTCCCGTCTCACACACTGGCCCGACAATGTCCGCCAGTTCGCTCGAATGTGGCTCGCCGGCTGCTCGCGTGACCTTCGTAATTGCATGCACTGCGCCGTAAAGCGACGGCCGCATCAAATCGTTCATCGCCGCGTCCACGACGATGAACCGCTTCCGCCCGTTATTCTTCACGTAGCGAACCTGCGTCAGCAAAACTCCCGCAGGCGCGATGATATTTCTGCCTGGCTCCAGCAACAGATGCGCGCCCAGTGGCTTCACCAGGCTCGCCACCAGCTCCGCGTAAGACTCGCGCGAAGGAACGTGCTGGTCCGTATACCGCACGCCCAAGCCGCCGCCAAAATCAAGATAGCGCAGCTTGATTCCTTCCGATCGCAATTGCGAAACGAATCCCACAATTCTTCGCAGCGCTTCGCGGAAAGGCTCCAGATCCGTGATCTGTGATCCGATGTGCGCGCTGATCCCATCCCATGCGATTTGCTGCGCGCCCGCATATTTTCTGTACAGCGCGAACGCCCCATCCCAGTCCAATCCAAACTTGTGTTCGTATCTCCCCGTGGAGATATGCGGATGTCCGCCCGCCTGCACGTCGGGATTCACGCGAATCGCAACGCCGGGCGCCCGGCCGCCTCGCGCAACATGCTTCGCCGCCTCTTCCAGCAACACTTCCAGCTCTTCTTCCGACTCCACATTGAAAAGCAATATTCCCGTGGGTTTTCCGCTTTTCTTCGCGTTATATCGCAAACCAATGCGAATCTCTTCCCGCGACTTCCCCACTCCGGAAAAGACAATCTTGTTTCCGGGAACACCCAAATGCTGCAAATGCAGCAGCTCATTTGCGGATACCACATCGAATCCACTGCCCACTTTCGCCAGCGTTTTCAGAATCGTCAGATTGCCATTTGATTTCACGGCAAAGCAGAGAGTGTGCGGTAAAGAGCCAAGCCCGCGATCCAGTTCCTTGTACGCGCCTTCCATCGCCGCCCTGCTATACAAATAGAGCGGGCTGCCAAATCTCCTTGCGGCGCCCGCGAGCGACACTCCTTCGCAAAGCACCTCTTCGTTTTTTCCGGATTTGCCCTTCTTCCACCCGAAAAACGGCGTGAATTCCGCCGGGTCGACATATGCTAGGGGTTGTGAAGAAACCGCCGCCTGTGCGCTCATCTCACCTTCAATATCACTAGAGTCCGGTCATCGGATAGCGGCGCACTTTGCGCGAACCAGTCTACTTCGCGCAAGATCAAATCGGACAGCTCGGTGGCCGGAAGCTGATGGTGGCTCTCAATCAGCTTCCGCAACCGCTCTGTCCCGAAGAACTGGCCTTCGCTATTCGAGGTCTCGGCAATACCATCCGAATGGAACACCACGATGTTCCCTGGCTCCAGCGTTACGCTCCATTCGTCATAGCTCACATCTTCGAAAATCCCCAGCGGAAATCCGGTCAGTTCGATTTTTCCGCAACGTCCGTCTTTATACAGCAACGGCTGTGATTGACCCGCATTCGCCACGCGCAATTTCTGGCGGCCCTTTTGCCATGTGGCAAAACATGCCGTCATGAACCGCCCCTCAATCTTTCGCTCTCCGACCAACTGATTCATCTGCCGGAGCATTTCCGATGGCTGCAGCTTCTGCGGAGAAAGGCTGCGCATGATTCCAATCGCCACTGCCCCATACAAGGCGGCCGCAGTGCCTTTGCCGCTCACATCCGCCAGCGCAATGCCCAGTTGCTGCGGGCCATACCGCAAGAACTCGTACAAATCTCCGCAAACTTCCCGCGCCGAAATGTACCGCGCCGCCATGTCCAACCCGAAATCTTCGGTCGGCACCGGCCGAATCAATGCGCCCTGAATTCGCTTCGCTGCCTGCAAGTCCCGTTCAAGCCGCGCCTCATCCCGCGCCACTTGCTCGTAAAGCCGGGCATTCTCGAGGGAAACTGCCAGGTTCGCCGCCAAAATGGAAAGCGTTTGTACGTGATCTTGCGTGAACGCGTGTGGCTGCGGACTCTCCAGGTCGAACACGCCGATAATCCGCCCTTTGTGCAGCATGGGGATCGCCAGCTCCGACCGCGTCTCCGGATTCACCATCAGGTACCGCGGGTCCACCGTCACGTCCGGCACCAGCACCGGCTCTTTCAGCGTTGCCGCCGCGCCGACAATTCCCTCGCTCGCAGCCACGCGCAATTTTCCCTGCACGCGTTGCCCGTGCTTTACATCGAGCCGATGACGAAAAATCTTCTGCTCTTCGTCATAAAGCATGATGCTCAAAATCTGATAATCGATTACGCGCTTCACTTGCTCCGCCGCGCGCCGCAACAATTCCTCCACATCTAGAATTGAGCTCATCTCGCGGCTCACTTCATTCAGTAGCAGCAGAGTCTCCGCCTGTACGCGCACGCGCTCAAACAGCCGCGCGTTCTCGATCGCCACCGCCAGTCGGCTCGCCAGCAGCGTCAGAATGCTTTGCTGATCTTTCGTAAAGTAGTCGAGGTGATTGCTCTGAATATCCAGCACGCCGACGCACTTCCCCTGCAACATCAGCGGCACGGCCAATTCCGAGCGCACGGAATCAATCGCGTTGATGTACCGCGGATCCTTCGTAACGTCGCTTACGCGCACCGCGTGCCCCGTCGCCGCCGCCGTTCCCGTAATTCCCTGCCCGAGCGGAATCACCAGATTCGTCGCCAACTCCCGGCTGTAGCCGATCGCAAACCGGTGTTTCAAAGTCCGCAGGTTTTCGTCCACCAGCAGCACGCCAAAAATTTCATAATCAATATGTTTCTTGATCAGCGCAGCGGTTCGCGCCAGCACTTCGTCCAGATCCAGCGAAGCGTTCACCTCTTCGCCAATCTCCGCCAGCGTCGCCAGCACTTCCGCGGAAACTTCCGAGTGTGTCTCCTGCAAAATGGAACTTGATTGTGGGTTTGGAGGATTCATTCCTGCTTCACAGTATAACAGGCGACCAAGCCGGCCGTTTGCAAGTGCTTGGTCAGCCTTCGCAAGGAAGCTGCAAAACCCCGACGTGCGGCAAATTCCGGTACCGCTCCGCAAAATCCAGCCCGAATCCGACTACAAATTCATTGGGAATCGCGAACCCAACGTAGTCCGCGTGCACATTCGCAATTCTTCTCTCAACTTTGTCCAGCAATACTGCAATTCGTAAATGTTTCGGCTTTCTCTGCTGTAAAATCCGCAGCAAATACTGCAGCGTCAGTCCCGTATCCAGAATGTCTTCCACAACCAGCACCGTCTTCCCCTCGATGCTCGAATCCAGATCCTTGTTTAACTTCACCTGTCCTGATGAATGACTCGCCTTCCCGTAACTCGATACCGCGATGAAATCGAATGTCACTTCACCTGGAATCTGTCGCGCCAAATCCGCCAAAAACGGCACTGCCCCCTTTAGGACCCCAAGTAACAGAATCGGCTCTTTCGGGAAATCCTTCCGGATCTGTTTCCCCATCTCCCGAATGCGCTTCGCGATCCGTGCCCGCGTAATCAGCGTTTTTACCTTCTCCTTTTTCACAACAGTCGCCATCTCACTCTTCCTCGTCCAATTCTCTGAGCCGCAGACTTTACTCCACCTCACCAGCATGCACAAGCTGCCCTTCACTTTGGCTTCAAACTTCCTTAATGCAACCGCAACATCCCGCCTCTAGCATGTACATCAGAAAATGATACGTCGAGCCAAGTATTAGAGTTGGCGATGCGCAGAGGAACATCTTTTCCACAGGTTAGGCCTTTAACAATTGGGTTTCCTGTGTTAATAAGTGTTCACATTTCTCTTTTTGGGCTCGGTGCTTCATGAGTGTTGATGGAACGCTCTCGAAAGCTCCGGCCGCTGTCTCACTGCGGCTTGGATTTGCCCTCCCCCAACACCCCGTTGGCTGCAAAGCGTACAGGATTTTGGAGCGCTGTTTTTGTTTGAATTAGCAACTTCTAGGAGGCTTCTGATGAAAGCGAGTCGAACGTTGACTTGGTTGGCGGCGTTGTGCTGTTGCGTCGCGGTTGTGTTGTGTGTGTGTGCCCCAGTAAGCGCGCAGTCCACCACGGAC
>JAFDVY010000153.1 GCA_018268785.1 Acidobacteriota bacterium | reverse complement strand
CACATTCAATATCCGATGCGCTACGCTGCAGCGCACGGTTTTGCTGAAATTCAAACGTGGCCTCTCGAGGCCTCCGGCAAAGACCTGAGCATTATCAAGAATCAGACCGACGGTCCTGTTTCTCTTTTCGTTCATGGAAGCCGCGAGGATTTCATGGGCATCTGGAATCCACATTCCAACACCGGGACCGCGCATTTCGCGCGATACAACGAATTGCCTGCAAAAAAAATCTGGTCGTGGGGCGTGGACGCGGACGGCCTCGATTGGCGCGATGCCCTGTCCGATGACAACAGTGCGTATGCCGAAGTGCAAGGCGGCCTCTTTCGGAACCAGGAGACATACTCGTTTCTGCAGCCGCGGCAACACATCGGTTTTTCGGAGTACTGGATGCCGGTTCGGGAAATTGGAGGAATTTCGCGCGCCAATCTGGCCGGCGCCGTCAACCTCGAACGCAAAAACGATTCGCTGCTGATTTCCCTCAATGTAAATCAGAAGTTTTTCGGCGCCACGCTGCGTCTTCTCGATGGCAACAAGGAACTATTTAGTGAAAGGCGAGAGCTTCAGCCGGAGAAGACCTGGACGAAAGCCATGCGCCTTCCCGACAGCAATCGAAAATACACATTTGAACTGAAAAATCGCGATGGCGCGGTCGTCTTGAAACAAACGGAAAATGAATACGCCTGGATGGACGATTCCCAGATCAAGCTAGGCCCGCAAGCAAACTATGTGATTCCGCCAGAAAAGTTCCGGACAGAAGACGATTGGCTGCAAACGGGTGACACGCAAGAGCTGAACGGCGACAAACTCGCTGCGATGGCCACGTACAAGAAAGCGTTGCAGCGGTTTCCAACAAGTTTTGCTTTGCACAAAGCCTCAGGGCGGATCCTATGCAGCTTGCAGCGTTTCGAGGAAGCTCGAGATCTGCTTGCCGCTGCACAAGCGCGAAATACGACGGATGGCGAGCTCTCGTATTATCTGGGAATGGCGCTCGAAGGAGTCGGCAAAGATTCGGACGCGTTGGACGCCTACGAAGCCGCCGCGAGAATGCCGCAATATCGCGCCTCCGCCGCTCTAAGAATTGCACAATGGAACGCGCGGCAGGGGAATTTTCGCGAGGCCGAAAACTTTGTTGCTGTGAGCCTGGCCGCGGCGCCCGATGATCTGCGCGCACTCGAAATGCAAGTCGCTCTTGATGGAGCGTTGGGCGATGCTCAAGCCGAGAAAAAACAAGCGGAGCTTTTGCTACGGCGGTTTCCCTTGAGCGCATTTCTTCGCGAAGAAGCGGGCGTTCCTGATCTTGCGCACCTCGCCGCCGATCCTTCTCGCGTGCTGAACATTGCGGCGCAATACGCGAGGCTTGGACTCTTCGCGAAAGCAGTGAATGTTCTTGCTCGCGACTATCCCGGCGTGCCAAGCGACCAGCATGAGCCCGGTGTTCGGCCACCCCAGGAAAATCCTCTCGTTGTTTACTTGCTCGGCTACTGTCACGAAAAATTGGGCGAATCGGGCGCAAGTGACTACGCTCGCGCCTCAAAGCTATCCACGCTCTACGTTTTTCCGAGCACCTCGGAGGAGCGTGCTGCGCTTGAAGCGGCCCTTCGCTTTAACGACAAAGATGTAACTGCGCACTCTTTGCTGGGGACCTGGTTTTTCGCGCGAGCCAAATCAGCGGACGCTTTGCGCGAATGGCAAGCGGCAAGCGAACTTCACGCCCGGATTCCGGCATTGGACGCAAGCCTCGGCTGGGCGCTCCTGCATGAAAAGCGCGACACGGCAAGCGCGTTGACTGCTTTTGAAAACGGTATCGCCACCGATCCCAGAAATGAGCTGAATTATTCCGGTGCCACGGCCACCATGGCCATTCTTGGCAAATCGGCTGCCCAGCGCGTGAAAGTCCTCGAACGATTTCCTGACCTGACGACGATGCCCGTCCCGCTGGTATACGAGCTTGCGTTGAACAGAGCGGAGGCCGGAGATTTTTCGGGGGCGATCTCCCTCTTCCAAAATCGATTTTTCGGTAGGGAAGAAGGCGGACTGAATGTCCGGCAGGTTTGGATCGAAGTCAGGCTCATGGAGATGCTGGCTCTGGCAAAAAGCGGCCGCTGCGGAGAAGCGCTTGCCGAAGCAAAAACGATTGGCCAGCCGATGGAAGGCTTGCCGTTCACTCAAAATGGCCTTGAGCCATTCTTGAATTCCCCTCGAACGGACTATCTTCTGGCGCAAGCTTACGATTCTTGTGGCGAAAAAACCGAATCGTTAACCAGATTCAAGAAAGTCGCCGCCGATACGGAGCTTTCTAATCTATCTTTGGCGGCGGATTCAGCAAAGCGTCTCGACAGCTATGACCGGAATAAATGGACAGAACTCCTGGAGTCCGGGTTGGCCAAAGCTGAGGAACAATCCAGCCGCGGCAATTCCAAAGCATGGTGGACCTATCTCGCCGCCAGCTTGCGTATGTCCCTTGGGCAGAATGAGTTAGGGCAGACCGCGCTCCGCGATGTATTCCTGCTGCCGGATACTCGGATGGCGCACCACCTCGCTCGCCTGGCATTAGTCGGGAACCTAAACCTGCCCTGACTACGCAATCCCCTCCAGAAAGTTCGAGCTACCTGATCCTGCTGTCCCGCAAGGGCAAAACTTGGACAACTTCAAGCTGCAACATTTCCATTATTAGAGAAAGATTGCTGTAAACACTATTTATTTTTCCATTTTGTTGTTGTATTTCGCTAATCACCGTGATAAATCCTCACAACATGTTTTTCAGGGGAGGTTCGACGTGGGGAATCGAATTGCAATTTTATTGATCATGTTGCTCGCAGCCTGCATGGGCGCAGCGCAATCATTCGGACAGGGAACAGACCTCGGCACAATCCGAGGCGTTGTAACGGACACGGCTGGGGCCGTCATTCCGAACGCTTCCGTCACTATCATTGACACCGTGACGAACACCGCTCGGGAAACCAAAACGAACGGCCAGGGTTACTACGAAATGTTCGGTCTGAAATCGGGCAAGTACAAGGTGAGCATCACCGCGGCGGGCATGTCGACTACGGAAATCAAAGACCTGCTTCTCACCGGCAGCAATGCCGTAAGCGCGGACGCCGTTTTGAAGGTATCGGCAAGTAAAGAGACTGTCGTAGTCTCCTCGGAAGCGGCGTCAATCAATACCGAGGATCAATCCATCTCTGAAACGATCTCCAGCGTGGCCGTTACGGAACTTCCGCGCGACAGCCGCGATGTCTATTCGTTTCTCTATTTGAATCCGAACATCACGCAAGGTTCGGCGGATGGCGAATTCAAGTTTCTTGGCGCGCAAAGTTACGGTGCCAGCTTTTCCCTCGATGGACAGCGCTCGAACGGCGGCATCTTCGGCGAGCCCACACAGAGCAAGCCGTCTCTGGAAGCAGTGGGCGAGGTGAATATTCTCACCTCGGATTTCAGCGCGGAGTACGCCGGCATTGCGAATATCCGCGTAAATACCAAGCGCGGCGGAGCCGATTATCACGGCTCGGCGTTTTACAACAACAAGAATTCAGCCTTGGCGGCGTGGACGCTCGACGATTTGAACGGCAAAGCCATTTTTTCGCCTACATCGTTTCAGAGTAAGTACCCGAATCCCTATTTCAATGAAAACGATCTTGGCGGTTCCTTTGGTGGCCCCATTCCGAAGTTGAAGAGGACTTGGTTCTTCACTTCCTACGAACGGGACTACAACGTTGCCCCAGTGAAATTTCAATCGAACACGGTTCCCCACCCTTCGCTTTATACCGGAGACTTTTCCGGATTGACCGATGGCCCGCCAAATACGGATCCAACCAATTCATCCTGTGTCGTAGGCGGGGTTGTTTCTCCGAAACCTGTGGTTCCCTCTAGTGTCGCCTCCGGGCTAACGGCGCAAGAAATAGCCGCCAACACGGAGTTGGTGACAGATTGTGCCGGAAATACCACGCAGCGTTTCATTACGATACCTTCCCGTCTTCTCAATCCAACCACGCAGGCACTCATCAACACCTATTTCCCGAAAATTGGCATCAGCGCGCCGATCAATCCGGCGAACGGCAGAATCATCGGCGGATATCAGACTATCCTGCCTGGCCGCTCCACGCTGGACAGCGGCGTTCTCCGCGTAGACCACGACTTCTCGGACAAGGATCATCTATACGGGGTTTACAACGTTTCCGCCCAGACCAGCGCAAGCAGGGCCGTTGTCAATCCCTACACGGGTTTGGGGCTGACTCAGGTCGACCGCAAGAACAACACGCTCTCGCTGTCTTACACTCACGCGTTTTCGACGAACGTGATGAACGAGGTACGCGGCGGATTCAACCGCGAAAATCTTTTGCAGCACAGCAACACGACACTCGAGGGATTCCTTTCGAGCATCGGTTTTACCCAGAGCGACATCGACGCATACGGCGCCGTTACCGGAGATTTTGCGCTAACCACCTTTGGTCATCCCGCGATTAACTTCGGCGGTACTTTTGCGACATTCACGAATGGGGGCCGTAACACGTTTCGTCCCCTCGACCAGAATCTGATCACCTACGGCGATACGCTGACCTGGATCAAGGGCAAACACGCCTTTCGTATGGGCGGCGACATGGTCTACAACGAAGCGCAAGACGGGTTCGCCTTGAATCGCGGCAACGTTCGCGGCTCTATCACCTATTCCGGCACCGGATTGACGCCCTTCACCAGCTTCTTGCTTGGATTGCCCGGCAGGTCGGTCAGCACTGTGTCCAAACCGCGTCCCGCGATGGACGTTCACAACTGGGAGAGCGGCTTCTTTTTCCAGGACACCTGGAAAGTCAATTCCCGCGTCACGGTCAATCTCGGGCTCCGCTACGAGCTGATTACGCCCTTCATCGACAAAAACGACCTGATTGCAAATTTCGATCCGAATTTTACGGATACCACGACGGGCCAACTGGGCCGTTTCGTGATTCCGTCGAACAAGACGCTGCAATTTCTCGATCCACGCATCATTAATTTTGGCTATGTCCTGGCCGACGATTCCGGATTGGGAGTTGGCCGCGGCGTTGTGCGAACCGACAAAGCGGATTGGTCTCCTCGCGTTGGCCTCGCATGGCGTCTCGGAAATAAATCCGTAATTCGCGGCGGATACGGCATCTACTATCCGACTTCTGCGGCGCAAGGCATCCGAGACCCAATCGCAACCAATCCCTTCAATCAGGGTGTCACCAAGCGAAGTGCCTCCGGCAATCCTTTGCTAGGCTGGCCGGGCAATGGCGTGGATGGGATCAGCCCGATTTCGGGCGGCGCTCCCGCTGCAACCGGCAATACACCCGCCGTTAACGTGGTCCCTTTCAACATTCATCAGCCGCGCATCCATCAGTACAACGTTACCTACGAACGAGAAATTGGATGGGACAGCGTCGTGCGTGTCTCTTATCTCGGTTCCACAATGCATGGGCTCATTGCCGGCAAGGATTTGAACCAGCTCCAGCCGAGCGACACCCCGTTTGGCGTTACCCTCGTGGATGACAATGGCGATTTGCAGCCCGGCCAAATCTGCGACCCCACACAGGGAAATTGCGGAATTTCGGACGCCGATGCCGCGAAATACAGGTTCCCGGCCCTTGGAGATTTCGTCCTCAGCTACGGTAACTACGGCCATGCGCAATCGAACGCATTCCAGGCACAACTCCAGCGACGCTACACGAAAGGCTTGCTGTTGAACGTTGCCTATACCTACCTCGATCAGAAGTCGACGGCGTTGGACACGGGCAATTCGAGCCTCGGAGGCATCGCCTACAATTCCTTGCTGCCGGATAACGACTATGGCATCGACGGTTACATTTCCAAGCACCGCCTGGTTGCTTACGGAGTCTATGATTTGCCGTTTGGCAAACGGCGCCAGTACGGTTCTTCCATGCGCGCATGGGAAGACGCAATCCTGGGCGGATGGTCCACCACATTCAATATGTTTGCCAAATCTGGAACGGGCTTCACACCATTCTGGATTTGCGACGATTGCAATCCTGTCGAGCCCGGAAACATCGGTATCTCTTCCGTGGACGCCGTCGGCGATTTCAACGCCGAGCCTTCTTACCGGCCAACGATCCTGAGCAACAATTTCAATCAGAAAACAGGGGATAGCATCTGGAACGCTGCGGCGTTTGGATTGCCGTCCGTGGGCGCAGACGTCTTTTCCAATCCCGCTAGCGCCAAGCGCAATCTGCTTTGGGGACCCAGCACCTGGGGCGTAAACCTGGGTCTTCACAAAGACTTTCGTTTTGGAGAGCGCGTTACCGCGCAGCTAGGCGCCGACGTGGACAACCTGTTCAACCATCCTTTGTTCTCGCCCAATTCCGATGCGGGTGGCGGTGGCGGAACCTTCGCTCTGCTTGGTGACTTCAACATTCGCGTTGATCAAACCACCGGCAAGCTTCTGCCCATCGGACAGGGTCACCCCGAAGACATTATCCCCAATCCGGATTTTGGCCGGCTGATCAACAGCTTCTCGCAAGAGGGAGTCGATAGCCGCCGCACGGTCCGTTTGAGATTGCGGATTACGTTTTAACACCCCCGAAAGCCGTGCAGCGCAATGGGCGGCCGGTGCAAGGCGGACCGCCCATTCGCTAACCAAAAAATTCTCGAATGAAACTGAAAATGAGGTCAATTCACTTCAGAAACTGCTCGACTCGTCTGGGAACGTCAGAGCGCCTTGGTCTGCGCGGATTGCATGCTGCGCGAAGCTGGAGCAATCCGCCGGACGCTTTCCCGTCTGATAAGTTCGGTCGGCATCAAGAGTTGCTGCGGCGGCAGGTCCGGCTCCTGGATGCGGCGCAGGGTGAATTCCGCGAGGTGTGTTCCCAGCTCTTTCGGAAATTCGCGCACTGTCGTCAATCCCGGATGCAGCACATCGCCAAGCGTATCGTTGAAACCGGCCACGCTCATATCTTCCGGAATTCGGATGCCCGATTCTTGCAACGCTTGGTAAACGCCGGATGCGGCCTGGTCGGTGCCGACAAAGAGAGCCGTCGGCTTCTCCCCACTGGCGAGCAAAGACTTGGCCGCAAGATACCCCAGTTCGCGATCTTCCGAATGAATCTCCCGGAAGTGCGGCTCCAGCCCCGCTTCCTTCATCGCTTCCTGGTATCCATTCGCGCATCGCGCAAACCAGGGAAGCCGCATGTTGCCGATATACCAAATCGCGGAATGGCCTTGTGCGATCAGATGGCGCGTAATCTCAGCGGAGCCACGAACATCGTCGGTATAAACGGTGTCACATTCTTCGGGGCGCCAATCCCCGACTATGTTGTTTCCAACAACGGAAAAGGGAATTCGTCTCTCGCGCAGCGCCGCGAAAATGCTCACCGAGTGAGTCCCGCTCAGAATCACGCCGCCGGGACGATTCGGTCTGGTCAAGGCATGAGGAAGCCGAATATTGGCCGGTGGGGCGTTCAAGTCGAAGCGAAAGGAGATGAACTGAAGATCCCACTCGTGCTGAGCGCAATAACCTTCAGCCCCAAGTAGGATTCTGGACTGGAACTCATTTACCGTGTCGCGATTGCCAAGAACGAACGCGATCGTCCTATTCTTCCTGTTCCGGGTGAGGTCGATGCCGAGTTTCTTGGCCGCGTCGTACACCGCCGATTGAATCTGGGAGTCAACTTGAGGATTTCCATTGGCCACCCGCGAAACCGTGGCCGGGCTGACTTTGGCGAGTTTTGCAATATCTAGAAGGCGCGCTTTTCGGGATTGCATGATTGCGTATAAATATCCCAGATTTGGAATTCTGTCCAATGAAATTTAGCGGATATTTGTGAGAGTTTTCCTGAATATTGGAAATATTGTTGACTTTGACGGAAAAATGAACATAGTGTGTCCTTAAAGGAGGCAATCACGTGCGGGTTACTGTCCTGCCGAACAAGCTTGATGTGGGGGAAGCTGCCGCGCGGCATGCTGCGCGATCCCTCCAGCATGTTTTGGGACGCTCAGAAGCAGTCCGAATCATCGCGGCGACGGGCGCCTCTCAGTTGGATTTTCTGGAAGCGCTCACCTCTACTCCGGGGATCGATTGGCAGCGCGTGGAAATGTTTCATCTGGATGAGTACATTGGAATTCCCGCCGAGCACCCAGCCAGTTTTCGCAAATACTTGAT
>JAFDVY010000152.1 GCA_018268785.1 Acidobacteriota bacterium | reverse complement strand
CGCCATTGGATGCACATTGCCGCGCAGCGTGACGCGTTGCGTTTCGTCGATCTCTTGCGTAACAAGGCGTTTCTGAGTTTGCGCCGTGGCGCCTGAAATGAACGCGAGTGTAGCCAGAGCAGCAAGGAGTGTGGACGCACAGACTGACAGCAACTTAACGACTGCGGAGTTCTTCATGGATTCAACGCCCCGGATTTTTCAAAGTTTTGGCGAAAACCACTTAAGAGATTTGCCCGGCTGGACAACACATACGTATCTCGGACGGCAAACTGCCGTACGGGGTTGCTTTGCGTTCCGTCAAATGCGCCAGCCACAACCTGCCTGGAGAGTGCTAACGAGGTTAGCACAAGCTGCACGAGCGGAAAGTACTAAGCGTTAGAAAAGGGAAGCGCGGAAAGGTCTACATTGCCCCCGGACAAAATAATCCCGATTTTGGGAGGCGCACCATCCGCGCGAGCGGGAAGATGCAAGCCGGCTAACCCGCCCGTTTTGAGAAGCGGAGCGACGGCGATCGACGACGATGGCTCGACGACGATTTTCATGCGCTCCCAAAGAAAGCGCATCGCGGAGATAATTTCTTCCTCACTTATGAGTAAAATGCCGGAAAGTTCCCGCCGCAAGATGGCGAACGTCCGAGGAGCCAGAGAAGCCCGCAAGCCGTCGGCGATCGTGTCGCTCGAATCGATACTTTGCAATGTTCCGGTTTGTAAGGAACGGTAAGCGTCGTCCGCCTTTGCGGGTTCGCATCCGAACAGGCGAATCGCCGGCTTCAGGTGACGCGCGCTAAGGCATGTGCCGCTGAGCAACCCTCCGCCGCTGACCGGTGTCAGCACAGCATCCAAATCCGGCATTTCTTCGAGCAACTCCTTAGCCGCCGTCGCAGCTCCCGCAATTACGAGGTCATCGTCATAGGGATGAATGAGCACGGCTCCGGTTTCGGCCTGAACTTTGGCGGCCATTTCCTTACGGGCCGTCACGGTCTGTTCGCAGAAAGCAATTTTGCCTCCGTAGCCCTCAACAGCTTCGCACTTTACGCGCGGCGCGGTTTTTGGCATCACAATCCAGGCTCTTGTGCCACGCCAGGCCGCCGCGCATGCCACTGCGGCGCCATGGTTTCCGCTGGATTGCGTCACAATGCCTCGCCGGGCGTCCTCCTCGGAAAGCGAAAGGATGGCGTTGGCTGCCCCGCGTATTTTGAACGAACCTGTTTTTTGCAGGTTTTCACACTTGAAGAAAAGCTGTGCGCCGGAAATCCGGTCTAGTGTTCGCGAAGTCAGAACGGGCGTCCGGTGGATGTGTGGATCAATACGCGCATGCGCTTCGGCGATAGCCTGCCAGGAGGGGGCGGCGCGTTGCGGATTGGGGCCGGTTTGCGGGCTGCTCATAGCGGTACAAGCTGCAAGCCAGATTATTGCACAGCGAAAGTCTCTTCGCCCCCGAAAGGGAGGAGAAAACGACTGAGTTCGCGCGAATCGGGGAACTGGCGTACTACTCGTTTGCCGCCTTAAATGCTTGCATTTGACTTGTTTTGCGGACTTTTTACTTGACCCTCCCCGCAGCTTTGTTAACCTATTCATGCCCTTCCGCTGGGTTGAGAGACCCGCAGTGTCCTTCCTTGGCGCGGAGGAGGTTCCCTTTGGATATTTCGGAACGCAGACATTTGCGACGCTATAACCTTCGAACGCCACTGCGCTTTCGGGCCATCGGGCTCGCCTCGGACAAAAGCGAGCATTTCACGGAAGTGCTGAATATCTCGCGTGGCGGATTTTATTTTGCGACGTCGGCGCCTTTGCAGGTAGGCATGCCGATCGAAGCGACTCTGCGAATGCCTACGGATGTAACCGGCCAGCCTCAGGAAGAAACGTATTGCCGCGCCCGCGTAGTGCATGTCCGCAATGAACCTTACGGCGATGGCCGCATCGGCTTCGGCGCGGAGATCGAGGCCTTTCTCTCCAACGGGAATTCCCACTAGATCTTAGGGCTCCCGCGCGAACTCAGCGCAACCCTTCTATACGCCTACATTCCGTCCTTGCCTAAAGTTTCCTTCACCTTAAGAAGTAGAGTGGTTGGCACGAACGGTTTTTCCAGAAAGTGCGCACGGTCTTCTAACGAACCCAGATCGGTAATTGAATTGGACGTATATCCGGACATAAACAAAACCTTCATTGCCGGCCTGAGTTTGAGCAGATGTTCCGCCAATTGCGGCCCGCGCATGCCGGGCATGATCACGTCGGTCAGCAACAGGTCCAGAGCGCCTTTGTGGTTCTTCACCAGGAGTTCGGCCTGCAGGGGAGACGGCAGCGAAATTACGGAATAGCCATGAGCGGTGAGGACATTCTCGATTAATTCGCGCAAGTCTGGTTCATCTTCGACCAGTAAAATTGTTTCTCCGTGCGATTTGCCAACGGTAGCAACGGGCTCCGCAACGGCGTCGAGCGGGTCGTAGACCGTCGGGAAATAAACCTTAAAGGTCGTGCCTTGCCCGACCTCACTGTAGACCCAGATGTGTCCACCGCTCTGTTTGACGATGCCGTACACAGTGGAAAGGCCCAGGCCTGTGCCCATTCCCGGCTCTTTTGTGGTGAAAAAGGGTTCGAAGATATGTTGCAGAATATTCTGTGACATTCCCTCACCGGTGTCGCTCACGGCAAGCATCACATGCGGTCCCTTGGTCGCGCCTTGATGCAAATGAACATACGTTTCATCCAAATCCACATTTGCCGTTTCAACGACAATCTGGCCTCCACGCTTGATTGCATCGCGGGCGTTCAGCACCAAATTCATGATCACTTGCTGAATCTGTGTAGGATCGGCCTTGGTCGAGCTGAGTTTCGGTTCCAGCGCTGTTTTTAATTCGATGTCTTCCGGAACAAGCCGGCGGAGCATTTTTTCCAAATCCGTAATCAGGGGATTCAGGTTGAAAACCCTTGGCAGCAAGACCTGCTGCCGGCTGAACGCCAGGAGCTGGCGCGTAAGGCTTGCTGCACGCTTGGAAGCGTCGTCGATTACTTCCAGACGTCCATGCAATTCCGGAACGCCGCCAAACGATTCGAGCAGCAGACCGGTATGGCCCAGAATCACGGTCAGGATGTTGTTGAAGTCGTGCGCGACGCCGCCGGCAAGTTTGCCAATGGCTTCCATGCGCTGGGAGCGGCTGATTTGCTTTTCCAGTTTGCCGCGCTCCGTTGCGTCGCGCGCGTTCAAGATGATCCCTTTGACCACCGTGTCTCCCAGAAGATTGGTTGCCGAGGCTTCCAGGATCCGGGCTGCGCTTGGGTCCTGGCCGATTCGAAATTGCATCAGATTGGATACAACCTGCGGTTGCAAATCGTCCAAAGAGGCTTTTAGGGCTGCCCGGTCTTCCTCGGCCACCAGCTCGAGAAAGTTGCGTCCCATCAGGGAAGCGTTGCCGGCAAAATCCCGTTCCAGCGAAGGACTTGCGTAGCGAACGCCGCAGTCCTTATCTAAAACGACGATGAAATCGGATGCGTTTTCTATCAAGGAACGAAAATAAGCCTCGCTGCGGCGCAACGCCTCGTATAAGCCGCTGAGATGCTCGGACATCTGATTGAATGCCTGGGCCAGCCGCGCGATTTCGTCCTCGCCGCTTACTTCCACGCGCTGGCCGAACTCGCCTCTCCCCAGCGCATTTACGGCAACATCGAGCTGGCGGAGGCGCCCTGCAATGCGGCGGATGACTCCCAGGCCGAGCGCGCCTGTGAAGATCAGAGTGGCGATGGCCACGACAAGCAGCGTGTAAATGGCACGTTGCCCGGCGCTCCGTATCCCCATCAGTGCCTGGTCCTTTTGTTCCGCCACCAGTGCGTCAATATCGTGGACCAGATTCTCAGAGAGCGTTGCCTGAATGGGGTCGCGGCTTTGCAGGCGCAACAGCGCTCCGCTCCAGTCTCCCGAGCGCACTAAGCCGATCAGAGCGTCTATTTGGGAGGAGAATTGCGTTTGGATGGCCTCAAGCGCAATGAATTGACGGTCGCGATCCGGCCCCGAGGAGAGGCTTCCCATCGCTGCGTGCGCGCGAGCTATATCCTTGTTGAAAGCCTCTCTAAGAGTATTCGCGGATTCGATGAATCGGCCTGCATCGTGAGCTTCGAGCAGCGTTTTAAGCTGGGTCTGGAATGATTGGAAGTCGCTATGCGCGATCAGAACGGCTACGGCAGGTTGGTCCGCCTGATAGAGCAGCTGTGCGCGGCGTTGTGCAACGTTGCTTTGCCAGATTGCGATCGCGCCGCCGACCAGAATCAGCGTGGCAAGCAACACGAAACACAGAATCAGCAGGCGGTTTATGCTGAGTGGAGCTCTGGCAGATTCTGGCACGCGCTTGCCTTTATCCCGACTCGTCCGTACAGAAACTATTCAGTATGGCCGTTAGCGGCCACAGGTGAAGCCGAAGGCGCCTGGCCCGGCGGGGCCATGATGCCTTTCAGCTTCTTTTCCAACTCCGCAAAGGCTTTTTCCGCGGTCGTCTCGTTGGTCAGCACGGAGTGAACCGCTCCGAAATAAGCGCGTGAAACTTGGTCATAGTGCTTTCCCGAAATCGTCGAGGGACGAGCGACAACGGTCCGCTGCAACTGATCCCAGATCTGGTCAATGTCCGGCCTGGATTGCCGGTATTTCGGGTTTTCGTAAAACTCGCGGATGCCGGGAAACATGGCCTGCTCTTTCCAAAGCTCCAGTTGCGTTTCTCTGCTTGTCAGGAACTGAAGGAAGGCCGCGGCCTCTTTCGGATGCTTGGAGTATTTTGAGATTGCGAGAGATTGGCCCCCCATCGTCGAAGCACGCCTGGCTGGACCGGAAGGCATGAGGGCGATGGCGATTCTCTCCCGGATGACAGGATTCAGGTTTGGCCTGGGATACTCTCGCCAGATCCAGTCGCGAGCAAAAGCTGCGTTGCCTGCGTTGAAGACATTCACCGAATCCTGCTCGCGAAACGCAGTGACGCTGGGCGGCGAGATTTTTCCGATCCAGCTTTTGGCTCTCTTGATCGCCTGAATCGCTCTCGGATTGTTGACGCTGACGGCGCCATCAGGTTCGATAATTTGCCCTCCGCCATAGCTGACCTGCCATTCGAACGCATTGCAAGTCAGGCCTTCATAGGCGGCGCCCTGCCACACATAACCCCAAAAGTCGTGGTTGCCCGCGGCGCGCTCCCCGGCTTGAATCTTTGCCGCCATTTTCTCCAGCTCGTCCCACGTTTCGGGCGGATGCCCGTAGCCGTACTTTTTCAAAAGGTCTTGGCGGTAGTAAAGCAGCGCGAGTTCGATGTTGAATGGCATGGCGACCAATTTTCCGTTCACCGTGTCATTCTCGATCGCGCTGGGCAATTCGTCCTTTGCCTCCTTGGCGAGAAGTTCCTCCAGGTCCAGCATGTCGTCGGCCAGCTCACCCGGCCAAATCACATCCAGGTAATAGACATCAGGCGTGGGCGATTTTCGGCTGAGATATTCCTTGTAGAGCTGAAGCCGGTCGGTCATGGATTCCGGGCCGGGAATGAAATCCACAGGAATGCCGGTTTGCTTCGTGAATTCATCGACGATGTTCCGGTCCGCGACAAGTTCGTGAAATGTTGCCGGGCCCCAGCCGACGAAAGTAATCGTGGGAGGCCTGGACGTTTCCTCTTTTGCTGTTTTGTGGCAGGAGCCCAGGGCGAGGACACAAACAAGAATGACTAGTGAGTAGCCACAAGTTCGTCGCAGCGCCGATTCGGAACGAACTTTCATGGAGAGCTTTCTTCCAAAGCCAGGGCCATTCTACTGCATCTTTTTCGCGGAAGGGGGCGAAAGTAGTTCTATTTGGTCACGATGACGTGAACTGTTACTTTGCCGCTTCCCACATTTTCAAAACGGTCGTAGACGCGCACAGCGATCGTGTGCTCGCCGGGCCTTAAGTTGACCACGCTGAATTCGTACGCTTCTTCTTTTCCGTCGCTCAGGTCGCCTTTGGGTGCAATGAGCGTCCACTCGCCGCCGTCAACGCTGTATTGCGCGCGTTCGATGGAGGTTCCCGCGTCGTGCGCGGAGAATTCCGTGATTACACCGGACACGCATGGACTCCCACCGCAAGCTTGGAACGCGGTTGCGGTGATTTTGTCGATTGCTGGCGGAGTGTTGTCCACTTCGAACCGTTCGCCTTCTTTTTCCGACGTTAGCGCGCGGTCGACCGGATTCGAGGTTGCGTCGTTCGCGACAATTTTCAAATAGTAGGCGCCATCGGGCAGAGAAGTGGTGTCGAAGGAATAGAAGCGCTGGTCGAGATTATCCTTGAGCAGCTTCCACTCTTTTTCGCCTTCGCCGCGGTAGTAGACGGCGTAGCGCAGTTCGTCGTCGTTGTCGTCGTGCGCGCTCCAAAGCACGGACTGGTAGCCTTTTTGCTGCGAGCCTTGCGGCGGCGGATCGAATTTCACGCTCGTGGTGGTCACGCTCTGGCTTTGAATGAGCCCGCCAACACCTGGAGTGGGCGGCAGTTTCAGAGTTACGGGCTGCGGCTGAGCCGGCACGCCCACCTGCAGACCTTGCACGCGGATTCCCGGCTCTTGCATCGCAATTCCATCAATAATCGGCGCAACGTTTTTCGGCAAATACGCAACGCTCACCCAATCGATTCCATCGCCCGGCCGGCCATCGTGAATCACGGCTCTCCATTGGATGAACCGAGCAGGAGGAGCTTCGACAGAAGTACCCGGTTTGCTATACGGGCCAAACCACCGCGACCACTCTTTGCCGGGATCTTCCGTGTTGCCGGAACGAACGTAAAATTCAAGCCGTGGTTGACCCGCACCCGCTGCGTTTGCAGTTTGCCCAGCAACCGGAGGACTCCACCAGTCGAGGCGGCCCCATTGGGAAAAGAGTTGTGCATCGAACGAGCGCGATTCGTAGGTGCCCTCGGGCTCATATTCGGGGCCGAGCGTAACGACTTTGCCGGGATTCGCGGTGCACAGGAAAATTCTTCCGGAAGCGTTGCGCGCGATGCCGGTGATTTGGGACGAACCGGCTTTGGCGAGCTGCGCGAAAACGCCGCGGCCGTCAATCGCAAGGAGCGCGCCGTTGTTTCCTGTGCCGGCGAGCAAGCGGCCATCTGGGCCAATGCCGAGCGCGTAAACAACATCTTCACGTGAAGACCAAAGTTCTTCCGGCGCGCCAGTTGCAGAGATTTTGTAGATTCCGCCGGAGACTTGCGGCGTGAAACCGAAGACTTGTGCAGTCGCTTGCGCCATCGCAGGAGTGGTCCCCACGACCGCTACATTGCCGCTGTTTGTGATGGAGATGCCTTGCGCAGGTACAGCCGGGGCAATGCTCACTGCGTTGTGCTGCCGTTCGCCAATTGCGGCTGCGTAAATGGTGCCGTCCGCGCCGACGGTGAGAGCGGTGATTTCGCGCTTGGGCGTCTCGTAGAGAACGAACCCGTCTGCAGTTGCTTCATTCGCGGCAGGCTTGGCGGATTTCTTTGTGATGCGAAGAATACGGCCGCTGGGCTCCGTGCCTGCAATCAGATTTCCCTTTCCATCAAAAGCAAGCACGCGAATGTGCGCTTCATCGCTGGAGTAGAACAGTTCGCTCTTGCCATCCGGCGAGACGGAATAGATTTGACCTTTGTCTCCCGTAGCAACGTAAAGCGTTCCGTCCGGAGCAAACGCCAGGTCCCAGATATATTTCGTTTTCGGCTCGAAGAAAACGCTGTGGTCGCCGTTTGCTCCAACTTTGTAAACTTTGCCGTCGGGAGAAGTGCCGACATACAGTGTGCCTTTCGAATCAAACGCGATCGCCTGTGCAGAGAGATCGGTGGATTGAAAAACGGTGGCGGGTTTTCCGCCGGAATCGAGGCGAACAACTCTTGCGGGAGAGCCACCCGCGGCATACGGTGTGCCTTTTGCATCGAGTTTGACGGACCAGAGGTAGGAAGCGTCCGCGTCCGCCAGTTGCGTGAACTTAAGAGCGAGTTCCAGGCGGCCATCGCTGCGCACGGCCACTCCGTGCGTTGTGCCCTTCAGGAATTCCTCGTAAGTGGACTGTTTCCAGCGGCGTGTATGTTCCGCGTATGCCACACTCGCCGTAAATAGCAGAGTGGCTGCAATCATCGCGTTCATCAGTTTCAGTTTTCCACTACCCATGATTTTCTTCACCGCTTGCTCGCTCCGCCTTACGGATTCTTTAACTGAAAACTGAACACTGATTA
>JAFDVY010000151.1 GCA_018268785.1 Acidobacteriota bacterium | reverse complement strand
ACCGCCGCCCATGCAGCCGCACATAGCCCACCGGAGAAGTCGTCTCCTCCGTCGCTTTCAGCGAGCGCCCAATCACCGGCTGATCGATATTGCAAAATCCAGCGTTGTGCTCCGCGAGCAAAGTAAAAGCTTCAGCCGCGTTCCACGAAGCGTGCCGCACTTCCACCACCAGCGGAAAATCCGCAAACCGTTTCAGCAGCGCCACCAAATATTCCGAAGTCTCTTTAGTCCGGTGAAACGAAAAAGGGAACTGCAGCAGTATTGTCCCCAATTTGCCCGCATCGCGCATTGGTTCAAACCCGTCGCGCACCAGCTTTTCATCCTCCTTCGAAGCGCCCATTTCGTGCGTAAACCGCTGCCACAACTTCGCCGTGAAAATAAAATTCTTGTTTGCTGAAACGCGCTCCATCCATTGCTTGGCATGCTCCGCCTTCACCGGATTGTAAAAGGAAGTATTGATCTCAATAGTGTCGAAAAAGTCGGCCAAAAAACTCGCTTCATGAAATCCCTTCGGTTTCTTTTTCGGGTACACGTATCCGTTCCAGTCGGGATAGGACCAGCCCGCCGGTCCGATTCGCAATCGCCCAGGCAATTTCGCAGCCAATTTCGTTTTCTCTTTTGTCACCGTCTTTTCGCAATCTTTTCCACTTTCGCAGAGTAGGTTGCAGCCGCCAAGCCTGTCAACGCATCCAATGCAGTGTGGGTTGCAGCGACACGCCGAAGTGTTTCGCGTGCCGGGCGCAAGCTTATATCGATTCACGAAAGGCGTGCTTCGAAAGTGCTGTTTACTGCGACGCGCAAATCGCATTGCCGCTCACCTCGCGGCTTGCTATGCTCGGCTGCAAATGCGGTGCGGTTCCAAGTCGTCGCCTCTTTCCTCCGCACATCACTACAGGTGCTTACATGAAACTTTCCATTGTTTTCAAAGAAGTGGAAAAACACGCAGCGGCAGAGACGGAAGTAAAGCGTTGCGCGGAAAAGCTCGAGAAGTTTCTGAAAAGCTTCGAACCCGACCTGGTTCAGCTTCACTGTGTGTTTTCCAGGGTTCCAAGAACAGAAGAGATCGCCATTTCGGTAAATTTGACGCTGCCAACCGGAACGTTTCACTCCACGGCAAAAAGCAAACACCTGCGTTCCAGTTGCAAGGCGGCCTTTGCGGAAATGCAAACCCAGATGAAAAAGCATCTTGCCCATCTGCGCAAAGAACATGAATGGAAGCGCAAGCGGCCCCGCGAAGCCGCCCTCGTCTGAGCTTGTGCACCGTAAAATAGTCAGCTGTGCGCCGATTTCACTGCGGAAAGCTCTACGATTCTTTTTCTGGCAAAATCGCTCCACGGACTTTGCGGATCGAGCGACACATATTGTTGCCAGTGATCGCGCGCTTCCGCAAACGCGTTCATTTGTTCGCAAACAAGCGCAAGTGTGTATCGCGCGTCGGAATAGCCGGGTTCGAGGCGAACTGCGGAACGCAAATGGTGCCGCGCTTCCTCGAGATGTCCGAGTTCCTCCAACACGCTGCCAAGGTTGGAACAGGCAATTGCGCTCGCCGAATCCGCGGCCATGGCACGCCTAAAATACTGTTCCGCTTTCTCCAGATTTCCCAGTTCGTAGTAGAGCGTGCCGCAATTGATTAGCGCTTCGATCTTCTGCGGGTTCGCAACCAGCGCGCGCTCGTAAGCCTCGATTGTTTCCTCCGCCGTTCTTCCTTCGGTTTCGCTGTCGAGAGCAGCTTCAAACAAATCCTCCGCGGAGCGGCCGGACATGACTCGAACTTTTTCTCCGATCTCCCGGGTGTCGAAGTTCATGACCAGCTGGCCAGAAAGAGGGTTGAGGCGAACGCCGTCGCGTTCGACGATCACGTCGCGGCCATCGGAGAGAACGCGGAGTTCGTTGAGCGGAGCGTGGGAATTGAGAATGCCTTTGCGCAGAGCGGCGAGCGCGCGGCCAAGACGCTGCGCGGGAACGCCGTTTTCCGTGAGCTGTTTTACGGTGCGAAGGCCGATGATGTCGCGAAAATCATAGAAGCGGTTGTTCTGCTCTTTTTGCGAGGAGACCAGGCGCAAACGGTCCCAGTAGTCCAGTTGTCTTGGTGTGAGATCCAGAATGCGCTGGACTTCTTCGCGGCTGAATCGGTCGGTTGATCCCATGAACTAATAGTAGCTTACGCTTTTTTTCTCTTTTTCTCAGCGATGGGCGTCACAGCAGGCTCGACTGCGCGAACGGGCGGCTTCTTTGGTGCGGCTGCGGCCGCGGGCGCTTGTTTTTCGGCGATGCTCTTCTTCAGCGCTTCCATCAGATCAATAACGGGCGCGAGCTGCGGCTGGCGAACTTCCGTAACCTGCTGACCTTTGAGTTTTGCGGCGATCATCGCTTTGACGTTTTCCTGATATTCGTCGCGATATTTTTGCGCCTCGAACGGAGCAGCGAGACTCTCGATGAGCTGGTGCGCGAGCTTCTTTTCCTGGTCTTTCAGTTGCACATCGTCGGTGGAAAGCGTTTCCGCTGCGCGAATCTCGCTGTTGTAAAACATGGTGTGCAGGGTGAGCCCCTTGGCGCGCGGACGGACGACGACGATGTGTTCGCGCTGGTGCATGGTGACTTTGGCGATTGCGGCGTGGCTTGACTCTTCCATGGCGAGCATAAGCAGCTTGTAGGCTTTCGTGCCGCCTTCTTCGGGGCCAACGTAGTACGAGGCGTCGAAATAGAGCGGGTCGACTTCTTTCATTTTCACGAATTCGAGAATTTCCATGACCTTGGCGGAAGGAGGCTCGATCTTGTCGAGCTCTTCTTCAGTGAAAAGGACGTACTGATCTTTTTCGTATTCATAGCCCTTCACGATTTCGGAGCGCTCGACGTTGCGGTTGCACGTAGGGCACATGAGCGGCTGCTTGAGCCGAGAATTGCAAACTTTGTGGAGCTGATTGAAGCTGACGCGCTCACCGCGAGCGGCGGTAAAGAGCCTGACGGGAATGGAGATGAGTCCAAAGGTGAGGTGGCCTTTCCAGACACTCGTGGCCATGACAAAGCTCCTTTCAAAGCGTTCCCAGATTGAAATGGGGCCAATTAAAAAGAGTAGATGGGGAATATGGAGAAAACAACAAGTTTTCCACAGGGCGCGTGCCGGGGAAGGAACGGGAAGGGACTAGGACCCCACCTCCCTCCCACCTTTTTGCGCAAGTATTCATTCCAGAGGGGTTAGACAAAGGGTGCCCACCTGCGAAGGGAGGAATTGTTACAGTCCAGTGCACTCTCAAATGAGTGAGCGTAAGGAGAAGAAAGAAGGTGGTAGTGGAGCGGGGCAATTTTGGAGGTACAGAAACTACAGGAGTTAGGCGAGTTGGGCGGGCGAATCTTCATCTTCGTCTCCTGCTCCTCGTTTTCCCCGACTCCGAATGACCTTGTGGTTGTTCGAAATGGTTGTCTTACAGGCGTTCTAAGTGTCTACTGCGACGCTTTAGATCGCAGACCCCAAAGGAGAAGCAGAGAGCAGGCAGTGATCGCCACGCCTACGCTCAAAAAACCGGCCGTGACCAGACTTTCTTGCCAAGGTTTTCCCATGTGCCCAGAAGCTGTGATGGGAGATAGCGCGGCGGTTCCAAAGACTGCTGCGAGTGTCGTAATGATCCAGTTCACGTACGTGCCATAAAGAGCTGTCCAATACGCAACTCCCTTTACTGCTTGCGGCAGTTGTACCTGAGGCCAGATAGCGCCCAAGACAAGCAAGAAAGTACCGTTCATCACCCCTTCCAAATGCGCGGCAAGCCCCATGCGAACGTTCGTAAAGTGCTGCTCCAAAAACCCCGTGATCAGCCCAAGCAGGAATAGGAACATTCCATGCCACATGAGTGGACGATTCGCTGTTTCCATTGGGATTTTCCTTTCTGAAACGGAAGATCGAGTGATTGGTTGGATTGCGGAGCGAACTTGAAGTCTGTCTCGATTGCGCCGCCGCAAACACTACCATGACCGTGTGCGATCCATCAGGCTAGAGATACCTTCGAACCTGCGCGAGAAAACTTCGATAACTGTCTCCGAATTTTTCCGCGAGATAGCGCTCTTCCGGCAACACGGCGATGAAATGAACCACCAGGAGTGCGGGTGCCGCGAACAGTGAAATCCAAAGGTTGTTCAGGGCAAGGCCAAGTCCGATCACGACAAGGGTAATCCCCAGATACATCGGGTTGCGAGTGAAGCGGTAAGGCCCCTGCAAAATCAGCTCAGGCGTGGGCTTCCAGGGAATGGGGCTCTGCCCTGTGCGCGTGAATAGAATGCGCGCCGAGGCACCAAGGGCCAAGCCACAGGCGAGAATGAGGACGCCTGCCCCGATGCGAAGCCCGCTGGAAAGCACGAGCGACAGGGGAACAACCATACGCTGAAAGATCACCCCCAGAACAATCGCCCCCAGAAAAACCAGGGGCGGAGGGAAGCGAACCTTTGCACCATCTTTGTTTGGAACGGTCATGTTTTAACCTCGTTGTTTGTCGCCGCACGGAAGAAAATGGTTTGTCCGACGGCCAGTTGCCCAGTGCGGGTCACCGCGCCATAGATTCCTGCGTTGTTCTGGTTTGCACGAACGACTGCTTTCATCACTCCTGGTTCAGAATTTGCTGAGTCGGGATCAAGGTTCACCATGGAGCAGCGCTCGTCGCGCATTGTGACGGCGATGGCAGGCGCGTCGGCCCCTTCGCCGAATAAGAGCGTGCCGCCCAGCCATTCGTCCTCCTGGAAGGGAGCCGAACGCAGCAGGCGAACGACAACATTCGGGCGAAAGCGCCGCACGTCCAAACTCTGCCCTGCGAGTCGTCCGATCTCACGCACGGTATCGGAGGCGATCACGGAAATGCTCGCATCATCGAAGACGCCATGCCGCAACTGCATCATCTGCACAGAACCGCCGTACCGACCGCCAACTTCTTTAGCCAAGTCCTCCCCGAAGACAGGCATCTCTTCGCCATTAGGAGTGCGAATATGCGTTGGAAGGTCTCCGTCGACAGCGTTTTCACGCCACTGAGGAGCAAACAAAAGCAGGTCGGGAAACTTGCTCGCCGTTAACCACGGCATTCCGCTGCGGTCGTCCATTCGCCGGAACGCCAGGCGTCTGTCACCAGCAAGGCCATGCCAGCCGAGGTTGGCGACTTCGAGTTGCTGGCAGGCCATGGACTTTACTGGATACCGGAATATGGCCTCTACCTTGCCAATTTCAATGAGCATGATCCGAGTGTATTGACGATAGCACAGCACAACTTGGGAGCGTGCCGAATACTAACTCCACGGAGGTTTAGACCGAGTGCCTTTATGCCCCAGTAACAGGCAATCTTAAAGTTATCGAGCCGAGATTCTTGATTTTTTGCTTGCCGACTATTCGGTCAGAATCGTTTGTGCGCTCACAATTGCGATCCGGTAGCGCCAAATGCGAGAAAACCTGATGTTGCTCAAATGGCCCGGAGTACCAATAGAGTCTGGTCGTCTGTAGGGCGCGTCTTCTGGTGAGCCTGCACCGCTGACCGAACCTTCAGCAGCACTTCGCGAGCGTTGCAGTCGGCCGCATTCGCGATAACACGGCGAATACCTTCCACATCGAAAGGCTCGCCGACATCTTCCCCTGCTTCAACAATCCCGTCACTGAAGATCAGTACGATGTCGCCGGAACAAAGTTTTAACTCATCCTGCTCATATTGGCTTTCCGGAAAAATTCCAAGTGGTAACCCACCAACCGCCGACAGTTCCGTGATCGTGCCATCGCTTTTTCGCCTAACCAGTGGCGGGTTATGCCCGGCTCGTGAGTACACTAGGCTGTGCGCCTGGGGGTCCCAGATAGCGATGAAAGCAGTGACAAACGAATGTTCGATCTGCTTAAGGACAAGTTGCTTATTGGCAAACGACAGAATTTCGGCGGGCGTCATCCGTGCAGAATGTGAACGCTCAAGCAAAGTGTGCAGCATGGTGCTGAGAATTCCGGCCACAACCGCCGCCGACGGTCCATGTCCACTGGCGTCGGCGACCAGGCATAGCCACTGCCCACTCGGCAACGCTACGTAATCGTATAGATCTCCGCCCGCACGGTCGAAAGTCTCGCTCCAAGCAGCAACACTCAGCCCCGGCACTTGGGGCTCAGGCGGTGGAAGCAATGCCCTCTGGATGGTCGCAATTCGATCCACCTCGGCCTGGATGAATTTCGTGGCAGCTGTGAGCTTGCGGTGGGCCTCGTCTCGCTCAATGGCTGTCCTCAAGTTTCGTAGAGCCGAACCAATCAACATCACACGCAAAATCAGGTATTTCAAGTCCTCCGAGGTAAGCTTGCCGGGCTGGGTATCAAAGACGAATACCCAGTGATCCCGCTGGCCCAACGCGCCAGGAGTCGCCGCCATCGAGTGATAAACGCCGAGTTCTTCAAACAAGGGGTCATCCGCAGGAAAAGAGAATGCCGGAACGAACGACGGTTGGGCGCGGCCAATTACTTCAGCGATAATTCCTCCCGTCCGAACTGGCACTCCCTCGGACCGCCAGGGACTCTTGTTCGGGACACCCTCGGTATCGTTCTCCCGCCAAACCCGAGTTACTCGGTATTGCGTGGGCAGAAGTTCTTCTGTCGTGACCTCGACATAACAAGAGACTCCGAACATGCGTCTCATGATTTCGACCAGTGATCCGTGCAGCTCACGAACGTCGGTGGCCGTCACGATTGCGTCAAGCATTCGGTCGAAATATGCCAGGCGGGCGCTGTTAGTTTCTTCCCCAAAACGGACAGGATGTGTGGGCATGTCCGAAATGGTACCTCAACAAGCGAGCCGTTCGCTCTTTGGCGCGGGAACCGATACACCTGCCAATCAGAAAAGCAAACCGGCGAAGAAAGCGCGTGCGGTAGAATGCGCGAGGAGAAATGGGAGAGAGATGCCGGGGAAATTAGAGGAATACAGGCGGAAGAGGCAGTTTGACAAGACTCCGGAGCCGGCTGGCGTGCTGGGGGAAGAGGCATCCGTTTCCTCAGGCATATCTTCCAAAGCGGATACGCCTAGAAAAGGCAAGAGGTTGCCGAGTCCGAAGCTGGCGATTCTGGAGGGTAGACCGGCGCCAGGGCTGGCTGGCGAGCATGTCTTTGTGGTGCAGAAACATTCGGCGACGCGGCTGCATTACGATTTCCGGCTGGCGATGGATGGAGTACTGAAATCGTGGGCTGTGCCGAAGGGGCCGTCGCTGAATAGCGCGGACAAGCGGCTCGCCGTGATGACGGAAGATCACCCCCTTGAATATGGCGGCTTTGAGGGAAAGATTCCGGTGGGAAGTTATGGCGCGGGAACAGTGATGGTGTGGGACCGCGGAAGTTTTCTGCTGGAAGGGAATCTGAGTGCGGAAGAACAGATCAGGAAAGGTGATCTGAAATTCGTTTTGAATGGAGAAAAGCTGCGCGGGAGTTTTGTGCTGGTGAAGATCAAGAGCAGCGAGAAAGGCAACGAGTGGCTGCTGATCAAGCACAAGGACGCGGCGGAAGATTCTTCGTATGACGTTGACGAGCATGATGGGTCGGTGCTGACTGGGCGAACGCTCGAGGAGATTGCGACGGAGCAGCCGCCGAAGCGATCGCCCAGCGTGATACAGCCGGCGGATCTGCATCCGGTGCGAGCGAGCGCGATGCCCGCGAAGATCGAGCCAATGCTGGCGACACTTTCCGACAAACCATTTTCCGATCCAAACTGGCTGTTCGAGATCAAGTGGGACGGCGTGCGGGCGATGGCGCGAATTGTGGATGGAAAGGTGACGCTGCGGTCGCGCGCAAATGTGGACATTACGAAGCGCTATCCGGAGCTGGCGAGTCTGCCAAAACATTTTGCGGCGCGCGAGGCGATTGTGGATGGCGAGCTCGTGGCGCTCGATGATGCGGGGCATAGCAGTTTTGAGCGTCTGCAGGAACGGATGCATGTGCGTGCGCCGGGGGAAAAGCTGATCGCGAGCACGCCGGTGGTCTATTTTGCGTTCGATCTGCTCTATTGCGATGGCTACGACTTGCGCGAAGCTCCGCTGGCGCAGCGGAAAGAGCTGTTGCAACGGCTGATTTATCCTTCACAGCAAGTGCGCTTCGCGGATCATCAAGTGGAACACGGGAAAGAGTTGTACGAACTGGCGAAACAGCATGGCCTGGAAGGAATCGTCGCGAAACGGCTGGAAAGTATTTATGTGTCCGACCGGAGCACGAGCTGGCTGAAA
>JAFDVY010000150.1 GCA_018268785.1 Acidobacteriota bacterium | reverse complement strand
CTCGCGCAAAGAACCAAAACCACATTCCGCCAAGACCAAAAAGTACGGCAAGGTCCCAAAGATTAGGCAGCGCGTTTCGCGTAAATTCAGGCCGCGTCAGCCAGAAAAGGTCCAGCACGCGCATGGCGATCATCCAGTAGGCGACGATTGGGATGAGGCGGCGGTTCCGCTTGAGATCGTGGGAAAGCAGAATGAGGAACGGAATAAGAAAGTGGAAGAGGAGAATGCAGACGGCCACAAAGCCCCAGACGCCTTGCAGGCGCTGGTGATAGAACGTGATTTCTTCGGGAAGGTTTCCGGACCAGATGATCAACAATTGCGAAAAGGAAAAATATGCCCAGAGCATGTTGAACGCAAACAGGAGTTTGCCCAGATCTTGCAGGTGGCGTTTTTGGATGTACTGCGAAAACGGTTCGCTATAAGAGAGCATGGCAACGACAACGATCATGAGCGCCAAAGCGGAAATCGCTTGCCCCGCGACATAGATGAACCCATAAATCGTGGAGGCCCAATGCGGAGAGAGCGACATGGCCCAATCGATCGCGAAGAAGCTCATGCCGAACACATAGAGAATAATGCCCGGCCCGGCCCAGAACTTGATCTTTGCGCGCAGCTTGCGGTCGTCTTTATTGACATCCTGCCTTGCGGACATGCTGTTGAACAACCATGCCAGGAAAATCCAGATTGCAAAGTAAAGCGCCGCGCGCCACAGAACCGCGTTGTGCGTCAGCCACGACGATTGCATCTTGGAAAGTCCGCCCTCGACTGGCCATTTGGCAGCATCGAGCCAGCCAATGCGGAGTTCGTCGCCGACTGTGTGATTCGAAAACAGGTACTTCATCCCAAAAATCAGCGGGATAAAGAATCCGGCTACGAGCCAGAGGACGCGGCTGCCTGCTTCCAAGGGGCGGCGAATGACGATTGCCCAATCCCCGCCAGTGAGATGCTGCATCATCAGCACCCCCAAGCAACCAAGGGAAAGGCCGAGCACGGCAAAAAATCCAAAAAGGTAGGAACGGAAAAATTCCTGGGGAGACAAGATCCAGCCGATGATGCAGCCGACAAGGCCAAGCACGCCAATCACAAGCGCCCGCTTCTCAAGGCGGCTGACGCTTTCCGGCGCCCGGTATTCCTGCGCGGTCATTCCTTCTCTCCCTTGGCTATTGCGCCGCCACTTTCCACACCGGAAGCGGCAATTTTTGCGCGAAGCGATTCCGGCAATTCGCTACCCTTGGCGTTGCGGCTCAACTGCAGCGCACGAACATACGCAATAATCGCCCAGCGGTCCTTCGGCGGAATCTGCGCCGAGTAGCTGTACATCGAGCCAAAACCGTTGGTAATGACGTCGTAAAAATAGCCGTTTGGCGATTGCCGCAAACGGTCAATGTGGTAGCTGGGCGGACGCTTCATGCCACGTTCCACAATCATGCCGTTGCCGTCGCCCTGCAACCCGTGGCACGGCGAACAATAGATTTTATAGCGCTCTTCGCCGCGGTCGAGCAGCGCCTGATTGATCGGCAGCGGAAATACATTCGAATCCTTCGGAACGACAAGCCCGTCATTCACAAGCGAACCGCGCGCCACCGTGTTTTCAATAAGCGGCCGTTCGGAGCGGCCGTCTGGAAAGAATTCGCTGGGCGCTTGTGGCCGGTATTTCGGTTGATTCGCCATATCCTGCCGCGTCAATTCCTCGTTGCAGCCCGCAAACGCCAATCCGCAAACGGCAAGCAAGATTCCGCCGGTAATCGAGGCGCTAATCTTCATCGCGCACCTCGGTGACATAACCGGCCCCGATTCCTTCGAGAAACTTGGTCGCATCCGCAAGATTGAACTTCTTGTCGGTCGATTCAATACACAGAAAAAACTTATCATCCGTGGCGCGCTTGAAACGCGGCACCGAAAAGAGAGGGCAGTGCGGCTGCGGCAGTTTGTTCAGGGCAAGCATGCCGAACACCGCAAAAAGAGAGGCCCCAAGAACGGTCATTTCAAAGGTGACCGGGATAAACGCCGGCCAACTGTTCAGCGGTCTTCCGGCGATATTCAATGGATACGTGATTACGTTCACCCAATATTGGAAGAAGAAGCCCCCCAAGCCTCCGGCAAATCCGCCCAAAAGCGTGATCTGGGGAACCAGATTGCGCCTCCAGCCTTTTAGCCCCAGGTGCAATCCACATGCTTCCGAAAGCCCCGGGACGGGGAATGGAGCGAAGGCGTCAAAATGCTCATATCCCGCCGCATGCACTTTGCGCGCCGCGGCGATGAGCGTTTTCGGCGAATCGAATTCGCCAAGCACGCCGTAGAGAGTATTGCGCGTCTCGCTCATTCGTGGCCCTCATGCGACTTGTGCGCAACCAGTTCGCGCATTTCCGCAATGGAAATTGCGGGCAATCCCCGGACGAAGAGAAAGAGCAGCCCAACAAACAAACCGAGCGTGCCGATGAACGTGCTGTAGTCCCAGAATGTCGCCTGGTAGCGGCCCCAAGCGCCGGGATTGAAGTCGCGGGTCAAGCTGATCACGACGATCACAAAACGCTCCAGCCACATGCCGGTGTTGATAACGAGCGACATGATGAAAAGAGCGGCGACGTTGGTGCGGACTTTCCGAATCCAAAGGAGCTGCGGGGTCAGAATGTTGCAGAGAATCAGCGCGAAGTAGTAATGGCTGTACGGCCCGTGCAGGCGCTGCTCGACGAGGAACAAATCGAATTTGTTTCCGCTGTAAAGCGCGAGAAAAAATTCCATGAAGTAACCGTAGGCGACGATGAGACCGGTGGCGAGCATGACCTTGGCCATGTTCTCGAGATGGCGCATGGTAATGAAGTCTTCCAAGCCATACGCTTTGCGCAACGGAATCGCAATGGTCAAAACCATTGCAAAACCGGAATAAATCGCGCCCGCGACGAAGTAGGGCGGGAAGATCGTCGTGTGCCATCCCGGGACGATGCCCACCGCGAAGTCAAAGCTCACGACGGTATGGACGGAGAGCACGAGCGGCGTTGCGAGGCCGGCGAGCAGGAGGTACGCGGATTGGTAGCGGTGCCAGTGCCGCGCCGAACCGCGCCAGCCCATGGCCAGCATGCCGTAAATAATCTGGGCCGCTTTGTTTGTCGCGCGATCCCGCAGCGTGGCCAAGTCTGGAATCAGGCCAACAAACCAGAACAAGGCGGAAACCGTGCCGTAGGTCGAGACTGCAAACACGTCCCAGATGAGCGGGCTGCGGAACTGCGGCCAAATGCCCATGGTGCTTGGATACGGGAACATGTAAAAGGCCATCCACGGTCGCCCGACGTGAATGCCCGGGAAAATGGCAGCGCAAGCCACGGCGAAAAGCGTCATCGCTTCCGCGAAACGGTTAATCGAGGTACGCCACTGTTGATTGAGCAGGAAGAGAATTGCGGAAATCAGCGTGCCGGCGTGACCGATACCGATCCACCAGACGAAATTGACGATCGCGAAACCCCAGCCGATGGGAATGTTGATGCCCCAGATTCCGACGCCCTTGATGAATAGCCAGGCAATCGAACCAAGCAGCACCATCATGATGACGAAAGCGATGCTGAATCCCGCCAGCCACCCCATGGAAACCGGGCGAGTCAAAACGATGGATGCGATCTTGTCCGTTACCGAGGCGTAGTTGTAGCCCGGTTCCAGAACCCGCGGCAGGCGCGGGATTTCAGGCGAGTTGACAGGTCCCTCGCTCATGCCTTCTCCAGATCGGGATTCAAGTTGCGCACAGCGCCCAGATAGGTGGTACGCGGACGGGCATTCAATTCGCCGAGCATGTTGTAATTCCGTTGCTGGGCGCGCAATTTCGAAACGCGGCTGTTCGGGTCGTTGGCGTTGCCGAAGACGATCGCTTCGGATGGGCATGCTTGTTCGCACGCGGTGACGATTTCTCCGTCGCGAATCTCTCGCCCAATGCCGCCGTTATCCTTTTCAGACTCGATACGCACATTGTTGATGCGCTGCACGCAATAGGTGCACTTTTCCATCACGCCCCGGCTGCGAATGGTCACTTCCGGATTGCGGATCAATTTTAGCGAAGGCGTCTCCCAATCCTGGAAGCGCAGGAAGTTGAAGCGGCGCACCTTATACGGGCAGTTATTCGAGCAATACCGCGTGCCGATGCAGCGGTTGTAGACCATGTCGTTCAGGCCTTCCGCGCTGTGCACGGTGGCGCCGACCGGGCAAACCTGTTCGCAAGGCGCGTTTTCGCACTGCTGGCAGGGAACCGGCTGGAAATACGCCGGCGGATTGGCCAGTGCCGGCACTTCCGAATCCTCGTCCTTCTGCGTGGGGCCCGTTTCGAAATAGCGATCGATGCGAATCCAGTGCATTTCGCGGCCGCGCATCACCTGATCTTTTCCGACAACAGCAATATTGTTTTCGGACTGGCACGCCACAACGCAGGCACTGCAGCCATTGCACTTGGTCAGGTCAATCGCCATGGCCCATTTGTAATGCTTGTAGTAGCCAAGCTCTTCGAAGTTCTGATACAGCGTCAGGCCCACGGGAGGCGTTTCATCTTTTTCGTGCGCGAAATTCGGATTTTTCTTGTATTCCTCGAGTGAAGCGGAGCTGACAATCTTCCGGCCCTCGACGTTGTGATGATACTGGGTGCAAGCGATAGGATATTCGTCGCTGGTGACGGACAGTTTTCCGCCTGTCGCTGTCCAAAGAGCAGTAGAAGCGCGCACGGAATACGCATTGAATCCTTTGTTGGTGCCTGTCTCGCCGGCTCGCTTGCGCCCGTATCCCAGTGGAAGAACGACCACATTGTCCGCCTGGCCGGGCACGACCCAGGCGGCAGCCGTCACTTTGCCGTTCGAAAGCTCGATGTTCACAACCGACGTGAGCACCTGGCCATGTTCTCCGCCGCGCGAAGCGATGTTGCGGCCAATTCCCAGCCTCAACGCGGTCGCGGGACTAACCAGTGCCGCGTTATCCCAGGTAGTTTTGGTGACGGGTTTTGCAAGCTCCTGTAGCCAGCCGTTGTTGGCAAAGCGCCCGTCGTAAATCGTGGGATCTGGCCGGAAGATGAATTCGAGATCGTCTTTAGCGGTCGTCTTCGCGGGAGGCAAACTCGCCGGGCTGAATTTTGCGCTAACCGCGAGCGGAGCAAGCGCCGTGCCGGCAATCACGCCGTCGTTCAGCGTTTTGCGCCATTTCCTTTCGTTGTCGCCATCGCCGAGCACCGTCTTCAAGTGTTCGCGAACTGCGTCGTACGCAGTCACGCCGGGCTTATCGGTAAATGCGGCAAGGACCTCAAATGCGGAGTGGGCCTGATACAGCGGCGCGATCAACGGCTGAATCACACTGGCCGTGCCGTCATAAGCGCGCGCATCGCTCCAGGTTTCCAGGAAATGCGTTTCCGGAATATGCCAGTGCGAAAATTCGCTTGTTTCATTGTAATGCGAGCTTAAGTGCACAACCGTGTGCACCTTTTTCAATTTTTGCTCGAACTCGGAGAAAGCCCAGTCGCGCGGGGCGTCATACACCGGATTGCCGCCCAGAATCAGCAGCAAGTCCACTTTGCCCTTGTGAATGTCGGCTGCCAGTTCACGCAGCGATTCCGCGTGGTTGACGGGATTCGCTTCCACTGGATCGGTGTAATAAACCGTGGCGCCAGCGTTACCCAGAGCGGCGTTCATGGCATGAGCCAAGGCGTGTACTTCGGCGGACTGCTGTTCGCCGGCCACAACCAGCGAAGCGCCTTTGTTTTTCTCGAGATCCTTGGCAACCGCTTCCGCAAACTTTTCAGCGTCCTTCGAGGAAAGCTCAACCGAGCCGCCAAGCCCGAGCTTCGCCGCGATCGCCCGCGCAAACAATTCAATTTCAGAAGCGCGCAGCGGCAGCCGGTGATCCGCGGCCGAACCGGTAACGCTCGGCGTGGGCTCCACGACGTAGATCCGGTTCATTTCGTCGGCCGGGCCATTCAAGGTGCGGCGGCGGGAAAATTCCTTCGCATAGCGAATGTGTCCGGGGCCGCTGCCGAGCAAATCCGAATCGAGCGACAAGATCACATTTGCCTTTTCCACGCGGCAAACCGTGTTGACGTAACGTCCAAACGCGAGCTTCGCGCCCTCACGCGCGCCGTCGCTCACAGCCGGCTCCCATTGATGCCACTTTGCCTGCGGAAAAAGCTTCAGAAGGTAATCAATCTGCGCGGCAAACGTGTGCGAGGCAATCGTGCCCGTCAGAATGCGCAATCCTGCGCCATTTACAGCTTTTTGCGAAGTAGCTAGATCGGCGGCAGCCGACTGGAACATGGCCCAAGTACGAATATCGCCCACAAAAGTCGGTGTCTTGGCGCGGTCCGGGTCGTACAAATTCAGAATCGCCGCCTGGGTAATCGCATCGGTCGCGCCCAGGCTGGAAGGGTGATCCGGATTGCCTTCAATCTTTGTCGGACGGCCTTCGTGGCTCTCCACCAGAATGCCGACTGCATCCGCCCCAAATGGCATCACCGTCGCATATTGTTGCGGCTTGCCGAGAATCAGCCCATCGGGCGCCTTCACATACGGAACAATCGTCTGTTCGGGAGTCCTGCCGCATCCGGCCATGCCTGCCAGCGCCATCGAAGCGCCCATCAATTTCAAAAAGTCGCGGCGGTCAACCGATTCATCCCACTCGGAAGCGGCGCGAGGGAATTCTCGGTGCAGCAAATCCTCAAAATGAGGATCTCCTGCCAGTTCTTCAATCGAGCGCCAGTATTGTTTGCCCGCGCCACTTGCAGCCTTGGCATTGGCGGCAGCCAGGTCCAGCGGATACCCACGCACCTCGCGCTCTTCCGCGGTGGGCGGGTGATTGTCTTGGTCGTGTTTGTGCTCGTGATCGCTCATGCCATCCATTAACGATGACACGTCGAGCAGCTTGTCAGCTCAACGGTCGTTCGAATCTTCCTTTGCACTGCGAAATCGTGGCCAATCTTCGCCTGATCGGCTGGCGCCTTCCAGTCCATGTTGTAAACCTGATCGAGCGGCCTCAGTGCCGCTTCCGGATTGCGATGGCAATCGATGCACCATTGCATCAGCAGCGTATTGGCCTGGAACACCAGCGGCATTTGATTTACCGGGCCGTGACACGTGGAACAGCCAACGCCTTTGCTGACGTGAATACTGTGATTGAAATACGCAAATTCTCCCAGCCGGTGAACTTTGACCCACGGAATCGATGTGTCCGTGCGATAACTTTCCCGCACTGGCTCCAGGTATCCGGCATTGTTGAACAAAACGGAATGGCAGTTCATGCAGGTCTTTGTCGGCGGAATACCGGCGGTCGCGGAGGATTCTACCGAGGTATGACAATAGCGGCAATCGATGCCGTCATCTCCGGCGTGATGCTTGTGGCTGAATTGCACCGGTTGTTCGCGGGCGATGTTCTGCCGCGTAAAATAAGGAGAACGCGCGAGCGCCAGGATTCCCGTGAGGGCCAATCCCCCCAGGAAAATCGCGGAGAACAAACTGAAGCGCGCGATGAAATTCGTGCTGCGGTGAAAAATCTGGGCCATGTTTGCGTTGCGCTGTGGCGGAAGTCTCCGTTAAAGGGGCGGCAACCGGGAGACTCCACCTCAATCACAGGGAGCGCAGAACCTGAGTCGTGATTGACGCGATAGTTTCTACCAAAACTTTTTGAAATGCAACACTTCGGGAAAATTTTTTTGGAAAAATGTTTCCATCGCACGAAGTTGGGCACTGCGAACGGTACAAACAATTCAAAAAAAATGTCCGCACATTCCCAAATCGAGCTTATGTAGGACCAAAACGGAATTTATGCAAAATGTCGTCTCTCTTCGTTTCCCCTTATTCTTCGCCATGCTATCTTAGTAGGACCCTTTGCCGCCCTTTCGCGGTGAAGTCTACCTATAGATGACGCAATCCCGTCATCTTCCGGCCGAGCCTGCTGGGGCGTGGTCCAACTGGTAGGGCACCTCACTGTTAATGAGGACGGTGATGGTTCGAATCCATCCGCCCCAGCCATTTTTTCCGAACTTCGCTCTGACGCGCTATCCAACGATGGTTCCTCAGCCTTTCGTTGTCGGAAAACCGGCGGAATTCCATCCCTTCCAACCGCCATCCATGGACTCCACATTCGTGTAACCCATCTTTTGCAGGTTGTCCGCAACAAGAGCGGAGCGGAATCCGCCGCCGCAATAAAGAATCATTTTTGCGCTGGTATCGGGGACGGACGTTTCAATATCCCGTTCAATAATTCCGCGCCCCAT
>JAFDVY010000014.1 GCA_018268785.1 Acidobacteriota bacterium | reverse complement strand
CTGCATGTTCGGCACACCATCGAGGAAGAGAATGCGTTCCATGAGCGCTTCGGCGTGTTTCATTTCGCCGATGGATTGCTTCTTGATGTATTCGGAGAGGCGGTCGTAGCCCCAGTTTTCGCACATTTCCGCGTGGAGGAAATATTGGTTGATGGCGGTGAGTTCATCGCGGAGGGCTTTGTTGAGTTCGTCGAGGACTTTCGGTGAACCTTTCATAATGGGACGAGTATAGCGCGGGACAAAGCGGGAGTCAGCAGGAACGGGAACGAAGAAGGGACAGACTAAAGTCCCGCCCCTACAAGAGCAAGGGAGAGCACAGACTCAAGTCTGTGTCACTGGCTGCTAGATGAGTTCGAGACCAGCGAAGAAGTAGCCAATTTCGAATGCAGCCGTTTCCGGGGCGTCGGATCCGTGCGTGACGTTGTTGCCGATGCTAGTGCCGAGATCGTGGCGAATGGTTCCGGGTGCGGCTTTTTTGGGATCGGTGGCGCCCATCGTGTCTCGCCATTTCAGGATTGCAGCGTCGGCTTCGAGCACCATGGCGATGATTTTTCCGGAGCTCATAAAGTCCGTGAGTTCGCCGAAGAAGGGACGCGCTTTGTGGACGGCGTAAAAGCCGCCAGCTTCTTCCTTTGTGAGACGCATGGATTTGATGGCCACGATGGTGAAACCGGCTTTTTGGATGCGAGCGAGAATTTCGCCTTGAATTCCGCGGGAGACCGCGTCGGGCTTGATGATTGCGAATGTGCGTTCGAGAGACACTGAAAATTCCTCCATGAAATTTACATCGAAGATGCCGGGCTGAAGCGACTGCTCTACACAAACCAAGAAAAAGCGCCGATCTAAAGATCGGCCACTACAACTACTTCAAGGCTGCGGCTAGCGTGCTGCCGAGGTCGGCTGGCGTTTCGACGGTTTTGATTCCGGCGGCGGCCATGGCGACGTATTTGTCTTTCGCGGTTCCCTGTCCACCGGAAATGATGGCTCCTGCGTGGCCCATGCGACGGCCAGGCGGCGCAGTTTGCCCGGCGATGAAGCCGACGACCGGCTTTTTCACGTTGGCTTTAATCCATGCGGCGGCGACTTCTTCCGCGTTGCCGCCGATTTCGCCGATGAGAATGATGGCGTGCGTTTCCGGATCGTCGTTGAAGAGCTTGATGGCGTCCAGGAACGGAGTGCCGATAATGGGGTCTCCGCCGATGCCGATGCAGGTGGATTGGCCGATGCCGAGCCGCGTGAGCTGATCCACAGCTTCATAGGTGAGTGTGCCGCTGCGGCTAACGATGCCGACGTGACCGGGCTTGTGAATGCGCCCGGGCATGATCCCGATTTTGCATTTGCCGGGAGAAATAACGCCGGGGCAGTTCGGCCCGACGAGCCGGGTCTTGTCGCGGTCAATCGTCAGCGAGACGCGAACCATGTCGAGAACGGGGATGCCTTCGGTGATGCAAATGACGAGAGGCAACTCCGCGTCGGCTGCTTCGAGAATGGCATCAGCAGCGTACGGCGGTGGAACGAAAATCACCGATGCGTTTGCGCCCGTGGCTTTGACGGCTTCCGCAACGGTGTCAAACACGGGGCGTTCGAGATGCTTTGTGCCGCCTTTACCTGGCGTGACGCCACCAACGACGGTTGTGCCGTACTCAATCATTTGCTGCGCATGAAACGTGCCTTCGCGTCCGGTGAAGCCTTGCACGATGAGGCGCGTTTTTTCGTTTACAAGAACGCTCATCGCGCACCTCCCGCCAGAGCCACAACCTTTTGCGCGCCGTCCTTCATGCCGTTGGCGATGGTGAAGTTGAGGCCGGAGTCGCGCAAGATTTGCTGGCCTTGTTCGACGTTGGTGCCTTCCATGCGAACGACGACGGGGACTTTCAACTGGAGTTCCTTTGCCGCGGCGACCACTCCGGTGGCGAGAACATCGCAACGCAGGATGCCGCCGAAAATATTGATGAACACCGCTTTTACGGCGGGATCGCTCATCAGAATGCGGAATGCGTTCTTCACCTGATCGGCGGAAGCTCCGCCGCCAACATCGAGGAAATTCGCGGCTGAACCTCCGGCATATTTGATGATGTCCATTGTGGCCATGGCGAGGCCGGCACCATTGACCATGCAGCCGACGCTGCCGTCGAGCTTGATGTAGTTAAGGCCATACTTCGAAGCTTCGACTTCAAGCGGATCTTCTTCGTCGAGATCGCGGAGGCCGCGGAGATCCTTGTGGCGGAAGAGGCCGTTGTCATCGAACGTCATCTTTGCGTCGAGGGCGACGAGTTTGCCGTCGCCGGTGAGGACGCACGGATTGATTTCGAGCATGGAGGCATCCGTGTCCACGAACGCGCGATGCAGGGCCTGGAAAAAGGGCGCGGCGTTGTTGGCGACCTCTCCAGTGAGACCGAGACCGAACGCGAGCTTGCGCGCTTGATAGGGCTGCAAGCCAACGGCAGGATGCACAATCTCCTTGATGATGGCGTCGGGGTTATTTTTGGCAACTTCTTCGATTTCCATGCCGCCGGCGGCGCTGGCCATGAACACGACACGGCCAACGCTGCGATCGACCAACAACGAAAGATAAAGCTCGCGCTTAATGTCGAGGCCTTCTTCAATGAGAAGGCGCTTGACGATACGTCCGCCCGGGCCAGTCTGAATGGTGACAAGGTTCATGCCGAGCATGCGCGTGGCGACTTCAGCCGCTTCGTCCGGCGAATGGACGAGTTTTACTCCACCGGCTTTGCCACGGCCGCCGGCGTGAATCTGCGCTTTAACGACGATTACACTCGATTTGAGGCGTTGCGCCCCGTCGCGTGCTTCTTCTTTAGTAAAAGCAACTTCACTGCGGGGAGTTGTAACGCCGTAACGAGCGAGAATCGCCTTGGCTTGATATTCATGAATCTTCATTCGTGATGTTCCGTATTGGTTGTGACCGCAGGACGGTCAACTGTTAAGATTTTGTTCAGTCGTAGAACATAGAAGTTTACCTGCAACGCCGCGATGGAGCAAGAACGGGAGCAAAAGGCGCTGATGAGCAATCCCCTGATTGAAAAAGTGGAAAAGGGCGGCGTGCTGGAAAGCGCGGAAGCCGAAAGCGTAATGGAAGAACTGCTCGGCGGGCGGCTGGAAACGCCAGCGATCGTGCGGCTGCTGAGGGCGCTAAACGCGCGCCCCTATCGGGTCATGGAACTCTCGGCATTTGCTCGTGTGATGCGCCGGCACGCGGCGCGCGTATTTGCGGAAGGCGAAGTACTTCCGGCGAATATGGTGGACACGTGCGGAACGGGCGGCGACGGCGCGCAGACTTTTAACATTTCGACGGCAGCGGCGATTGTGGCTGCGGCGGCGGGCGCGAGGGTGGCCAAACACGGGAATCGCGCGGCGAGTTCGCTGAGCGGATCGGCGGACGTGCTGGAAGCGCTTGGCGTGCGGATTGATTTGCCATTTCTGGAGACAGGGAGAGCGATTCGCGAGACTGGGATTGGATTTTTGTTCGCGCAAGCTGCACACACAGCCACGCGTTATGCGACGCCTGCCCGAAAACAAATTGGAGTGGGGACTGTGTTTAATTTGCTGGGTCCGCTGACGAATCCTGCGGGAGCGCAAGCACAAGTGTTGGGGGTTTTTTCGGCGAATGTCTTGGAGCTGGTTGCGGAAACATTGCGCGAGCTGGGGACGGAGCACGCCATGGTGATTCATGGCGAGGGCGGGCTCGATGAGATTTCCCTGGCGGGGCCGACACGGATTGTGGAATTGAAAGAGGGAAAAATTACGCGCTATGAAGTGACACCGGAGGAATTTGGCGTGCAGCGCGCCGGCTTGGGGTCGATTCGAGGAGGGACGGCAAAAGAGAATGCTGCTCTCATCCGGCGGATTTTTGAGGGAGAGCGCGGCGCATGCAGAGATATTGTGGCGATGAACGCAGGAGCAGCACTTCTCGTTACAGGGAATGCAAAGACGTTGCGAGAAGGCGCAGAATCTGCGGCCGAAGCCATGCGAAGCGGAGCGGCGAAGAAGAAATTAGAAGAGTTGGCGAATTACGGCGCTTAGCGCCACCAAGGGGCAGAGGAGAAGGAAATTGAGAAAAATCTTGTTGGGATTGGTACTGGGGATTCTGCCCTATGGCGCCCTGGCGCAAGAAACGGCCCAAGTGCAGGGCGCAGTGAAGGCTGTGCGCGAATACCGGCAAGCGAATGAAGACCGGATCATGCGCGAATTGCGGGAATTTCTGGCAATTCCAAATATCGCTAGCGACACGGCAAATATCCAGAAGAATGCGGAACGGTTGCAGGGGATGCTTGAAGCGCGAGGCATCGAAACGCATTTGTTGCCAATCGAAGGGCGCGGGCCGGTGGTATTTGGAAAGCTGGAAGTGCCGGGCGCAAAACGTACCGTGATTTTCTATGCGCACTACGATGGGCAGCCGGTGGATGCCGCAGCGTGGACGGACAAAGCGCCGTTTGAACCGACCTTGTATGACAACGCGATCGAGGCGGGCGGCAAACAAATTCCCTTCCCTGCGCAGGATTTGGCAACCCACTACAAAGATGACTGGAGAATTTACGCGCGATCGGCGTCCGACGATAAGTCGCCGATTGTGGCACTACTCACGGCGCTGGATGCGCTGAACGAAAAGAAGATTCCGCTGGCTGTGAATCTGAAAGTGATTTTCGAGGGCGAAGAGGAAGCGGGATCTCCGAATTTGCAGCACACGCTGGAGCTTCACAAGAATCTATTGGGAGCGGACTTGCTGATCACCGCGGATGGGCCGGTACATCAGAGCGGGCGGCCGCTGGTTTTTTTTGGCAATCGCGGGATTCTCGGTTTCCAGTTGACCACTTACGGGCCCATTCGGGCATTGCATAGCGGGCATTACGGAAACTGGGCGCCAAATCCGGCGCTTCAAATGGCGCGGCTTCTCGCTTCCATGAAAAATGAAGATGGGCGCGTGTTGGTGGATGGCTTTTATGACGACGTTGCGCCGCTTGGCAACGTGGAAAGAAAAGCGTTGGAGGCAATGCCGAAGAACGACGCGGAACTGGCGCGTGAGCTAGAGTTTGCGAAACCAGATGGCGGCGGAAAGAGTCTGGTCGAATTGCTGCAACTGCCATCGCTCAACATCCGCGGAATGAGGAGCGCGTACGTTGGCGAACAAGCGCAAAACGTTGTACCGGACAAGGCCGAAGCCGCTCTGGACGTACGTCTGGTGAAGGGCGAAGAACCCGGGAAGAAGTTCGACCAAATTGTCGCCTTCATCCGCAAGCAAGGTTATTTCGTCACTACGGATACGCCCACGAAGGAAGAACGACTGGCGCATCCAAAAGTGGTCCGCGTTGTGAAGGATGTGTGGAATTATCCAGCTTCTCGAACGCCGATGGACTTGCCGGTTTCAAAAGCCTTGATTCAAGTGGTGCAGGAGGCCGCGGACGGAAATGCCGTGATTGCTCCGACGCTGGGCGGCAGTGTGCCCATGTATATTTTCGAAGATTTGGGGCTGCCGTGGATTGGCGTACCGATCGTGAACTACGACAATCATCAACATAGCTCGGATGAGAATCTGCGGCTGGGACATTTCTGGAAAGGGATGGAGACGTATGGGGCGCTGCTGGCGGGATTGGACTGGTAGCTACAGTGACAGGAAATTCCGCAGTAGTTGTTTACCTGAGGTTGTGAGCACAGACTCGGGATGAAACTGGACGCCTTCGAGTTTGTATTTTTTGTGGCGGACTCCCATGATGATGCCGTCGCCGGTTTGCGCGGTGATCGTGAGTTCGCGTGGGAGCGATTTGCGCTCGACGATCAACGAGTGATAGCGCGTGGCCGTGAACGGCTTCGGCAATTTCCTGAAGACGCCTTTACCGTCGTGATGAATTTCGCTGGTCTTTCCATGGAAGAGTTTGGGAGCACGGATGATTTTCCCGCCAAATGCCTCGCCAATCGCCTGATGGCCCAGACACACGCCTAAAATCGGGAACTTGCCCGCGAGTTTTTGCACGAGTTCCACTGAAATGCCGGCTTCTCTCGGCGTGCAGGGGCCGGGAGAAATGATGATCGCCTCCGGCTTACGTTGCGCGATGTGCTCGACGGAGATCTTATCGTTGCGATGCACTTCCACGCTGCAACCAAACTCGCCGAGGTACTGCGCGAGGTTGTAAGTGAAGGAGTCGTAGTTGTCGAGCAGCAGAATCACCGGCCCAGCTCCAATTGAAAATTCAGTCTAGCGCTTTGCATGGGCCGCTTCCAGCGCGCGTACGAGCGCTTTGGATTTGTTGACGCTTTCTTCGAATTCGCCGAGGGGCGTGGAGTCCGCGACGATGCCGCCGCCCGCTTGAACGTGTGCAACACCGTTCTTGATGACCATGGTGCGCAACGCGATGCAGGAATCGAGATTACCCGCGAAATCGAGATAGAGAATTCCCCCGGCGTAAATGCCGCGCCGCGTTTTTTCCAGTTCTTCGATGATTTCCATTGCGCGAACTTTCGGCGCACCGGAAACAGTTCCGGCCGGAAAACACGCCATCAGAGCATCGAAGCAGTCCACGTCTTCACGCAAAGTCCCGCGCAAGCTGGAGACAAGATGCATCACGTGCGAGTAGCGCTCGACGGTCATGAGTTTTTCGACACGCACGCTGCCGTATTCGCAGACGCGGCCGAGATCGTTGCGGCCGAGGTCGACGAGCATGATGTGCTCGGCGCGCTCTTTTTCATCGGCAAGCATCTCGCGTTCGAGGCGCTGGTCTTCGGTTTCATCCTTGCCGCGCCACCGAGTGCCGGCAATCGGACGGTAGAAAACGTCGCGGCCTTGAACCTTGACGAGCATTTCGGGCGAGCTGCCAACGACGGCGACGTCATTCATTTGCAGATAAAAAAGATACGGCGAAGGATTGAGCGCGCGAAGCTGGCGATAAATTTCAAATGGAGCGGCTTTGGTCTTCGCGGAAAACCTCTGGCCGATGACGACCTGAAAAACGTCACCGGCGCGAATATATTCCTTAACTTTACGCACCGCCGCAAGATACGCGGGCTTGGCGACATTGGAAGAGACCTTGAGTTTTTCGCGACGCTTTGACTTGGAAGGCTTCGGCTTCTCTTCCTCGACCGGCTGCTCCAACAGCTTGCGTGTGCGTTCGATCTCTTTGACGGCAGCGTTGTACTTCGCGCGCAGAGAGCCGGGCCCTTCGGTGAATACGTTTCGCACGACCCAGAGGCGATGTTGCACGTGATCGAATGCGATCAGCCCGTGATAGAACATGAGCATCGCGTCGAACAATCCGATTTCGTCGCGCAGCTTTTTCGGCAGGCGCTCGATCAGCCGCACCATGTCGTAGCTGAAATAGCCGATCGCGCCGGCGACGAGCGGAGGCAAGCCCGGCAGGCGAACCGGCTTGAAACGCTCCATGCGCGCGCGGAGAAACGAAACAGGGTCTTTTTCTTCCCAAACGATGCGGTCGCGGCTCTCGAGCACACAAGCACCGTTCGCGTAACGAAATACTTCTTCCGGGTTCGCGCCGGCAAACGTGTAGCGCGCGATTTTTTCGCCGCCTTCAACGCTTTCCAGCAAGAAAGAATGGCGCGCGCCTTGCGCGATACGGAGATACGCGCTGACGGGCGTCAGCAAATCCGCGGAAAAGACATCGTAAACGGGAATGAGGTTGCCCTGCTTGGCGAGACGCTGAAATTCCGTGAAGGAAGGCTGAATCATGATGAATAGGGGCCCGCAACCGAGTTATGAATGACTTTCGAAGGGAACAGTTTACACGATAAGCGGACAGCAGGTCTGCCATGCAAATGCGGCGCAAAAATCAGCCATTTTGGAGTTTTGCAACAACGGCGCGGCGCATCGCGGCTTCCGGCGGTTTGGTTTCCGTCCAGATTTCCCACTGCGCAAAGCCTTGCGCGAGAAACATATCGAGCCCGGAGACGGTAGCGATTCCCTTTTGCTTTGCGAGCTTAAGCAACTTCGTCTGCGACGGGCGATAGATCAGGTCCATCACGAGGTTGCAGCGCAATTCTTGCGAGGAAAGCGGCGATTCCTTCTCGTGGGGATGCATCCCCACGGGCGTCGTGTTCAAGATCGCGTCGAACTTTTCCGAGCGCAACGCGCGGCGAGGAATAGTTTCCCCCTTCACAGCGCGGGCAAGTTCCTTCGCCGCCGAGTCACGCCTGGCGCAAATGAATACCTCCGCCCCGGCGCGAGCCAGTGCAAACGCAGCTGCGCGCGCCGAGCCACCCGCTCCAAATACCAGAACTCCGCTTCCCCGAAGCGTCATTCTGCGTTCGAGCGCGCGAAGAACACCAACATAGTCCGTGTTCAATCCGTATAACGAGCCGTTTCGCCGCACGACCACCGTATTCACCGCTCCGATATCGGCCGCAAGCCGGTCGCAATCTGCAAGATGCTTCAGGATTGTTTCCTTGTGTGGAATCGTGACGCTGAATCCGCGCACGCCAAATTCCGGAATCGCCCCGAGAAAATCCTTCAAATCTCGGACCAGAAAGGGCAGATACACGGCATCGCGCTTGCGCGCGACAAATCCTGTGTTGTGCATCAACGGCGAAAGCGAATGGCGAATCGGATCGCCAATCACTCCATAAACTTCCGTCTTTCGTGTCAGCAAGTGTGCGCGATAAAGGTGTTTCAATTCCCGCAAGCCAACCTGTCCAGGCGCTGTGGCATCGCCAATCGGCGCGTAAGCAAGCGCGCTTCCCTCTCGCAGAGCCAGCAGCCGCCCGGGAAAGCCAACCTCTCCCATCGGCACCGCAACAATACAACGCGACTGCTTCGCGAGCCGAAGCAACCGCACGCTGTCCGCAATCGTCAGCGCTTTCGCGGCAATTTTTACGACATCGACTTCTCCGTGCGGCGGGCAGGAAACGCTCCGCGGCAATTTCGGAGTGCGATCAAAATCATGCATGGAAAGCATTACGCGCGGAGGCACGGCGTATTCGCGAATCGATTGGTCCGGCAATTCACGCTCCGTCTCCACTTCCACGTCGCACCATACGCAGCCGGCGCGCCGCGCTTCCATCAGCCAAAAGAGTTCCGCCTGAATATCGCCATCAAATTCGCCTCCGGCCACTTTGCGCCGGCAAGTCGCCAGGAACTTCGCTCCAGGAAACTTCTGTTTGCCAAGCCAACGAAGCAGCTTGCGTCGCTCGCTATCGCTACCCAGCCAGTCGAGCCGCAACTCGATCGTGGCAGTCTCTCTTAGCCCGACGCGGATCTGCCGCGCCATTTCCGTGGCCGTCTTGCAGGCGGCCACGGCGCAGATGCGATTCTGCCCGCGCCCAAAAGGGCTGGGCCTCTGTTTAATTTGCGGCATATTATTGAAAATACGAGATGTAGCACGAGGTAGCAAATGTGTAAAGCGGTCTCCTCCAATTCCTTGACCACCCGGCCCGGCATTGTTACCTTCGCTTGAGTGGAGTCCCCGCACGCCTAGAGGGCGTGTCCGAAGGAGTTTGCGATGCTCGCAAAGTCAGCAAAATTGTCCCTGGCCCTGCTCTTGGGAGCGGGCATATGTGCGGCGCAGCGATCTGAGGCGGTGGCGAAGGCGAATCAGCCCGACGCCACGCAAATCAATTGCGCAGGATTTTATACAGATTCGAAAGTGGGCGGCGAAGCCTACGTCGTCTCGGGCGAAGAGTCGCTGAACAAACTGACCTTCAGCAACGGCGACTACGTCTACATCAACCGCGGCATGAATCAAGGCGTGCGCGAAGGAGATCTCTTTAGCGTTGTACGACCGGAGACCGATCCGGACAAGGTTTCCTGGTTCAAATGGCAGCCAAAGCTGGTGAAAGCCATGGGCCAAAGCTACGCGGACCTGGGCCAGCTCAAAGTGATCAAGGTACAGCCCAAGACGGCCACCGCTCAGGTGGTCTTTTCCTGCGGACCAATCCAGCGCGGAGACACCATCCTTCAGTACCAGCCCCGCCCCGTGGGCCCTTTCAAGGATCCGGTGAAATTCGATCACTTCGCCCCGGTCAGCGGTAAGCCTGTTGCCATGGTGGTCACATCGAAGGATTGGGCGCAGTCTGTCGGGCAGGGCGACACGGTCTATGTGAACCTTGGAACGGCGCAGGGCGTGAAGGTCGGCGACTACTTCCGCATCTTCAAGTATCAAGGATCGCGGGCCGAAATTGCTCCAACCGCGAAGGGTTATCAATACAAAATTTACGGCTTCGGCAGCACTCCGCAGGCCTACGAATGGAACGATCTGCCGAGAGAAATCCTTGGCGAAGGGATCGTGCTGAATGTAAGCAAGAATTCATCGACGGTGCTGGTCACCTACACAAAGTCCGAAGTCTATGCGGGCGACTACGTCGAGATCGAATAGCTTTAGAGAAATCCTGTTTCAACTGCCCGCTTTCGCAAGCCGAAGCGGGCAGTTTCGTTTTATGGCGAGATTACTTCGGGCTCGCCTCCACGCGATCCGAGAACACTTCGCAGGTAAAACCCAGAATTTGGACCGCACTCGATTTCCAGGCGTCGCGCGGCAACCCGGCCTTATGGCAGGTCTCGGCGAGAAATTCCTCGCGGTCCAGTTGATGCTCCGCGGCCACTTGCGGCAACAGCAGGCCGCGGCGGCGATCTGAAACGACGATCAAGCCATGCTTGCCGAGCGCAATATCGGCAGGCTGAATTGGCGTTGGCGGAGAGAGAAGCGAAATTTCAATCTCCAGGTGCTCGAGTTCCTCCGGCCGTACCGGAAGAAATCGCGGATCATGCAGGGCGGCCCCTGTCGCGCAGTGGGCGATGCTGCTACGCAGCGGTTCGGCAGCCTCCACGACGCCGATGCAGCCTCGCAGCTTGTTCTTTGCATGGATCGTGACAAAAACTCCGCGGACCGCAGAAAAAATTGGGTCCTCGGAAACTGCGGAAAATGAAGAATGTCGTACCGCGCTTTCCACGACATGACGCGCATATTGAAGCAGCGCGCGGCGCTCCTCGGGAGAAGGCGAAAAATCAGGAGGGGACGGCATCCTTTGGCTTTTCCGCGGCGGCTTCCGCAACCTGCGTCATGCGCAGCTTGCGCCGGGTCTTGATTCGGTCATCGAGCTGGCTCCAGAAGCGCAGAAAATATTGTGCCGCGGAAACGAGCGCACTGATCACGACGAGCCAAAGCAGAACCAGGGCGAGCGGCTTAAGCGAAGGATGGCGTGCCGCCCAAATGAGTACGGCAACAGCGCAAACCTGCAATACCATTTTCGTCTTGCCGAGAGTAGAGGCCGCGATCGTGAGCCCTTCGGCTGAAGCAATGTTGCGCAATCCAAGAACCGTGAATTCCCGCCCGATGATAATCACGACCATCCATCCGGGAACGAGCTTCATCTCGACCAGTGAGATAAACGCCGAGGAAATCAGCAGCTTGTCGGCAATCGGATCGAGCAAAATGCCCAGTGTAGTGATCTGGCGGCGCCGTCGGGCGAAATAGCCATCCGCCCAGTCTGTTGCAGCGGCGGTCAGCAGGATCAGCACGCCCCAAAATTCGAAATGCATGGGGAGGCCCCATGGCTCAACGTTCGGGCTCTTCGTCAACAAGACAACAATGAGGAGGGGAACAAAGAAAATCCTGAGCAGCGTGAGCGAGTTGGGAAGGTTCATAAAGGGAAGACGGCAGAGGTGCCGCCCTGAGGCCTCGGCTACCGTCCCGCTTCACTATAGACTGCGAGTCCGCAGGCGTCAACGGTCGGTGTATGCCTCGCAACCGTCCGGAAGCCACGGAAATCAGGATACTTCCGCGTTACCCCCTGGTTCCCAAGCGATTTGCAAAGGGAGATACTGATTCGTAATGAAGAGGGCACGGAACTGTGCAAAATCGGGAAAGGGAGTTGTCGCAATGCACCGCGGTCAGAGGAAATGTTACTAAGCATACATACCTTATATACAGTTGATTATACAGGGTTTAGCTGGACTTCGTGCGACTTGAGAAATCACCAAGGCATTTTTGACAAAAGTAAAGTCATTATGGTGAAGTTTACCTTTCCACAGCGTTTTCCACAGGCTTCGAGGTTGCGTCAGGCTTAAACGCATGCCTGTAACCCTCTAATTTGGGAGGGGTAAGCAGCGTGAATCTCGTTTGTGTATTACAGCGTAACTAATCGCCGGCGCGCACAGGGGGCTATATAGTGCGTGGGCCACGCAGCAAGCGTACAGGCAGATAGAAGATCGCCCGCAGCAAGTCAAATACGCCGTTAACGGCAATGCCAACAATCCGGAACGGCAGCATCAGCAGCCACACGATCGGATACAGGACCAGCGCAACAACCGCTAGTGGCCAACAGAGTACAAATAGGATGCACCACAAGAGGAATTTGACCATGGTTCCACCTCGCATTTCTATTACGCAGAAGACCGGCGGGAAGTTCCGCGCGCTGCAAAGCTGTTCAGGCGCAACTTTTGCACGACAGAAGCGGGAACCTCGGCATCGAGCCGCATGTGAGATTCGTCCACCTCGGAGTGGAGGACTTTCCCCAGCGCGTGGAGCAGCGCCAGAGTTTTTCCATCGGCAAGCGGCAGGCGCAACGAAAGCGTCACTGTTGGATCAACTGGCATTGCCGCGTCCATTTGCTTGATGAGCGCTTCGAGTCCTTCGCCTGTCATTCCGGAGACAAGCGCAACTGGCGCATCGTGATTGCCGTTGCGGAATTGCGCGAGCGCAGCTTTTTCCTCGGGCGAAAGGCGATCTACTTTATTGAAAACTCGAATCACGGGCCGATCGGATACGCCGAGCTCGGCGAGGATCTTCTTCACCTCGGCGTCGAGTTGTTCGTGGCTGGGATTCGATACATCGCTCACATGAAGAATGAGCGCCGATTCCTGCACTTCCTCGAGCGTTGCGCGAAATGCGGCAATCAGGGGCTTCGGCAAATCGCGGATGAAACCAACCGTGTCTGAAAGCAGGGCGCGGCGTCCGGAAGGCAGGCGAATCGCGCGAACCGTCGGGTCCAGCGTCGCAAACATTTGTGACGAAACCATCACTTCGGCTTTGCTGAGCGCGTTGAAGAGCGTGGATTTCCCCGCGTTCGTATAACCAACGAGCGCGATTGTTCCCAGTGGAACGGCGTTGCGCGCTTCGCGCCGCAGCGCGCGCTGTTTGCGCACCTGTTCAATGTCCTGCTGTATTTTTCTGACGCGGTCGCGGATCCGGCGCCGGTCCGTTTCCAGTTTCTTTTCACCGGGGCCGCGAACGCCGATACGGCCGGCCCCTCCGCCAGCTCCTCCTGCGCCGCCTCCGCCGCTCTTGCCGCCGAGGCGCGACATCGAAGAGCCTTTTCCGGTGAGTCGCGGCAACATGTAATTGAGCTGCGCCAATTCGACCTGTAACTGGCCTTCGCGGCTTCGCGCGTGTTTCGCAAAAATGTCCAGAATGAGCTGCGTACGGTCAATCACGCGCTTTTCCGTAAACGCCTCGATATTGCGTTGCTGCACGGGCGAAAGATTACTGTCGAAAATAATCAGAGGCGCTTTGCGCGCATTGGCTTCCGCCGTGATCTCTTCTAGCTTGCCCCGGCCAATGAGTGTGGCGGGGTCTGCCACGTCGCGCAACTGGAACACCGTCCCGGCCACATCTGCTCCGGCGCTGCGGGCAAGTTCCACGAGTTCCGCCAGCGATTCGCGCTCAGGCACACCAGCAGCCTGTCCTGGAAAGCGCGGCGAGCGCTTCCACGCGACTCCCACAAGTAGAGCACGCTCGGTAACAGTGATTTGTTTCGGAGATTTCATTGAGCGAACGGGCCGGAAGCCTTCCCGGAAACGCGAGCAAGAGACGGCAGGTTGCCCGTGAACCGGATTATACGCTGGCTGGGTGCTGGCCGCGAGGGAGGCCACAGATCCCAAGATATCCGGCTGCGGCTTGCTGAATTTCAGGCTGGTCACCGAATCCGGCGAGCCAGTGAACGCCAGTTTCGCGGCGAAACCAGGTTAGCTGCCTCTTGGCGTATTGCCGCGTGGATTGCTGAATTGCGCCGCGAGCATCTTCCAATTTCATTTTGTTCCGCAAAACGTCGCGCAGTTCCCGATAGCCGATGAAGTCGAACGGTTTTGCATCTTCCGGAAAATTCTGGCTCAAGAGACTTTGGACTTCTTCGATCCAGCCGTTCGCCAGCATTTTGTCGGTACGGAAATGGACGCGTTCAATTAGCTTTTCGCGCGGAGGCTGCAAGCCGATTTTTATTGGGACCCAGCCGAGCAGCGGTTTGCGCGCAGTCCGATGCACTTCGGAAATCGGTTTGCTCGTGAGCAAGCAAACTTCTATCGCACGAATGATTTTCTGCTCGTCCTCTGGCGCGATTTTCGCGGCAGTGTCCGGATCGAGCCGTTTCAACGTTGCGTGAAGATGCCCCGGGTCATGCGCAGCGACGCTCTCACGTAGCCGTTCGCGAATCTCTTCCGATCGCTGGGGCAAATCGGCAAGCCCCTCCAGCAGGGCTCGCAGGTAGAGCCCAGTTCCAACCGTGAAGATCGGCAATTTACCGCGCGATTTCAAATCGCCAAGAACCGCTTCCGCGAGTTCGCGATAGCCACCCGCCGTCGAAGGTTCGTCGGGATTCAAAACATCGAGCAGATGGTGGGCAATCCCCTCGCGCTCCGCAAGCGACGGCTTTGCCGTGCCAATATCAAATCCGCGATACAACTGGGTCGAATCGCACGCAACGATTTCTCCGCCAAACTGCTTCGCCAGTGCTACGCCAAGCGCAGACTTGCCGGACGCAGTTGGCCCAACGATCACAACAAGCGGAGAATCGGAAACTGCAGGCTTCATCGAAACAGGATATGCCATCCGCGATAGAGGAGGATGCCGAACACAACTAGCGCCAGCAGGATGCTACCTAGCACTTGTTGGCGCGAGGGCTTCACTCTTGGCTCAGAATCTCCGGCGGCAAATTGTAAAGGTAAATGGCGCGCAATTCGATATATGGCCCGGTGAACGCCGGAGGCAGCGGCTCAAACGGATTTGAAGCGCGAATCGAAGAAACCGCGGCGCGGTCAAGCGGCTCCTTGCCGGAGGAGCGCACAATAATCGGATAACCCGGCGGCACGCTGCCATCGCGCATAATGCGGAACTGCAAATCCACTCTTCCCTTCTCGCCCAGTTGCACGGATTCCGGAATCACCGCTTGCCAGTTGCGATCCACAACCGTCTGTACGCGAGCAAGGTAAACGCTGAAATCCACGCCCTGATCCGGAGTGAGCATGGCCATGCCGCCGTACGCCTGGCCGGAACGTCCGCCTCCTCCGCCTCGCGGCACGGGAACGTTCTGAATCGTTGCTCGCGGTCCGGAAAAGCCCGGGCTTTGCCGTGGCGGCGCGTTGTCAACAGGACGCGTATTTCCGTACTTCGGCAGCACGAGGCCCGGCTGCGGCTTTGGAGTATCGGGAACCTCCAATTTCAAGGGATTGTTCGCGGCAACTTCCGTTTTCGGCTCCGGTGCGGGAGGCGTCGAATTTGGCTGAGCGGTTGGCGCGCTCGGCAACTCGGTTTTTGGTTGTGGTTGAGGCTGCGGAACCGGCACAGGCAATTCCGGCGGCGCAACTTTGCGAATCACATTCGGATTCACCTGAATTCGCGGTTGTGGCGGGCGAACCGGCGCGGGAATATCCAGCGGCCCGGGGGGCAAAAGCAGCGTCACGTTTTTGCGCGCGATTTCGTCGTCCGTGGCGGATTTCTTGCGATGAAAATCCGGTGTGATGCGAAGCGCAATGAGAATTAGAACGTACACGACAGCAGTCGTGATTCGATTAACGAGTTCTTCTCGTGATCTCGCCGCTCGGTCCACCGGCGCGACAAGCAACTGCACCTCGCCCGTCGTAAAAACGTCGCCTTCGACCAGATCTTCCGGTCGCGTAAACGACTCAAGGATGTTTTCTGGCGGCGCGGCACCAAGAGGAATTGCCACCCGCTCATCGAGTTCGCTGTGCGTAGCAGGGGCCAAACCTTCTCTGCCAGGCAGCGGTTCGATTTTCGCGTCGCGCGGCACAATGACGCGCGCGGTAATCGATTCCAGCGGCAGATTGGTGGGAATTTGCGATTTTTCTTCGAGCGGCCCCGTCGTCATCGTGCCCGGAATGAGGGTGCGGTCATCGAGCGCCGTGGGGCGGCCAGGGGTAGCAATCAACTTTTCGGGCCGGGCGTCCGGCGGCACTAAGGTCCGAGGGATCATTTATCTTCTTTTTGGGGCGGCGCGGCCGGCCGAGGAGCGCGGCTGCTGTCCGTCAGTTGGACGCGCTCGGCATGCTCCTGGATGCTTTTCATAACTCGAACGGCTAGTTCGAGCGAGGCACGGCCAGATTCGCCGTTTGTCTTTGGCGGTTTGCGCGTTCTCACTGCATCAAGGAAAGCTTCGAGCTCGGCATGCAGGGGCTCTACTGCCGGCGACGCGAGTTTTTCGAATCCAAAGTCGGGCTCCGGCCCGGGGCGATTTACGCGAACGCGCAGCGCATCACGGCGCGCGTAGTCGAGCGAAATATATTCGTGCTGCTGGAAGAAGCGCACTTTGCGAACACGCTCCGTGGAAACGCGGCTCGCCGTCACGTTGGCGACAGCTCCGCCTTCAAATTCCAGTCGCGCGTGCGCGATGTCCACCTTGTCGGTCAGCACGGGAATTCCCACGGCTTTCACTTCCGTAACCGGCTCTCCCACCAGCGCCAGCAAAATGTCGAGGTCGTGAATCATCAAATCGTAGATCACATCCACATCGAGACTGCGCGGTGTGAATACGCCCAGGCGATGCACCTCGAAAAAGAGCGGCCGGTTCAGGATCGGTTCCACCGCAAGCACCGCCGGATTGAACCGCTCGACATGGCCAATCTGCAAAATTCTCGAATGGCGCCGCGCTGCCTCTACGAGTTTGTCCGCTTCCGCCAGCGTCGCCGCCATCGGTTTCTCGACGAGCACGTCAATTCCCTGCTCCAATAAGCGACAACCAACTTCCGCATGGGCAATCGTCGGAACGGCAACGCTTGCCGCGTCCACTTTTCCGCGCAATTCTTCGAGCGAAGAAAGTGCCCGCCCGCCAAATTCACTTGCGAATGTAGCAGCGCGTGCAGCATCCCTATCAAAAACTCCGACCAGCTCCGCGCCTTCTATTTCCTTGTAAACGCGCGCGTGGTTCCGCCCAAACTCGCCGCAGCCGACAACGGCCACACGAATAGCCTTGTTTTGCGGGCCCGCCGTCATTCCTTGTTCATTCCCTTTGCAGCTTCGTTTGGTTCCGCAACTGCCGGAAACGCCTCGATGGCAATCCCTGCCTGATTAGCCAACTCGACGAGTTTTTCACGGTCAAAGAAAAGCGTCCGTCCTGCGTCCACGGCGAGCGCCGTGGCACCACAAGCTCGCATCTGTTGGATGGTCGGCAATCCGACGACGGGTACATCAAACCGCATATCCTGTTTAGGTTTGCTTACTTTTACAACGACTAACTGTTTTCCGTGCGCCAATTGTGCCGCGCGCGCAATCGTTTCATCTGTGCCTTCCATCGCTTCCACCGCGACGCAGGCCTTGTCCGAGATCACCACAGTCTGCCCAATGTCCATTCCCGCAATCTGCCGAGCTACCCCCAGCCCGTACGCAATGTCCGCTGCTTCTTGTTCATTCGGCGCGCGCTTCGTCAGAACTCCGGGCTCTGGAACTAGCGGCCTCAGAAAATGCGTTGAATCGACCAGCCGAATCCCTTCGTCTTCCAGAACTTTCGCCACCGCTCCAATCAGCGCGTCCGTATTTTTCCGCGGCAGTGCAAACAACAATTTCGCCAATTTCCAGTCCGGCCGAATCGCGCTGAAGATCTTCGTATGCTTTACCTGCCCGGCCATCACCGCCTGCGTCACACCCTCTTTGTGCAGCAGGTCAATCGTCTTGCTCAATTCTCCCAGGCTCACCCAATGCAGCCGCTTCGTCTGCGCTTCCAGTTCCGGCGCAGCTTCTTCCTTGATCGCAATCACCGCCATTTCAATTCCCTGGCTGCGTGCGCCCTCCAAAACCAAGAACGGAAACCGCCCGTTGCCGGCGATGAGTCCCCATCCCGAAGCATTGGTTGTGGCGGTGGACATGAGGTCAGCGCGCAATCTACTTCACGATCCCGCGCTCGGCGGTCTCGATGAATTGAACCAGCTCGATCACGTCAGCCGAATCGGCCAACTGTTCGCGAATCTTCGCCAGCGCCTGCGATGTGTTCATCTTCGACCGCAACAGCAGCCGGAACGCCTTCTGCAAATTCTTTCGCCGCTCTTCGCTGAACCCTTTGCGCTCGAGCCCAATCGCATTAATCCCGAAACTCTTCGTCTCGCGTTCCGTCACCACGCGGGAGAACGGCGGCACATCCTGGGTAATCACTGTGCACGCGCCGATGTACGCATAGCGCCCTACGCGGCAAAACTGATGCACCGGCGAAAGCGCTCCCACCGTCGCATGATCTTCAATCGTCACATGGCCCGCCAGCGTCGCCGCATTCGCAAAAATCGTGTGGCTGCCAATCGCGGTGTCATGTCCGATGTGCGTGTACGCCATGAAAAGATTGTCGTTGCCGATCTTTGTGACGCCGCCGCCCTTTTTCGTCCCGCGGCTCACCGTCACGCCTTCGCGAAATGTGTTCCCATCGCCGACGATCAACTCCGTCCGCTCTCCGTGGAACGTCAAATCCTGCGGATCGCCGCCTACTGTACTGAACGAATGAAAAATATTTTTTGCGCCGAATTTCGACGGCCCCTGAATCACCGCGTGGCTATGTACCTTGCATTCGTCGCCCAGATGCACATGCGGACCAATCACGGCAAATGCGCCGACGCTCACGCCATCGCCCAGCATCGCTTCCGGGGACACTGACGCTTGCGGATGAATTTCGGTCTTGCTCATTTTCCAGATTCTTTGGGCGCAGCTTCGCGGTCGATCATTTTGCACATTACAATGCCTTCCGCGGCAAGCTCTTCCCCAACGTAGGCTTTGCCTTCCAGCTTGCAAAAATCGCCGCGCCACGCGAGCACATCGATTTCCAGCCGCAACTGATCCCCAGGCACCACCGGACGCCGAAAACGCGCACCGTCGACCGCCACAAAGTAAAGCAGCTTCTTGTCGCGGTCAGGAATCTCCAGCAACAGCAAGAATCCGCCGGCCTGCGCCATCGCCTCAATAATCAGCACGCCGGGCATCACCGGCTTGCCGGGAAAATGCCCCTGAAAATGCGCTTCGTTGATTGTCACGTTCTTGATCGCCACGATTCGCTTCAATCGCTCGACTTCAATTACGCGATCGATCATCAAAAACGGAAATCGATGCGGCAACATCTTCTGAATTTCAGTTACGTCGTAGACCATTCCCTCTCTCCACTGGGCGGGCCGAACCTGCGCGCATCGCATGCCCCCGCCAAAACTACCATTATATAGGGAACGCATGGCAGTCGAGAGTCGCAATGTTGCGGCAGGCGCCTCGCTGCAACGTTGCCGAACCGCTCATCGATTGCTAGCATGACCGGGTGAACTCACCAACCGCTCCCCGGCAGCTCCACAAATTTCTCGTCACCCAGCTTCCGCAAATGATTGAAGTTCTGCGCCGATTCACCCTGGCCGAATCTCCGAGCATAGAAAAAGACGCCGCGGACCGCTGCGCGGAAATCATCGCCGCCGAATGGCGGAAGCGGCCCGTCCAGGCGGAACTCGTGCCGCAGAAATCACGCGGAAACCACATTCGCATCGTTTGGCGCCCGGAAACCGCCGCACCAAAAAGCCAGCTCCTCGTCCTCGGCCACTACGACACCGTTTATGCCACCGGCACCCTCGAAAAAATGCCGTTCCAAGAGACCAATGGAAAGATCTTCGGCCCGGGCGTCTTCGACATGAAGGCCGGCATCGTCCAGGCCCTCTTCGCTCTCGACGCGCTCCTCCAAACAAAAACCCGCATCTCCAAACAAATCGTCTTTCTCTGGACCTCCGACGAAGAAATCGGCTCCGAATCTTCCCGCGAATTGCTTGAATCGGAAGCGAAGCGCAGCGACGCCGTCTTCGTCCTTGAACCGTCGCTCGGTCCAAAAGGTTTTCTGAAAACTACTCGCAAAGGTGTTGGTGAAGCGGAACTTATCGTCACCGGAAAAGCCTCTCACGCTGGCCTCGCTCCGGAAAAAGGCGTGAACGCCGTCCACGAACTCGCACTGCAAATCGCAAAAATCCTCGAATGGAACGATCTGAAACGTGGCGTCACTGTAAACGCCGGCGTCATCAAAGGCGGCACGCGGGTCAACGTAATTGCCGAGCAAGCCAAAGCCGTGCTCGACCTCCGCGCCCTGAAAATCGCCGACATGCGCAAAATCGAAAAGAAACTCAAATCGCTCAAGCCCATCCTCCGCGGCGCAAAACTCCAGGTAACCGGCGGCTTCAGCCGCGTCCCGCTTGAACGCAAGATCAGCGCGGCTCTTTTCACCCGCGCGCAATCACTCGCATCGGAAATGGGAATTAAGCTCGGCGAAGCCACAGCTGGCGGCGGCTCCGATGGAAATCTCACCGCCGCGCTCGGCATCCCCACGCTCGACGGCCTCGGCGCAGTCGGCGATGGCGCTCACTCCGCCCACGAACACATCTTCGCCAACAAAATGCCCGAACGCGCCACCCTTCTGGCCGCGCTTCTTTCGACCTCTTAGTTTGTTTTTTTTCGAAAACTAGCGAACGTAGTTTTTTCTGAGGTACTCCGCGGTGGCCTGCATCAAATCGCCGTAATCGTCGCGTAACACGCTTCGCACCGCAGCTTCCCCCGACTGCCCCGCTCCAATCGCATCCAGAATCCGCACTATGTCGCTCATCCCGGAACTCTGCACAATCTCTTCCACGTTCGCCAGCGCCCACGCATACGCATAGCTAACCGTGTTCCCCGAAAATTTCATCCACGATCCTTCAAGCTGGGCAAGCGAAGCACCCTGTTTCGCATCATAGATCTGTACCAGCGCTGCCGCGTTGTCTCCGCTTCGTTTTCCTTCCATCCATTGCGCCAGGCCTTCCTGCAGCCAGGTCGGCGCGGCTCCGTGCGTTTTTTGCTGAATAAAGCTGTGCGTCAACTCATGCTTCAGCACGCGCGACAATTCCGCGGTCATGCTCGTCAGTCCCTGAACCGGAACGCGAATCCGCCCATCGTTCAGCGCGCCCACCCAATTTGGCGCGCTCGTAATATCGGCAAACGCCTGCTGCGTGTACAGAATCACGCCAATCGAATCCGGCGTCGAAAAATTCAATTCCGATTCGATCGCGCTGTAGTGCGCTTCGAGTGTCCGCAGAACTTCACGCGCCAGCGCAGGCTCAGCCGCTCCGCTGTACTTCAAATTGAAATGCGGGCTCTCATTCTCCTTGTAGCTCTCTTCCTCCTGCTTATCCTTGATCGCCTTGTCGAGCGCCGCCTGCACTTCCGGGTCGGCTCGCAGCCCAAGCGACCTCTTCCATTCCGCAACCGCCTGATCCATTTTGTTTAGCCCGTAGTAAGCCCAGCCCGCCAGCTTCGGCACATCCGGATTGTCCGGCGCCACTCGCCTCGCACGCTCCAGGTACTCCAGCGATTGTTTGAATTCGCTTCGCCGCAAATGCAGGTAAGCCATGTTCATCAGGAGAACCGGCTGCTCGGGGGCAAAAGTCAGCGCGGTGTGTTCATCCGCCAGCGCGTGTTCCGTGTCTCCGTGAGACATCTCAAATTGCGCGGCCACATGATGGGCCAGTGCCGCGCTATCTCCCGCAGCTTTCCCGCCGGTTCGCGCGTCCCCTTCGAGTTTGGCAATGAACGCACGGTCAATCGCGCCATCGTGCACTGCACCCTGCTCAATTTCGTTTCCTGCGCTGGCAATACCGATCGATTCGAGCGCGGGCGGCGTGATTGCCAGCTCGGCCGCCGTTTGTGCGGCAGACGCCGGCATCCCTCCAACTCCCTTGATGATGTGATCCACGATGGATTTGGGAAGCGTCAGAGTGCCGGATGGAGTTTCGTAATGAATCTTGTCGCCGTCTTCTGTAACGCTCAGTGCGACTATCTTGCGCCCGTTCTTCAGGACAATCGTATCTGCGAAAGCCGCAGTTGCGATGGACAGCAGTATTGCGCAACACGCGCCGCCGCGCGCTAAAAGTCTCTGGAGCCGCATATCGCTATATTAAAGAGCGCCGCCGTCCTCCGCCGCCTTCCCTTGTCCCCGCATGCCGTAAATGACTACACTGCCTGTATGCGGGCCTGGGGCATTTTCCTACTTACTTTACTGTTCTTTCTTCCTTCTCTGTCCACGGCCGACGATTCCAGGCCAGCTCGCGAGCTCTACACTGCGCTCAATGCACTCCGATTGGATGGTTCCGCAATCTATGCGATTCCCGCCGGAAGCAGAATTGAACTGCGCCGCGGTGACGTCCAAATTACCCTGGAAGAAGGCCGCATTGGATTTTTTTCCGCGATAGAAGGCCGCGTGACCGGAGCGGTCTTTTCGGGGCGCGCTCACATCCTGGCCGTGCCGCGTGATCCCGTTGAAAAGCAGCAACTCGCTCTATTCACCGGCGCTCCCATTCTCGACCAGAGTGTTACGTCTGCTTATTTTCGGTTTACGGACGGCACGGACGCGGAACTTCTCCGCCAGTTCCGATCTGCCGGAATCTCCGCGCACGACGATCTCAATTTCGTCTCACGCTGGGACGCCATACTGCCCGGTTTCAATCCTCTTCATTCGCTTCGTATCTTGTCCGAGCTCTTGACCGAGAATATCCATCCTTACTTTTACGCGGCAATGGAAGGCCTCTCGACGGGCCCGTTCGATCTTGTTTTCGATACACAACGCGAAGAACCCGTATTTCTTGGCCAGGCCCACAAAGCGCAAAACGATTCCTTCTATGACGTTTGGGTCTCCTATCGTTTGCCTGATTCTGAGTCATATATTCCATCGTTCCGCCCCGTCAGCTATTCGCTGGACACAAAAATTCAGCCGGACATGACTCTTTCCGCCTCCGCGGCCTTGCGCATCCGGGCCGTGACTGGCGGTGAGCGCTTTCTTCCATTGCAGCTTTCGCGTGATCTCCAGATCAAGTCCGTAACTCTCGGCGGCCAGTCCCTCGAGTTCTTTCAGAACGAAGGAATGTCCGCACAGCAGCGCGAATCGCAAGGCAACGACGTCCTCGCCGTGATCTTGCCGGTTGCTCCGAAAAAAGACGACGAAGTGCTTCTCACTTTTGAATATTCGGGAAAAGTGATTCGCGATTCCGGCAATGGGGTCTTTTTCGTTGATGCTCGCGAAAATTGGTTTCCCCACATTGGCGGCGCAGCCGATTTTGCGCTGTACGAAATCACCATGCGCTGGCCTCGCAAACTTAAGCTGGCCGCCACCGGCACAAAACTCGATGAAAAAGAAGAAGGCGAGTTTCGCATCGGCCATTGGAAAACCGAAACTCCCGCTGCCGTGGCCGGCTTCAATCTCGGCGAGTATGCCTTTGCCTCCGTTGCCGGTACCTCTTACTCCGTGGATGTTTATGCAAATCGCCAGCTCGAGATGGCTCTTGAACGTAGAATCCATTCCCCCGAGGACGATTTCGGCGAATCCATTGCCATCGCGCACAGATCGGCGGCTGGATCGAGCCTTTCGCTGCCATCCACACAACCCAGTCCGGCCGATGCTTTAAAGCATCTCGCCCGAGAAATCGATTCTTCCATCCATTTCTACGAAGGCTATGCCGGCCCTTTTCCCTTTCGCCAGCTTGCCGTTTCGCAAATCCCCGGCACCTTCGGGCAGGGCTGGCCGGGCCTTCTTTACCTCTCTACTTACTCTTTTCTCCCCGCTGCGGCTCAGGAGCAAGCCGGCCTCTCCACCGCCAGTCAGGAACATTTCAGCGAACTCGTTCCCTTCCATGAAGTCGCTCACCAGTGGTGGGGCAACGTCGTCGGATGGCCCAGCTATCGAGATCAGTGGATTGATGAAGCACTTGCCAACTATTTCGCGCTCCTATTCGCGGACAGCCAAAAGACGCCAGATCGCAAAATGCACATCTGGCTGGAACGCTATCGCAACCGGCTCGAGGAAAAACTGCGCGACTCCCAGCTCGCCGCCGCCGATATCGGCTCGCTCGCCCTCGGCAGCCGTCTTTCTTCTTCGAAAGCTCCCGATGGATTTGAAATCCTGATCTATTCGAAGGGCTCGTGGACCATTCACATGATCCGCGAAATGCTGCGCCAGCCCGGTTCGAAAAATCCCGATGCGCGCTTCCAGGCGTTCCTCAAAAATCTTTTTGTCAAATACAGCTACAAGGGACTCTCCACGGAGGACCTCCTTCATGAACTCAATGCCGTGATGACTCCTGCCATGGATCTCGATGGAAATCACACTATGGAATGGTTTATCGAAGATTGGGTGCGCGGCGTCGGCATTCCCCACTATTACGCGGAATATGCGGCGCGAAGAACGGAAAGGGGATTTCAGGTGAAGGGTAAGCTGTATCAATCGCGCGTGCCGCACGGATTTGTCGCTTCCGTTCCTATTTATTCGGCAGGTGGTGTATTTCTCGGGCGCGTCATTGCCGGCGGCGCAGAGACCCAATTTCACTTCAATGCCGCGGCCGATCCCGGAAAACTGCAGATCGACCCGCACATGACTCTGCTTTGTGTTGTTGACAAGGAAAAACCAAAAGCTGCACAGAACTAGAACCTGCGATACATCTTTTCTTTTTCAAACAGCGGGCTCTTGGGATTGAGTTCCGCCTGCCCGGATTCGCCGATTACGTAGGGGACTCCCTCCGGGTCCGCGGGAAAGCCGGACAAAATTCCAGCCTGCACAAGCTCGCGAATGTTCGCCGCGCGGCGGCCAGTCTTTTTCTCGTATTCATCGAGCAGTGCGTCCAGATGCTGCAGGTCATCGTCGGTCTTCAGCAAAATCAAATGCACCTTCGCATTTTCCCTGATCGAAGGGTCCTGCGAGGATTGATAGATCTCCGTCCATAAATAGCGCGAAGTTTCGAGCGTGTCCCCGCGCTCCACAATGCGCGCCGCCATCAGCTTCATCCACGATGCGGCCCCGGGCGCCTTGCTCCCCTCCACATAAGCCTCCGCCGCTTTTTCGTTGTCTTTCAGCGCGAAGTAATAGACATTGCCCAAATCCTGATACAGCCGCCAATATTCCGGATTTTCCCTGATGCCGCGCCGGATGAGTTCGACGGCATGCTCAGGCTGTCCGGCACCCGCGGGCTTGGGCTCCGCGAGAAAAGTCGAGCCGAACCGGTAGGCGGGAATCAGATTGGGATCGAGTGTTGTCGCCAAATCGAGAAGCGGCCAAAGGTTGTCAAGATGTTCAGCACGCTCGTGCCGGCTGCCGTAATACTGAACCACGCGCGTCCAGTAAATGTCCGCGGTCAGCGGCGCGTATTCAAGGCTCAGCGCTTTCATCACCTTGGGCGAGGTGAGCAGAACTTCGTCCCGCTCTTCGCGCAATCCCGCGAGCTGTGTGTCAATCGAGTGTTGCAGCCTCCAGATGCCGGCAAAACCCAAGGGCAGCACGAACAGAACGAGAATCGCGATGGGTTTCCGGCTCATTTCAGATTGCGCCTTGAGAAGACGACCGATGCGGCGGCAAGCACGATCGCGCAATAAATTGCGGCATAGGCCGTGTTCTGCAAAATCAGAATTCCCGGCACTGCCTTACCATGTGCCGCGGCAGCCATCACGTTGAAATTTTCAAAATTCGGCAGGATGTACGAAATCCACGAAAAAAATGCCTGCACCGCCGGGCTCACCTTGCTTCCGGACAGATTTCTCATTTCGTGAATGAACAAACCGGCCACGTAAAGCCCCGCCGTAAAGAGAATCGCCAGCAGCGGCGACGTAAAACAGGAAAAGAGCAGCGCGAGCGAAACAACAATCGCAATCTTCAGCAGGATGAAATAGACTGCAATCAGAATCGTCGCATCGCTCGCCTCGAACGAATGTTTGACGAACAGCAGCGCCAGAAAAAGTCCCGCCGCCATTGCCATCGTGTTTACGGTAAGCGTTAGAACCAGACCGCCGAACTTGCCCACCAGAAATTCCCAGCGCCGGACCGGTTTCGCGAGCAGCGCGTAAAGGGTGCGCTTCTCCATCTCTTTGGAGACCAGGCCTACGCCGATAAAAACCGCAATCAGCAATCCAATGATGGAAATCGCGCTCAGCCCCAGGCTCACGATGATGGTGCTTTCGATTCCCAGCGAAATTTGTCCGACGAAAACCGCCGCTACCATCATCAACAGCGCGAAGAACACCAGGTTGTAGAGCACGCGGTCGCGCACCGCTTCGCGAAACGTGTTCAGCGCCACCGATAAAATCCGGCTCATTTTCCGTGAACCTCAATCGCCGCGGCTTGTGCCCGGTCTTTCTCAACCAGATGCATGAAGTATTCTTCAAGCGTCGGCTTGATTTGCGCCACGGAGGTGATCTTCGCTCCGGCCGCTTTCAATTCGTCGAGGGTGAGATAGAGCGACTCCTCGGGCACATGAAGCGCGTAGCGGCTTCCCGATTTGGCCGCCTTTGCCAGAATCGCCGCCGTCTTCGCATTTCCCGTGTCCGCTTCAAATAAGATTTCCATTCCTTGCGCTTTCAATCCGACAATTTCGTCCGGTCGCCCGACGCCTTGCAGTTTTCCGCCGACGATCACGCCAACTCTGTCGCAAAGCATTTCCGCGTCCGTCAAAATATGCGTTGAAAACAAAATTGTTCTTCCATCGCGCTTCAATTCCAGAATAATGTCGCGCACCTCGCGCCGTCCGATCGGATCGAGCCCCGACATCGGTTCGTCCAGAATCACCACTTTCGGTTGGTGCAAGATCGCTTGCGCCAATCCGACGCGCTGCAACATCCCTTTGGAATATTTTCGCAGCTGGATTTTCCCTGCCGTCTCCAATCCAACTTTCTTCAGCATCTTTTCAACGCGTGCTTTTCTCTCCGCCGCGCTGAATCCATAAAATCTCGCAAAATAATCCAGCAATTCTGATGCGGTGAGGTAGTCGTAAAAATACGGCTGTTCCGGCAAATAGCCGATGTCTTTGTGCATTTCCACATCGCTAATTGGACGGCCGAGGATTTTTGCGCTGCCCGAAGTCGGGAAAATAATCCCCATCAACAATTTCATCGTCGTGGATTTTCCGGCGCCGTTTGGACCAAGGAAACCGAACGCTTCCCCCTCTTCCACCTGCATCGTCAAAGATTCGAGGGACCGCTTCTTTTTCGTGTTCAGAAAGCCGGCGGGGTAGTCCTTGGTCAAGTCTTCGATTTGGATGGCTGGAACCGTCATAGCCATATTTTTAGAAAGCAATGCCGTAGCGTCAACAGCAGTTCGAGGAAAATGTTCGCGGCAAGAAACACGAATACGGCACCCTGGTTAATTCTTACCGCCGATTTGGACGAGTTCGTTTGCCACGGATGGCGGGGGCATGGGCATGGGCTTCTTGGTTTGCGGATCGCGCCAGTTGTCGAGCATGGCGACTTGCTGGACGCAGGAGACGGTGCAGCGGGGCCCGCAAAACTTGTCGGTGAGATATTCGTGAGCGCGCATTTCCGGCGTGTATTGCGCGAGAGGAATTCCGGGATACCCGCGCTGCTGCGAGCACCAGTGCACCAGGCCGTCTTCGCAAACGTAGAGATAACGAGCGCCGGAACGGCAGCGCCAGGTATGTTCTTTCGCGCGCGCGACGTTGTGCTGGAAATCGTTGAATCGGGAAAAGGAACGCTTGCCCAGCGTCATGATCTCTTCAAAAATCTTGATCTGATCGTCGTCGAGCGGTTTCAGCTGCCCGTTGTGGTCGTGAATGATTCCGACGGTACTGGTGAACCCGAGTTCCACGGCGCGATGGGCGATGGTCAGCGCGTCTTGCGGATGTTTCACACCGCTGCCGAGCACGGAATTGATGTTCACCTGAAACACGGCGAATTCGGAGAGCCATTCGAGGCGCGAATCGAGCGATTTTAGACTCTTTTTCGAGACGTCGTCTGGGTTTACACAATCAATGGAAATTTGCAGGTGCTCGAGGCCCGCTTCATTCAAACCGTTGATGCGGTCTTTGCTGAGCAAAAATCCATTGGTGATCATTCCCGCGATCATGCCGCGCCTGCGAATGTGGCGGATCACTTCTTCGAGTTCGGGATGCATGAGCGGTTCGCCGCCGCTGATGGTAATGATCGAAGTACCCATGTTCGCGAGATAATCCAAGCGGCGCTTCATTTCCTCGATGGGAACGGGCTTGGAAACGTCGTCATATTCGTTGCAATAGCCGCAATCGAGATTGCATCGGCGCATGGGGATGATGTGGACGAGGACAGGGTGCTTCGTCGAAAGCAGCGCTTTCGTGATCATGCGCAATTCACGCGCACGTGTGCGAGCAAAGCGCAGGCGCTTGCGCCAGCGAACGGATGCGCTGGCGCGGCTCGCTTTGCGGGGCGCGTTTGCTGTTTTTACTTCCTCGGCCATTGAATAGTGCGAAATCCCCTGCCTTTCAGTATACATGAGGCCAAAGTCGGAGTTGGAGGGCGGTGCATTGCTGCTAACATTTTGCCAATTTCGCTTTCTTGTAGAGGTGCTTCGATGAAATTCCTGGCAGCAATGGCTCTCTTCGCGGTGTCACTGTTTCCCGTGCCCGGCGCGCAGGACAAAGGCTCGGCGGATGAGATTCAGATCCGGCAACTCGAGCGCGCGTGGAATCAAGCCGAGATGAAGCAGGAGATCGGCGCGGTGGACAATCTTGTGGCCGATTCGATGGTGTATACGGATTACGACGGCACGTTCATGCACAAGAAGGAGTACATGAAGTGGATCGTCGATCCGGACCAAAAGGCCGACCACCTGATTGATGAAGGGATGAACGTGCAGGTCTACGGAAACGCCGCTGTTGTGACCGGAGTTTATCGCGAGACCGGGACGAACAAAGGCAAAACTTATGTGATTCGTTCGCGGTACACGGATACGTGGATTCGCCGCGCGGGAGTATGGCAGTGCGTGGCGAGCCACAGCACGTTGATTCCGAAGTAAGTTTTCAGTTGTCAGTCCACCTTTTTCAGTTTTTCTTTCTTCGTGATTGATCCTTATTTTCTGCGTCTTTCTGGTCTCTGCGTTATTATTGCCGCAGGAGACAACATGAAATTCGCGAAATACGTTTTTTATGTAGCGGGGATTTGGGGAATTCTGGTTATCACGCCGCTGTATTTTATTTTCGATCAGGTCGGAAAAAAGGATCCGCCGCCGGTGACGCATCCGCTGTTTTATTACGGATTTGCCGGAGTGGCGCTGGCGTGGCAGTTCGTGTTTCTGGTGATTGGGTCGAATCCGGTGCGATTCCGGCCGCTGATGCTGGTGGGGATTCTGGAGAAACTCGGTTATTTCCTTCCCGCCGTTATTCTCTTTTCGCAACACCGCGACCACATTACTGACGTCTATCTCTCGTGCGGCGATGCGCTGCTGGCGGTGTTGTTCCTGGCGGCGTATTGGAAGACGCCGAAGATCGAAAGCAAATAGAAAAGGAAAAAGGAAATTCGATCATGCCTGAAACCCGGCGGCCTGGTGAGATTTGGATTTGGCGCTGCGTGGCGCGATCGAAGATGCCGGGCTGAAGCCACGGCGCTACAAAACCGCAAGAATCAGCAGATACGTGGATTAAGCATTTGGAGGCAGGGCATCCGCGCTGGAATCTCTCGCTGCGAGGCATGCGGTTGCCTCTCCTGCTACACTGAGGCGATAAATTGGAGAAAAGACGGAAGAGAAGAGATGGAGGCGTAAAGTCACCTCTACAAAGTTGGAAGCAAGGAGGACGCGATGGGCAATGAGGCGGTGATGGTTAGCGCGGTGCGGACGCCGGTAGGGAGGGCGTACAAGGGATCGCTGCGGGCGACCCGGCCGGATGATTTGGCGGCGCTGGTGATCAAGGAAGCGATTGGGAGAGTGCCGGGACTCGATGCGAAAGAGATTGACGACGTGATTTTGGGCTGCGCGATGCCGGAGGGCGAACAAGGAATGAACGTGGCGCGGATTGCGGCGCTGCGCGCGGGGCTGCCTGTGGAAACGTCTGCGATGACGATCAACCGGTTCTGCTCTTCGGGATTGCAGGCGATTGCGCTGGCGGCGGAACGAATCCGCAGCGGCGGGGCGGAAGTGATCGTGGCGGGCGGGACGGAGAGTATGTCCATGGTGCCCATGGGCGGAAACAAGATTTCGCCGAATCCGTGGCTGGTGGACCATTATCCGGACGCGTATATCAACATGGGACTGGGGACGGAAAATATTGCGCGGAAATTCGGAATCACCCGCGAGGCGGCGGATGCCTTTGCGGCGAATTCGCACAAGAAGGCTGTGGCGGCGATTGCGGCGGGAGCGTTTGCGGATGAAACGGTGGCGGTTGAGGTAAAGAATGTTTCACTACCCATGAACGGGAACAGCAACCCCGCACCCTTGAACCCGAAGGGTGCGGCACCCGGGTCCCAAAAACAAACAAGACTCACGACGCAGGCTTTCACTTTTGACAAAGATGAATTGCCGCGCGCGGATACTTCTGTAGAAATTTTGGCTGGGTTGAAGCCAGCGTTCCATGTGGCGGGATCGGTGACAGCGGGAAACAGTTCACCGATGAGCGATGGAGCTGCGGCGGCGGTAGTGATGAGCGATGCACGAGCGAAGGCTCTGGGATTGAAGCCGCTGGGGCGATTTGTGGCGTATGCGACGGCGGGGGTTCCTCCGGAAGAGTTTGGGATTGGGCCGGTGTATGCGATTCCTAAGGCACTGAAATTGGCAGGACTGAAGCTCGAAGACATTGCGGTGATTGAGTTGAATGAAGCATTTGCGGCGCAGTCATTGGCGGTGATTCAGCAGGCGGGACTCGATCCGGCGAAGGTGAATCCGAACGGCGGGGCGATTGCGCTGGGGCATCCGCTCGGATGCACGGGCGCGAAATTGACGGCGACGATTCTGAGGGATCTGGCTCGGAAGAATGCGAAGTACGGCATGGTGACGATGTGTATTGGCGGCGGGATGGGAGCGGCGGGGATTATTGAAAGGCTGTGAAGAATGTGAAGAAGAGGATTGCCCTAGAGGCATTACTCATTCGGGTGTGCTGATGTTTCTGAAGCCGAAGAGCCAAGCGGCTCCAATCGTGTTGCTCATAATTTCGGGCCTGTGGATGGCATTACTGGTAATCCCACTACTATATTCTTTGGTGTTTCCCCACCCCTATCTCCGCGAAGCGATACAGGCGTTTGAAGGTCGACCCGTCTCGCGCCCCGAACTCGCGAAACTCGGAGGAGAAATCAACGAGAGCTTCGGAAAGTTAGAGCATGCAATTCAACTTGGTGCGTATTACCACGGTTCGGCGGAATACAAGGCAGAACAGCTACATAAGACGAAGGATGTCGAATACACCTACTTAGTGAAATTTAAAAAGCGTCCACATTTCTCGATTATGGCAATCGAAGTAACTGAAACAGATGACTCTCCTCCCAACCTGAGCAGTTGGGTTGGGAGTATCGGCGGGATGGTCCAAGCGTACCTTCCTCCAGTTTTATTATTGGCATTTTCGGTCTTTTGGTTTCGCAGAAGTCGGACTCGTTCTCGTGGACAACACTACCGCTCTGATCCCGTAGCCGACAGCTCAAGAGTGCCGCCCGTTTCGCCAAGCTCCAATTAGTCGGCTAATCGGAAGATGGTTCATTACTATTCGTTTGGCTAAAGCGGCTGCCAGAGTTCGATTTTGTTGCCGTCGGGATCGTAGATCCAGGCGAAGCGGCCGTAGCTTTCGTCCTGGCGCTTGGGATCGATCTGGACGCCTGCTTTTGCGAGGCGGTCGAGCAGTGCATCCATGTCGTCGACGATATAATTCACCATGAACGAGGCTGAGCTTGGCTCGAAGTATTTGGTGGTGTCCGGGAAAACGCTCCAGATGGTCATCTGTTCTTTTTCTGGGTTGTCTTTTTCACGCCACGGCAGCGTGGCGCCGTAGCCGCTATCCGCGAAGCCGAGATGTTTTGCGTACCATTCCTTTGTTTGTTGCTGATTGGCGGATTTGAAGAAGATACCGCCGATGCCGATGATTTTGCCTTGCTGGCTCATTGGTTGGTTTCCTTTCGCGCGATTCTACGACATTAGACTGCGGCTGCTGCTTGCGGTGGCGATTTTTTCCTGAGGACAGCCGCAGAGATTAGCGTGATGACGAGGCCAACCGGGAACGGCTCGATGAAGGTCATGGCCATGTTGTAGAAGGGATTCTTGTACCACACCTTCATACTGTTGAGTTTTTCAACTTGCACCTGAATCTCCGCCGCAGATTTTCCGGAGGCTTGGACCTTTTTGATCATGCCGTCGGCGTATTTGTCCATGAAGTCCGGCATGAAGTTGAAGTAGACGACTTCCCAGGTCGCGACATAGAAGAGACAAGAGATGACAGTGATGGCGAGCCCGACCTGGAAGGCTTTGGCGAAAGTTATCTGGCCTTTTCCGACGTTGTCGCGGTAGGAGCGGACTCCGAAGAAGACAAGCAGTAGGGAGAGGACGATCGACGCGTAACCGAGGACATAGCTGTGGCCAATGCGGTCCGCGAAGGGCATCGTGCCAATCATCATCAGAGAAGAGATGGCGCCGGAAATCAGGCCGAAGATGAGAACGATCTTTTTCATTGAATTCTCCTGAATGACACATAGCGATTGCGGAGGCACTTTAACGCGGAGTGCGGGCGGTTTGTCGTCATACTTTTGGATGATTTTGAGCCTCTGGGCGAAAAATCACTCTTTTTGGCGACGGGTCAGGGGAGGAGACGCAGTTCCTTGCCCAATTGAACGGCCTGGGTTCGCCGCTTGGCGCCCAATTTATCGAAAACGCGGCTGGAATGGGTCTTCACGGTGTTTTCGCTGACGAACAGTTTTTCGGCTATTTCGCGATTGCTGAGGCCCTGGGCGATGAGTTCGAGGATTTCCATCTCGCGAGGGGTAATGCCGAGGGATTCACGTTTCGCGTCGTTTGGAACGAAAGGCTCGCCGGCGGGCACGGGGACTTCTTTTATGACCACGCGTTCATGCGTGCGGGTTAGCTTGAGGCCGAGCCAGATGCCGAGGGCTGCGAAAGTGGCCGCGATGAGTCCGCCGTAGATTTCGATGGAATGTTCGAGGACGAGGAAGCGATATTCCATCCATTTGAGGGCGGCGATGAGGATTCCGCCAATTAGGCCGTAGAGGAGAATTTGGCGCTTCATGGTTGTGCCTTGAGCCGTGTGGGAGGAATTCTACTAGAGCTAACGTCAACTACAAGGATGGGGAGCGATGGAATAGGTCCGAAGTCACATTGGCGACGGTTCGGCGACGGGAGTACAATTCGGACGTAACAGCGTTAAGCGGAGTTTCTGGTATTTGTCTGCCTGGGTAGGGCGGGCGAGTTAGTTCCCTTCAAAATTCGAAAAACCGGTGGAGGTAAGAATGGCCACGAGCGTCGCAACGAAAACGGCAGCGAAGGGCGGGAGCTTTTTGCTGGAGTCACCAGCGCCGCAGGATGTGTTTACGCCGGCGGATTTGACGGACGACCAAAAACTGATCGGGCAGACGGCGGAAGAGTTTGTGATGAAGGAAGTGTTTCCTTTAATCAAGGATTTGGAGAATAAAAAAGCCGGATTGATGGCGGAACTGGTGCGGAAGGGCGGCGAAGTAGGATTGATGGGCGGAGGAGTTCCTGAGGAGTACGGCGGAGCGGGGCTGGACAAGATTGCGACGACGGTGTTGACGGAGAAGCTTTCGATTTACGGCGGCTTTGCGGTGACGCACGGCGCTCACGCTGGAATCGGGACGCTGCCGATTGTTTATTTCGGAACGGAAGAACAGAAGAAAAAATATTTGCCGAAGCTGGCGACGGGCGAATTGATTGGTGCGTATTGCCTGAGCGAGCCGCAGGCGGGTTCGGATGCGCAGAATTCCCTGACGCGCGCGGAGTTGAACGCGGAGGGAACGCATTATGTATTGAACGGGCAGAAGATGTGGATTACGAACGGCGGGTTCGCGGATTTGTATGTAGTGTTCGCGAAGATCGATGGTGAGAAGTTTACGGCGTTCATCGTGGAAAGGAATTTTCCGGGATGCAAACCCGGCAACGAAGAACACAAGATGGGGATTCACGGAAGTTCGACGACGCCGGTGTTTCTGGAAAACTGTAAAGTGCCGAAAGAGAATTTGCTGCATGAAATCGGACGCGGACACATCGTGGCGTTCAATATTTTGAATTCGGGGCGCTTTACGCTGGGCGCGTCGTGCGTGGGCGGATCGAAGCACGTGCTTGCGACTTCTTCAAAGTACTCGAAAGAAAGAAAAGCATTTGGAAAGCAGATCGGCGATTTCGGGATGATGAAGGAAAAGCTGGCGGAGATGGCAATTCAGATTTTCGCCGTGGAGTCCATGGTGTACCGCAGCGCGGGGAATATCGAGGCGGCGATGTCGGCGGCGACGGGCGACAAAGTCGCCCACTCGATGAAAGTGCTGGAGGAATACGCGATCGAGAGCTCCATTGCGAAAGTGTACGGCAGCGAGATGCTGGATTATGTGGTTGATGAAGCAGTGCAGATTTTTGGCGGGTATGGTTTCCACGAAGAATATCCGGTGTGCCGGGCGTATCGCGATTCACGCATCAACCGGATTTTTGAAGGCACGAATGAAATCAACCGCATGTTGATTATCCAGATGCTGATGAAGCGCGCGATGGGCGGGCAACTGCCGCTGATTCCGGCGGCGATGAAGCTGGCCGATGAGATCCTGGCTGGGCCGTCATTTGAAGAGACTCCGGAAGGCGCGCTGGCAGAAGAAGGACGCGTCGTCGCGAACGCGAAGAAAATGTTTTTGCAGGCGGCGGGGGGAGCGGTACAGAAATTCCGCGAGAAGCTGGCGGAAGAACAGGAATTGATCGGCGCGCTTTCGAATATGGTGATGGAGATTTACGCGATGGAGTCGTGTTTGCTGCGCAGTCAGAAAGCAGCGGCCACGCGAGGCGAGGCAGCGTCGTCCGCGATGCAAGATGCGGCGCGAGTGTTCATCTCTGACGCGATGGAGCGCGTGGAGCACGATGCGAAACGCGCAATTGCCGCCGTAAACGAAGGCGACATGCTGACAACGCAGATGGCGGTGCTGAAGCGGTTCGGCAAGCGCGCGACAGTGGATACCATTGCGCTGCGGCGGAATGTTGCGGCGGCGGTGCAGGCGCAAGACCGGTATCCGTTCGAATCGAAATAAGAACCACTCGAATTCAAATCCTGAAGTCTGCCACGCGGAGAGAATGCTTGGCGTGGTATTCTCCTGCGCCGAAGAGGAGAACCATGCGCGCTCAAACAATTAAGCTCGGAGCCTTTATTGCCATGGCGCTTGTCATTTCCATATCCGCAGCGCCGGCAAAGGGGCAGCTTCAGGTAAAGACAGATACAGGAACTGTCGAAGGCAAGACGCAAGGATCGGCGCGCGCGTTTTTGGGGATTCCATACGCGGCGCCGCCTGTGGGCGATTTGCGCTGGAAAGCGCCGCAGCGTGCGGCAGCGTGGACGGGAGTGCGCAAGGCAACAGAGTTCGGCGCGCGGTGCATGCAATGGAACGTTTATGACGACATGGTGTTTCGGGACAGCGGACCGAGCGAGGATTGTTTGACGCTGAATGTTTGGGCGCCGGCGAAAGAGTCGAAGGCGCGATTGCCGGTGATGGTGTGGATCTATGGCGGCGGCTTCCAGGCCGGCGGAACTTCAGAGCCACGGCAAGATGGAGCAAAGCTGACGGAAGACGGGGTCGTCGTGGTTTCGATGAACTACCGTCTGGGAATTTTTGGCTTTTTTGCATTGCCGGAACTGATTGCGGAATCCGGGCACAATTCGGCGGGAAATTATGGGCTGCTGGATCAAGTGGCGGCGTTGCAATGGGTGAAGAGGAATATCGGGGCGTTCGGCGGGGATCCAGACAACGTGACCATTTTTGGAGAAAGCGCGGGATCCTTTTCTGTAAGCCAATTGATGGCTTCACCGCTGGCAAAGGGACTCTTTCAGAAAGCGATTGGAGAGAGTGGAGCGAACTTTTCGGGTAAGACTCCTGAGTACGCAGCCCTCGAAGACAGCGCGAAGCAGAATGCGGAATACATGAAGACACACTTCGGAACGGATTCCGTGAAGGACTTGCGCTCGCTTTCCGCGGACAAGATTCTGGATGAAGTTAAGAAGCCGGAATCGCAACGGCGTGGACTGGGCATAGTTATTGACGGATATTTCCTGCCAAGGCCCGTGCAAACGATTTTCGCAGAGGGCGAACAGAACGACGTTCCGCTGCTGGCGGGATGGAATCACGACGAAGGGAGCTTCGCGGTGGCGTTTGCGAAACCACCGCTGACCGCGGCGAGCATCAAGGAACTTGGAGCGAAGGAGTTCGGCCCCAAGGCAGATGAGTTTTTCAAGCTATACCCAATTGGAGACAATGCGACGGCGGTGCGTTCCTGGCTCGATTATTCCGGAGACAGTTTCATCGGATTCGGAACCTGGCAATGGCTGGAAGCTCAGGCCACGACAGGCAAGAAAGCGACGTATCGCTATCGATTCGATCTGGCTCCCCCCGAAGACCCAACCCGGCCGGATGGACGGTGGGCCTTTCATTCGTGCGAGATCGAGTATGTTTTCGGAACGCTCGAATGGCGGATTCCAGATAAGTGGAGGGCGGAAGATAAAGCTTTGAGCGCGCAAGTGCGGAAGTATTGGACAAATTTCGCGAAGAAAGGAAATCCGAATGGCGAAGGCTTGCCGAAATGGCCGGAGTACAGGCCGAAGGCAGATGCGCTGGTGATGTTCCTGAATGCAGAATCGAAAGCAGGCAAGGACGATCAGCGGGCAAGGTATTTGTTCTTAAAGACCGCCTGGGAAAAATGACCGTCCTGTTCTCTTTTGTGAACAGACTTAAGACGAAGTGTGGCTGCTGGGGATTACCTGCCGTAATCTGGAGACGGTTCTAGTACCGACCAGAATACGCCGGAGTGTGCGTGTTGGCTCGCAAGTTCCTCATCCTGGCAGGCGTGTTTGTTGCGCTGCACCTCATCGTGATTCTGACGCTGGGGACGAGCTCCCTCGGTTCCTTTTTTGCCAATTCCCTACAAATTACGGCGAGCGGAATCGCTGCAGCCATGGCGATCAGAGCGGCGCGGCGTGGTTCGGGGCTGAGCCGGTCGTTGTGGCTGCTTGTCGGGTTTGGATGGGGGATGTGGGGAATTGCGGATTTCGGATGGATGTTATACGAGGTAGTGCTGGGCATGGAGCCCCCGGCACTTTCCCTGGTGCGGTTTCTATTCGACATTCAGGGCGCGTTCTTTGCGATGGCGCTTTTCCTGGATGACGAACGGGATTCGGCACGGCTGGATTTTGCGACCATTCTGGACTTCCTGCAAATTGGGCTGATCTATTTATTGATCTATCTGAGTTTGTATTACGTGCCGTCGCTTTCCATGGATCACCACACCGCGATGCAGCGCGAGCAAGTGATCATGATTTTTCAAGACACCGCTCTTATTGCACTGTGTGTAATTCGCTCGAGAATCGCAAGAACCAGCGCAACCAAGTTGCTATATCAGCAGTTTGCGATCTTCCTAGGGTTTTATTATTTGCTGGCGCAAGCCACGGAGTACGTGCAGTACCTGCGAGAAACGCCGTCCGGGACACTTTTGGATTTGGCGTGGACCTTGCCGATGCTGGGCGGAGCGTTCTGGGCCGCAACCTGGCAACCCACTGGTGAATTGAGCAAGACGGCAAGCATGCGCAAGAGATCCACAGCGGGAATGATTTTCCGGAACGCAATGTTTGCGCTAGGGCCGCTGGTTGTGATGTTCCTCTCCACGCAGCTGGGGCCCGGATGGAAGCCCGTCCGGTTGACCTTTCTTGCGATTTCCATTTTGTGCTACGCAATGCGGATGGGGATCAACGAAAACCGGCAAACGATGAACGCGGAACTCGTGCAACGACAGATGCAGGCCATGAATTCCTCCGTAGACGGCATGGCGATCGTGGATGCGAATGGGAAATTCGTGTACGTAAATTCTGAATATGCGCGGATGTGCGGAAAAGTGGGCGCGGAAGAGATGCGCGGAAAGCCATGGAGAGAAGTAGCATTCGAGGATGATACTGAGCGAGTGGAAACCGAGATTCGAGACTCCCTGAAAAAGCGCGGCCGATGGTTCGGGGAAACGGTGTTGCAAGAAGGACAAGGAAAAGGGATTGCGGTCGAGATCGCCATCACGGCCATGAGCGACGGCGGAGTGGTGTTAGTCTGCCGCGATTTGACGGAAAGGAAACGAGCTGAGGAAGCGAAAGCGGAGGCTGAGTCAAAATACAAGATGATCGTGGAACGGGTGGCGGCGATCAGCTATGTGGCGGAGCTAGGAATGGAAGGACGATGGATTTACGTCAGCCCGCAAATTGAAAATATTCTGGGATACACACAGGAAGAGTGGCTGGAGGATTCGAAGAATTGGGTCCGGTATGTACATGTGGACGATCAAGGCGTAGTACGCGACGCGGAGGAGACTTGCCAAAAAGGTTTGGCGTTCCAAGCGGAATACCGCGTAATCACGAAAGACGGTCGGTTGGTATGGGTAAGCGACAGCGCGGTGGTGACGAAAGACGCGGATGGAAATGTGGTGATGGAAGGAATCATCGTAGACATCACGGAGCGGAAACAACTGGAAGGGCAACTGCAGCAGTCGCGGCGAATGGAAGCGGTCGGGCGTCTTGCGGGAGGAATCGCGCACGACTTCAACAATTTGCTGACGATCATAAAGGGCTATACGGAGCTTGCGGTGCAGCGCAAGGAAGTGCCTGCGCCAGTGCGAGCGGATATCGAGCACATCGAGGATGCGTCTGAGCGTGCAGCGGGGCTGGTGCGGCAATTGCTGGCATTCAGCCGGAAGCAAGTGCTGCAGCCGAAGAACCTGGATTTGAATGCGGTTGTCCTGGGGCTGGAAAAGCTCTTGAGGCGATTGATTGGCGAAGATATAGAAATGAGAACGGTAGTGTCCGCGGGGCTGGGAACAATCAAGGCCGACCCTGCGCAGGTGGAACAAGTGTTGATGAATCTTGTGGTGAACGCGCGTGACGCAATGCCCAGTGGAGGAAGAATGACCGTCGAGACAACAAACGTAGATCTCGACAGAACGTATGCGAGCGAGCATGTTTCGGTAAGACCGGGCCGATACGTGATGCTGGCTGTTTCGGATTCCGGTACGGGAATGAGTCCCGAAACCATTGCGCATATTTTTGAGCCGTTTTTCACGACGAAAGGCGGAACGAAGGGTACGGGGCTGGGTTTGGCGACCGTGTACGGAATTGTGAAGCAGAGCGGCGGGTACATTTGGGTGTACAGCGAGCCGGAGAAAGGCTCGACATTCAAAGTGTATTTTCCGCGAGTGGATGAAGAAGCGGAGAGAAGTTCACGGACAAAACGGGATGCGAAAGCGGAGCGAGGCTCTGAGACGGTGCTGCTCGTAGAAGACGACGACGCGGTGCGGGAACTGGCGGAAGCAATCCTGGCGGCACAGGGCTATAAGGTAATCTGCGCAAACGGGCCGAAGCGAGCGGAAGAGATAGCGGCGGAGCGTTCGAAAGAGATTGATCTGGTGCTGACGGACGTGATCATGCCGGCGATGAGCGGACGCGAGTTGGTGAAGAAGCTAAGCGAGAGGAATCCGAAGTTGCGCGTGTTGTACATGTCCGGGTATACGGACAACGTGATCGCGCAGGGCGGCGTGCTGGAAGAAGGACTGGCATTTTTGCAAAAACCGTTCACTCCGAGGGCTTTGAGTCAAAAGGTGCGAGAAGTGCTGGACGCGGCAGTACAGGCGCGATGAGAACGCGACAGGAACGAGAAAGAGAGTACAATCGCAGCACGAGGTGCGTGGATGCTGGGGCAGTCTGAAAACGAGGAGAGGTCCGACCGCGAGTGTCAGGGAGCCGCGCCGAATCAGCCGCCTTGCAATTTAGCGGCGACGGTACATTGCAACACATGCGATATGTGGTTCTGCGACGCGCACGCGGAAGACGAAGAGTGGCATAGGTGCATGAAGGCAGCGCGTTAGGCAGTCATCTGCCATAGTCAGAAAAATAATCATTGTGGATTTGCGGGCGCGCCGGCGTCTTTGGGTTTAGAGATAGTGTTGAGAGTTTCCACGTTGAAGCGCTTGTAATCCGAATAGTGTGTGATGGCATTGACCTTAATGCCCTTGACGAGCAGGAAGCGCGCGCCGATGTGGGCCTCCTGATAGGTTGGCAGCCAGACCTCGTTGTTCAGGAAAGCCTGCTCGTCGATGAAGCTGGAGCCTTTCTGGAGGTTGACGAGGAGGCCGCCAGCGATTCTCGCGTCGCCAACGAAATGGCCTTCGACGCGAACAACCTGGTGGGCTTTTTCATCGATCCAGATAACGCCGGCGAGTTTTTGAACGATGCCTTCCACGAGGGAATGAGCTTTGTATTCCGGGTTCGGTTCGAAATCGAAAACGAGCACATCCTGGCCGCGGAATCGTTCGTGGCGTGGATTTACAAACTGACAAACGCGAAGAAAGGTTTCAATGCCGGGATCGTCATCCTCTTTGTCTTTCTTGCCTTCTTCCTTTTTCTTTTCTTCCTTCGCTTCCTTCTTCGCTTGTTGTTTCTGAATTTCCTCGATGCGTTTCTTTGTCTTCGCGTTTTCCTTTTCCTGTTCCTGGGGCGAAAGCGATTTGCCATCCTCTGCGACCAGCGTGGAAACCTCCTCTCCGTCCAGATAGAAAAAGGTGTATTCATGAACTTCGTGATGCGTGGTCTTTCCGTTCTTATCCGCCTCCGATTCTTCTTCCACGCGGCGCCCAGCGTAGTTTTCGCGAATCTTGTCGATTTGCTTTTGATTGGCGTCGATTTCTTCGAACAGCTTTTTCAAGTCCGGCAATTTCACCTGGGATTTTGCGGGAAAGTCGAATGTGCGTTCGCCAACGGTCTGGTTGACTTCGGCGCTGGCAAGTACAACCCGATAAGTTTCAGACGCGCGATGGATTTCAATTTTGTGAGCGATGAGCAGGCCGCCTTCGGGGCGGTAATCGTCGTAAAGCGTTTCCTGAAATTGGCCGCCGAGATTTCCCGACTCTTTCAGGAGGAGATGTGTTTGCGCATCGAAGAAAAGGGAGCGCTTCACGCCAGATTGCCAGGTTAGCTGCACTTCGGCCACGTCGTGGCCGTTGATTTTGGAAGGGGCGCCGAGAGCGGCGGCGATCTTGTTTTTCTTGCGATCGAGTAAGCGGGAATTGTCAAGCTGCGCGGTCGCTTCGAGTTCGAGGGCTTCCGAGCCGAGAAGGGTGCCGAGTTCGCCAGCGGGATCTTCGCGCCAAGCGGATTTGCCGTTGTAGGCGAGGATTTCAGGCTGGCCTCCGAAAGTAAATTCAGAGTAGTAGCGATTGGGCGATTTCAGTTTGAACGTGTAGGTGCCCTCCCTGGAATCGGATTGGCGGGTGACCGAACCTTCCAGGGAAACCGTCGCGATTTTTCGTAGCTTGCCGGAACCGCCGAGAATTTTGACAGCACCATCCAGAACTTTGTCAGCATCCTGCGCAATGGCTAACAACGGTGCTGACATGCAGACAGCAGAGACAAGCAGAATTTTGCAGAATCGGGCAAACATGCGCGCTCTCTTTTACAAACGCACACAGACTGGATAAAGTTGCAGTCTTTCGGAGAAATTAGTTGGGTTTTGTGTTGGACAACAGTCCCGAAGGCTTGGGGCCATCCTTCAGCTTGTTTGGCATTTCCGGGACGGCGCACTGGCACGCTTCCGATTTTGGCCGGTTGAGATACTTCTCATAGAGGCGGTGTTGACGGTTTTCGAGCGACGTCAGCTCGCCGCGGATGAAGAGGTATTTCACGTCGGTGGTGATCTCGAGCGGATCGCCGTTGGTAACGATAATGTTGGCCGTTTTGCCGACCTGCAGCGTTCCTAACTGATCGGACAGACCAAATATTTGAGCCGGATAGAGCGTGACGGCCTTGAGGCCGTCCTCGGGCGAAAGGCCGTGGGCGATGGCGTTGGCGGCGTTCTGGCCAAGGCGGCGGGCGAAGGAGTTATCAAAGCTGCCAAATGCTATTTTCACGCCGGCAGCGACGAGTTCCGCGGGTTGCGTCATCAGGCGGTCATAAGGAGTGTCATCTTCGCCCACGTCAGTAAGGACGGGGCGAAGAATGACTGGGACGTCTTTTGAACGGAGAAGGTCTTTGACTTTGTAGGCTTCTTCCCCACCGGCGAGGATCATGTGAAGTTTGTGCTTGTCACAATATTCGACGGCATTGCGAATGTCGCGCGCGCGATCCGCGAAAACCAGAACAGGAAGCTGGCCACGAACGACGGGGACGAGAGACTCGAGTTTGACGTCGCGCTCGAAATCGGACGGGCCGCCATGGCCCATTGCCTGGGCATAGTGACGCGCGCTCTCGAGAACCTCGGTGAGCTGGTTGACCTGCTTTTCGTAGTCGGCTTTCGCTTCGGAGAACGGTTTCTGTTTGCGTGAGAATGTGGTGAAGTCGAAGGATTGGGTGTTGATCGTGGGCCAGTTGATAACCATGGCGACGCTGCGTTTGATTTGCATTTCGTCGATGGTCCAACCGGCCATGTGGATGGCAGAGGCTTGGCCGGCGAGCAAGCCGCGACCGCCGAAAGAGTCGAAACCGCCGCTGCCGGGGACAGCGAGTACCTCGGTAATGCCTGAGGCTCGAGTGACCGGAATGTGCTCGCTGGACGGAAAAACGGCTGTGGCAGCGACAACATCGGGATTGATGGGGCCGGTTTCGGAAGTATCGACAGTGGCGGAGACTGCGCCGATTTCGCTTAGGCCCATTTGCGTGATGGGATCGAAGAGACCGGGATAGACTTGCAAGCCCTTTGCGTCTATGACTTGTGCGCCGGCGGGAACTCCTACTTCTGCGCCGATGGCCGCTATTTTTCCTTCCTTGATAACGACAGTGCCGTCATCGATAGGAGAGCCGGCGAGCGTGATGAGTTTCGCGTGAGTGATTGCGTAGACCGCTGGTGCGGCTGGCTTGTCCTGGGCTGCAGCTGAAAGGATAAGGAGCAAACTCAGCACGGCGCCCAAGAAAAGACGAAGCGTGGCCATGTTAGATGAGTGATTCACCGTGCACCTCCGGTAACCGAGGACATATTTGTTGCGGCATCGGCAGAGGGCATCATGGGCATATCTTCCGGTTTTTTCTTTTCTTCGGGCTTGGTTGCGTCTGGTTTTTTCTCAGCGGGTTTGTCGCTGGGCTTTTTTGCATCCGCGTCCTTCTTGTCGTCTTTCTTGGACGACTTCTTTTCTTTTTCGAGGAGAGCCTTCTTTTCTTTTTCGAGATCGGCGCGGGCAGCGATATCTTTCTGGCGGTCGAAATAGACACGGCCGTCGATTAGTGTTTTTTGAACAACGGCGTACGCGCTGAGCGGGTCGTGATTGTAGATGACGAGGTCGGCATCTTTGCCTACTTCGATGGAGCCGACGCGCTTATCAATGCCGAGTTGAATTGCGGGATTGATGGTGACGAGTTTCAGCGCCTCATCGTGCGTGAGTCCGCCGTAATGCATGGTTTTTGCCGCTTCTTGATTGAGATGCGTAGCTTCTTCGGCGTCATCGGAATTGATGGAGACGAGCACGCCGCGCCTGGTCATGATGGCGGCGTTGTAAGGAATTGCGTCGTAAGCTTCGACTTTATACGCCCACCAATCAGAGAACGTGGAAGCGCCGGTCCCGGCTGCGGCAATCTCATCGGCGACTTTATAGCCTTCGAGAACGTGCTGAAGCGTGCGGACTTTAAAGCCAAACTCCTTGGCGACCCGCAAAAGCATCAGGATTTCGTCTTCGCGATAGCAGTGCGAATGGACATAGCGCTTCCCTTCCAGGACTTCCACAAGCGGATCGAGGCGCAAATCGCGGCGCGGAGGAATCAGATTCTTTTCGCCAGCAGCAACTTTCTTGTTGTACGCATCCCAGGCGTTTTTGTAATCGCGCGCTTCGGTAAAGGCGGCGCGAATGGTTTCTTCGACGCCCATGCGCGAGGCGGGATACCGCTTTTCGCGGCCAGGGATGGAGAAGTTCGAACGCTTCGGATTTTCACCGAGAGCGAATTTGATTCCGGGCATTGCGCCCTCGAATGGAAGTTTAGCGGCAGGCTGGCCCCAGCGGAGCTTGATAACAATGGTCTGGCCGCCGATGGAATTGGCGCTGCCGTGAAGAACGTTTGCGGTGGTGACGCCCCCGGCAAGATCGCGATAGATGGAAATGTCGTCGGAGTCGAGAACTTCCGCGATGTTCGCGATAGACGAAACGGAAATGCTTCCTTCGTTGACGCTGCCGTCCACCGCGATGTGGGAGTGGCAATCAATGATGCCGGGTGTCACGAACATTCCTGTGCCATCAATGACTTGCGCGCCGCTGGGGGCCTTCACGCCGGCGCCGACTTCGGCGATTTTGCCATCCTTAATGAGAACGGAACCGTGTTCGATGGTGCCCTTCGTGACCGTGAGTACGGTCGCATTCTGGATGAGAATGACGGGAGGCGCATCTGGCGGTGGAGGCGCGGCCGGAGCGCGCAGCGAAACCGCACCAATCAAGACTGCCGCACAGAGCGATACGCGAAACATCGAATGAACTCTCACTGGACGCCTCCCAAGGAAATGGAACCGGCAGTGGCGGGTGGCCGCGTGCCTGTGAAATCGATCGAGAACGAGAGAACCGCGATCGAACCTTTCATGGTGTCCTTCTCAAACGTGCCGGTGAATATGACGTCTTCGTTGTTGCCTTGAATCGGCATGTTGATAGTGAAGCTGAATTTTTCGGCGCTGGCGTAACCGGTGATGATCGTGGCCGTGCCGCGCTTGCCGGTTGTGGTTCCGGAGAGCGTGCCGTCCGGCGCCATGGTCAGATCCACGGTCGTTTCCTCATCGCCTTCCGGAGTTGTGTACTTCAGCGTCCACTTGCCGGTCATGTCGCCCTTGGGCGGATCCTTAGGCCGGTCAGGTTCGCGAATTTCGAATCGTTTGCCATCCACGAAAATCATTTTGATCTTCGTTTTTTCTCCGAAGAGATCGCCATCCGTGACAACCAGATTGGCAATTTTCCCTTTTTCGATGGAACCGGTGCGGTCGGCAACGCCGAAGATTTCCGCTGGCGAAAGAGTGAGTGCGCGAAGGGCCGCATCGGGTGCCAGTCCGGCGTCCACCGATTTCTTAACGGCCTTTACGATTTCGGCGGGTGAAGCAATCCCGTCCGAAGTGAAAGCAAACTTCACGCCGGCTTTTGCGAGGGCCGCGGGCGAGGAAGGCGCCTTATCGCGGAAACGCAAATCGCGAAGCGAAGGGACATCGTCGGGATCTGCATCCTTTTCTGCTTCCGGCCATTTCAAGCTGACAAGGATAGGAAGCTTTTTGGCCGCGAGTTCATCGGCAACTTCATATGCCATCTGCGCACCGACGATCGCGCCGGGAATTTTCCAGCGATCCACGAGGACCAACGCGCGGCGCAGCTCCAGGGCGCTATTTGCAGGAATCAGGACGAGCGCGTGATCTTCAAGCGCGCCGGCAAGTGCCGTCTCCACGCGGTCGTAACGCGGTCGCGAGATCCCGCGCGGATTTTTTTCGTAAATGGCGCCTGCCTTGCTGCTCCAGTCGAGGTCAAGCCAGACCTGGTGGACGTAACCAAGCACGCCCATTTTCGAATCTGGAAATCCGCTGCCGAAACCGCCCGATGGATTTAGCGAAATCGGAATAGCGACAGGTGCTTTGACAACGAGATCTCCGCTGCGTTCCCCCGCAAGATCAAGCACGGCTGCCTGGCCGGGAAAAAATCCGCCCTTGGGAGACGAGACGACTGTTGTGAATCCGGCATTGCGCCAGGATTCGATGCGCTTGTCGCCGAGGCTCACTTCGTTCGCTGCGGTTCGCCATGGGGTAGCGCCTGGGCGATCTTCAGGTCCTTTTGCGGTGGGAGTTCCTCCTCCGCCGCGCGGGCCGCCTTCGCCTTGCGCGGGAGATGCGGATGGGATGCCGACGTCGGTGAGCCCGTCAAAAAGCCCCGGATAAACAGTGAGCCCCTTTCCCTCAATGACCCACGCATCCGCGGGAATGGCGACGTCCTTGCCGCCAACCGCGAGGATCACGCCGCGCGCCACAACGACGGTGGCGTCTTCCATCGGCGGTCCCGAAACCGGGACAACCTTTGCACCACGGATCGCAAAGTACTGAGGCTCGCCGCCTTGCGCCGCAACCTGAGGCAGTTGAGCAACGAACAAAATTGCGGCGAGCAGAGACAACACACACAAACGAGAAAGATGGGCTTTCATGCAGGACACCTCGGATTAAGAACGGAAGGACGTGGATACCCAGCAACCGTAAACATGAACGCATGAGGCTACTGAGAAGAAGGTGAAGAGTCAAGAAATGGCTGTGCAAAAAATTCTGCCCGGCGCCATTTCATGCGCCGGGCAACCAGGATATTGCAAATGCGATTACGGCTTTTTCTTTTTCCCGAAGAGGCCGCCGAGCACTTCAACTGCGTTGGCGGGAGTCTTGGCCCCTTTTTCGCCCGCGCCGAGCAGACTGCCCCCCGTGCAACCAAGTTGAGACTTCAACAATCCCGCGGCGACACCGCCCACATCGGGCACGAATTTGGGGTCGGAAGAGGTCCCCTGAATCAGAAAAGGAATCGTAGTGCCGTTCTTGCAGTTGTTGTTTTTTTGCGTGCCCGAAACAACACCAAGCACCGAGCCGATGCCGTTTGCTGGAGCGCCAGTGCCGCCCAACAGCCCGCCGGTAATCGTTGCAGCCATTTTGAAGTCGAGATTGTTTTTCGAATCGAGTGTCCCATTGCCAAGCAAAGTGCCCAGAGAAGGCAGGACCGCGTCGATATTCTCTGCACGCAAACCCGTCGGCGCCACGTGGACGTTTGTGGTGAACTTTTCTATTTCGAGGTCCTTGCCGGTTTTGAGACCGGTGAGCGCGGAGATGGGAGCCATTTTCGCGCCAAGGTCGAAGCCCTCGAGTTTCGCGGCGAAGAGACCGATGGTGCCGTCGGTGACGAGTTTGTCCGTGGCGCCTTTGATGTTCAGATTTGTGCTAAGCGTTCCCGCATTGAGCGAAGCTCCTTTCGGAAGATTCACGCCAATGGCGGGAAGAAACGCCTGCAAATCTTTAGCGGGCATGGATTCTCCGTTGAGTTTCACATCCACAACAGTGTCTTCGCCCTTTGTTTCGTATGTGCCGTTTACGTGAGCCACGGCGGAACCGATTTTGACCGTCGACGGCGTAATCACTCCCGAATTTTTCCTGAGGTCGTACTTCGTACCAAAATCAATAACGGCGGGAACGCCCGCGGGCGAGCCGCCTTGCACTAGCAGCGCTTTCGAAAGCTTGAGCGTACCTTTCGTTTCGGCGCTGCCATTTTGCGAGGCGATAGTGCTGTCGAGATCGACAAGACCGCCGAGACCCAGGGAAGGATCAAGGAAACCCGTTTTAGCAAGGTCCAATGAACCAACATGTATTTTTGCGTCGAGCGGAGTGAGCGCCGTGTCCGATTTATCGAGTGGGCCAGCGTTGCCGTCGAGTTTGAAATCGCCGCCTCCGGGGAGACTGGCGGTAATAGTCAATGGGAATTTGGAATTCATCGAAACGTCGCTGGCCGTTACATTAACGTGGTCGTAGGTACTGCGCTTCTGCGAGTTGGTGCTTCCCAGAATGATCTTGCCGTCCTTGAGTTCGAGCTTTTTCACGGAGATGTCGGCAGGAGCGCTAGAAGAATTTGCCGGTGCAGAGCCTGCCTGTGCCGGCTTGGAGGAACCGCCAATTGAGGAATAATTCCATACACCTGCTGGATTCTTGAGCAGGGTCACTTGCGGCTCATTGATCGTGATTCCGGTAACGTTCAAGGTTTTCGAAAAGATAAGCGGCATGATCTCGACGCCGACGTCCAGCGATTTTGCGGTGAGGAAAGGCGAAGTGCTGAATTTTGGGTCGTCGCCAATCGAGAGATCCTGCGCGCCAAGAGAGCCGCTGATGAGAGAAAGACTCAGGTCGCCGACCTGAACTTTGCGGCCGAGGGCTGCGGAGGCCTTTTCTTCAATAGTGGGTTTGAACTTGTTCACCGGGATGAGAAACGGGGCAGCCAGAAGAATGACTACGATTGCGACGACGGCAATAATGACGATGCGAAGAGTTTTGCCCATAGGAACCTCCGGGATCGGCAAATGGCAAGGGAATCGTGCGGCGCGACGGATGATACCACAAGGAATTCGGAGAGTGGGTCAAGCCGGAAAGAAAATGAGACACCGCCTGTCGCTCCACGAATATGCGGCGCATCGCAGTAAAAAATGACATGTGAGCCTCTGCCCGTATCTGCGGCGTGATGATAAACTGGAAATTCGTGGGGCTGTAGCTCAGATGGATAGAGCAGCAGTTTCCTAAACTGCGTGTCGGCGGTTCGACTCCGCCCAGCCCCACCAGAATTGGGTTTAAGATGTTAGGGATGGCCGGCTTCAAAATGAGTTGCGGGTTGCTGGGCAGCGCGGTCTCCTGCTTGGTGGCGCTGTCGCTGATTGTCGTGGCTAGTTGCGCGCCGCTGTGCGCGGGTTCCGTGTGCTTGCCTCAGAAGTCGACTTCAAGCACGGAAGCCGGTTGCCATGGAATGGGTGGGCACCACGGCACATCCTCATTTCTTGCAGCTCGCACGGCTGTCTGCCAGCTTGGCGATGCCGGGCTTGCGATTGTGGCCAAGTCGGGCCTTTCCGTGAATTCGGATGCGCCCGCAACTGATTTCCATGCAGCCCCGAATTTTTTGCAGAGTTTTGTCGGCAGTTCCACGGAAGTTTGGGTTTCGAGCGGTCCTCCCGGGACTATTTTCTCTACTCCAACTTCGCTGGTCCTTCGCGTCTGATCCTTTGTCAGCATGACACTGCTTTTCATCGTCATGCACACACCAAACGAAAAAAGCGCTGACTCCCTTTATCAAAAGGGCTGGATCCAATTTCTACAACAGAATCGAAATAACACGTACGCATGAAATCAGGAGAATGGTCATGGGCAATTCGCGGCGCAATTTTTTTAGAAACGCGGCTGTGTTTGGTACAGGACTTCTCGGCTGGAGCGAAGCGCTACGCGCGCAAGCGCGTTCGAGCGGCACGGAAAAAGCCGGTGCGCGCAGCAGAAAAGTGGACGCACAACGAAATGGACCGCCCGTTCGGATGATCACGCCGGACGCCAGCGATTTGCCATTCGAAATGGACGGCGCGACCAAAGTGTTTCGTCTCGTCGCCGAGCCGCTCAAGCGCAAGATTGTTCCATGGAAGACGCTTGACGTCTGGGGCTACAACGGCAGTTGCCCCGGGCCGACCATTCAAGTGACGCAAGGCGACCGCGTGCGCATCGTCGTGGAAAATCGTCTGCCCGAAAGCACCTCAATGCACTGGCACGGATTAGAAGTGCCAATCGAGCAGGACGGCGTGCCGTGGATCAGCCAGAAACCGGTCGCGCCGGGAGAAAAACATGTTTATGAATTTACGGTGCACCAGGAAGGAACGTTTTTCTATCACGCGCACAGCGCCATGCAGGAAATGATGGGGTTGATCGGATTTTTCATAGCGCATCCAAAGGAAGAATTCTCGCCGCGCGTGGATCATGACTACGGGATCGTACTGCAGGAGTGGGCGGTGCTGCCATCGAACAGCGTGCCCAACACAGCTTCGATGGAGTTCAACTGGCTGACCTTCAACGGAGTTGCGGCTCCACAAACGACCCCCCTTCTGGCGCGGCTTGGCAGCCGCGTCCGGCT
>JAFDVY010000149.1 GCA_018268785.1 Acidobacteriota bacterium | reverse complement strand
AAATCCAAATCCCGCTCTACGAAGGTCCTCTCGACCTCCTGCTTGATCTCATCAAGCAGGAGAAGATGAACATTCACGACATCCAAATCTCCCAAATCACCCGCCAATATCTCGATTACCTCCACAAACTCGAAACACTCAACGTGGATGTCTCCTCCGAATTCATCTACATGGCCGCCTCGCTCATTTACATCAAAAGCAAAATGCTTCTCCCGCCCGACCCGCTCGCGTTGGCCGAAGGCGAAACCGAAGATCCGCGCGAAGAACTTGTCCAACGCCTCATCGAACACGAAAAATTCAAAAACGCCGCCCAGCTTCTCTATCAAAAGCAGCAGATCGAAGAAAACGTCTGGTCCAAGCCCGATAAATCCCTCTACAACGATGAAGGCACCGAAGGCGAACTCGTCGTCTCCCTCGTCGATCTTGTAAAAGTCTTCCAGCAAGTCCTCGAACGCCGCAAAGAAGTCGCGCGCATTGAGCTCAAACACGAACTCTTCACCGTGGCGCAGATGATCGCGCAGCTTCGCACGCAAATCCTCGCCAGCGAAGATTCCAGCGTCAATCTAATCCAATTCTTCGAAGCCTGCCCCACGCGCCACGCCATGATCGTGGCTTTCCTGGCCGTCCTCGAAATGGTCAAACTTCAAGCCGTCGGTCTTGCGCAAGAAAAGCAATTCGGCGACATCCTGCTCAAGAAAGCCAAAAGTTTTGACACGGTATTCGACGAAAAAGGCGAACTAAAACAAATCGACCAGGAATATCAGTAGGGAAGGTTGGTTTCCGTAGGGGCACGATATATCGTGCCCTGCTGGCGCACGGGAGCGAAATGTAGTTTGCTGTGGCGCAGCATGCCGCGCGAGTTTTGTAAATGTAGCGCCGGGCTTTACCCCTGCATCTTTTGTGGAGTTTCCGTAGCGCGGACCGAGTTTTGACTGTGAACTGTAAACTGACGGCTGTAAACTGTGAACTGAACTCATGACCAACGAAGAACGCAAAGCAGCACTCGAAGCCATCATTTACGCCGCCGACGAACCCGCTACCATCGAGCAACTCGCCGGCGCCCTCGGCGAAGAAAAACTCATCGTGCAAGCCGCGCTCGATGAACTCGTCGCCAGCTACGCCGTCGAAGAACGCGGCATCGAAATCCGGGCCGTCGCCGGCGGGTACAAGCTTTACACCAAGCCGCAGCATCACGACGTCGTGCGCCGCTTCATCAAGAGCCTTCGTCCGCCGCTTCGCCTCTCCATGCCCGCGCTCGAAACTCTGGCCGTCATCGCCTACAAGCAGCCCGTCACGGCACCCGAAATTTCGGAAATTCGCGGCGTCAACTCTTCCGGCGTGATCTCCACGCTTCTCGATCGCCGTTTGATCACCACCGCAGGCCGCAAAGAAGTCATGGGCCGCCCAATTCTCTACAAATCCTCCAAAGAATTCCTCATGCGCTTCGGCCTCAGCGATCTGGACGAGCTCCCAAGCCTCAAGGAGTTTGAGGCCCTCGCCCGCGAAGCCCTCGGCAGCGACGCTGGCGTCACAATGGGCACGCAAACCGAAGAAGAAATGATGAACGCGCCAAGCGCGGACACGCTCGAAAATCTTCCGCTGCCGGAAGAACCTGCCGCCGAAAAAGAGCTGATCGAAGAAGAAGTCGCCGCCACGAACGAAGGCATGCCCGCCGGTGAACTCGACGAAGAGCCGCCGAAGGCCGACGTCGCCTCCGCCGGCGAATAAGCTCGCACCTTTGAAACGAAGCAAGTAAAGTTGTCATTCCGAGCGAAGCGAGGAATCTGCTTTTTCCCAAACTCCATGCAAGAACGCCTGCAAAAAATAATCGCTCGCGCCGGACTCGCCTCCCGCCGCCACGCCGAACAACTCATCCTCAGCGGCCAGGTCCGCGTAAACGGCCATGTCATCACCGAGCTCGGCTCCAAAGCCGACCCCGAAAAAGATCGCGTGGAAGTCGCGGGTCGCGTCGTTGAATCCGAAGAGCGCCGCGTCTACCTTCTCGTCAACAAACCGCCCGAAGTTATGTCCACGCTCGCCGATCCCGAAGGCCGCAAAACTCTAAAAAATCTCCTGCGCGGATTTCCCACGCGCGTCTATCCCGTCGGAAATCTGGAATATGCCTCAACCGGTTTGGTCTTCATGACCAACGACGGCGACCTCGCCGCCGAGCTCCTCAAAAAGTGGGAGCACCTTGAACAAATCTACTACGTAAAAATCAAAGGCATGCTCACGCTTGCCGACTTGGAACGAGTCGGCAAAGAAGCGGGCATAAAAATGCAAACGTTGCGTCAACCCGGGGCCGCTCGCGGCCATGCCGCGAATTATTGGTACGAAGTCACAACGCGCGACACAAAACTGGAATTGCTGCGGCGTTTGCTGCTGAAGGAAAACCATCCCATCGAAAAAGTGAAGCGAATCGCGCTCGGCCCGCTCACCATCGAAGGAATCGCGCCCGGCCGCTATAGTTTGCTCCAGGCAAAAGAAGCCCAAACCATTCTCACAATGAAGCCTGCCGCCAAGAACTTCGCGCCAAAACAAAACGAGGCAAAGCCCGGCAGCCGGAAGCGCAACCGATGAGATCTTGTGTAGGGGCACGATATATCGTGCCCTGAGCATGCAAGGTGTAATGAACTTGAGAAAAAGCAAACTGACAAGCCTGACTGCAAGGCCACGATCCCTGGCGCTCACAATTCGGAGTTAGTCCCAAGTGCCACAAGAACGCCTGCAAAAAATTCTCGCCGCAGCCGGAATCGCCTCGCGCCGCGCGTCAGAAGAAATCATCACTGCCGGTCGCGTTTCCGTGAATGGCGCCGTCGTCACGGAACTCGGCACGAAAGCCGACCCCAACGCCGACGAAATCTCAGTGGATGGAAAACCCCTCAAAAAATCCCGTGCACCGCTCTATTTCATGCTCCACAAACCGAAAGGATACGTCACGACCGTCAGCGATCCCGAAGGCCGCGCAACCGTGATGGATTTGCTGCCCAAAGATATTGACCGCGTTTATCCCGTTGGCCGCCTCGATTACGGTAGCGAAGGCCTTCTCCTCATGACCAACGACGGCGATCTCGCGCAGCTCCTTATGAAAGCCGTTTCGCACGTTCCAAAAACATATCTCGTCAAAGTCAGCGGCCGTCCCACCGAAAAAGACATCACTAAGCTTCGCGCTGGAATTTTCATCCCCCTCGAAGATGGCCGCCGCGTAAAAACTTCTCCCGCAAAGATTCGCCTCGCGGAAAACACGCCGAATCCCTGGTATGAAGTGATCCTCATTGAAGGCCGAAACCGTCAACTCCGCCGCATGTTCAAGGAAGTCGGCTATGACGTCGAGAAAATCAAACGCGTCCAACTCGGCCCGATCAAATTGGACGTGCAACCCGGCAAATACCGCTCTCTGACCATCCGCGAAGTTGCCGCTCTCAAAGCCGTCGCGAGAAGTTCCGCCTCAATTTCCCGCTAGGAGCATTTACAGGACAATTCGGCTCTTTTCTTCCCACTTGGCCTGGGTCAGAGTTCAAAAAGCATTTCGAGGAAGGGAACAATGCCTGACACAAGCGCAGTGCTGAAATTGGCCGCAGAGTGTGGAGTTCGCTACGCGCAAGAAGTAAAAGACCGTAAAGTTTCACCCTCAGCGGAGGCAATAGCTGCACTCGGAAGACTCCGAGAAAACTTCCCCGAAACTACAACCGATGCGCGCCGCGTTGTGGAAATGCTCGACGAAATCGCTGGTCCAGCAACCGTTGCAACTACTGGAGGAAAATATTTTGGTTTCGTCATCGGCGGAGTTCTGCCCGCAGCGATGGCTGCAAATTGGCTTGCGGCAGCATGGGGACAAAACGCAGCACTCCGCGTCATGTCTCCAGCCGCAGCCGAGCTCGAAGATATTGTCTTGCGATGGATTTGCGATGCGCTGCGATTGCCCCCCGATTGCGACGGCGGACTCGTCACTTGTGCGACTGCCGCGAATTTCTGCGGACTCGCAGCGGCGCGCAGCGCCCTTCTCGCGCGCGAAGGTTGGGATGTCGAAAGCGATGGAATGTTTGGTGCGCCGCCAATTGAAGTAATCGTTGGTGATGAATATCACGCGTCCATGCAAAAAGCGCTGAGCATGGTTGGCTTTGGAAAGAATCGCGTCACGCGCGTGCCAACCGATTCACAAGGCCGCATGCGCGCCAGCAAATTGCCGAAGATTTCAGCGCGAAGCGTTGTCTGCATTCAAGCTGGAAACGTGAACACCGGCGCGTTCGACCCTGCGGAAGAGATTTGCAAGCAAGCGAAAGAAGTTGGCGCTTGGGTTCACGTCGATGGCGCATTCGGATTGTGGGCGCGCGTTTCGCCGAAGTATGAAGAACTAACGCGCGGACTCGATCTCGCCGATTCCTGGGCAACCGATGCGCACAAATGGCCGAATGTTGGATACGACAGCGGTGTCGTTCTGGTGCGCGATGGGATGGCGCTGAAGCGCTCGATGGCGATGTCCGCCGCGTACTTGCAGGGAAGCGCGCAGCGCGAGCCGATGCATCACGTGCCGGATTCTTCGCGCCGTGCACGCGGAGTGGAATTGTGGGCCGCGCTGAAATCGCTGGGGCGCAGCGGACTGCGCGAGTTGATAGAGAGAACTTGCGAACTTGCTCAATTGTTTGCCGCGAATCTTCGCAGCGCAGGTTACGAAATCCTGAACGACGTTGTCATCAATCAAGTGCTGGTCTCTTTCGGCAGCGCGGAGAAAACACGCGAAGTGATTCGCCGAGTTCAGCAAGACGGAACGTGCTGGTGCGGCGGAACAGCTTGGCAAGGAAAAACGGCGATGCGCATCAGCGTCTCGAACTGGTCGACAACGCGCGACGATATTGAAAAAAGCGCCGAAGCAATTATCCGCATCGCGCAACAAATTAAAGTTTAAATTTTAAAATTACTGCATCGAAAAAAGATCCAAATTCCTTTTGCCGGGAAAAATAATCGCAAGGTGTTTTCCGTCGGGTGTAATGGCAAAGTCGCGGGCTACGCTGCCGCGAAAAAGCGGATTGAAATCAGGGTGAGCGACGGGAATTTCGCGGCCTGCGGCGGGAGTCGCTAGCTCCGGAATCGGAATCCAGCAAAGTTCAGCGCTCTTGCGTTCCAGCGCGCGCTTCAATAGAAGTTTCGTTTCATTGGGAGACCATTGCAAAACACCGGGACCGAGTCGAATCCGCGCGACCCGCGTGGGCGTGGCGAGGTCGCGCACTTCCACATTTTCCTTGTCGACATAATATGCGGCGAGCCTTCCGCTGGGCGAAACCGTTAGCCCGCCTTCGTAACCTTCAAGCGTGGCGATTTCCGAATCTTCCTGCGCCAGCAAATCAAGATGCTGCAAGCGGGGCGGACCGGAGAGAGCCTTGTCTCGTTCGATGGCGATTGCGAAATTCGTTTTCGGAATGGGGACAACGGAGAGGAACGTGCGTCCCTCAAAGAGAGCTCCTCCGGTGCCGTTGGCGATTGTTGAATATTTGAAGGAAAAGAGAATTCGCGGCTTGGTCGCCTCGGTAAGATAGGCGATTGTGGCGTTGTCCGTGAAAAAGATGGCGTCTTCGGCGTTGTGAAGGAGCGGATCGTTGCCGCCAAGCCGGATCTCTTTGCCGGAATCGTCCATCACCAGGGTCATGTATTCATCCTGTGTTCTGCCGGATTCATCCACGACAAACGTAGTGAAGAGCTGGGCGAGGAGGTATTTCCCGTTCGGGGACCAGCGCAGGGAATCTACCGTGTAGGAAAATGTGGTGTCGGATAGGTCGAGCTCGGGATCGAGTTTGCCTTTTTCCCTGGCGACGGATTTTTTGTCGCGATTGATGAAAACCGCGTATTTGTTGATGGAAAATTTATTGCCTTCGAGAATGCGGCGGCGCTTGCCTCCGGCATCCTGAATCCAGATGTCGTCATGCTGAAGGTCGTATTTCTTGTTGTGGACATTGTGGCGAACGCCGTAGGCAATTCGTCCATCGGGAGCGACGCTGAAGGCCGTGATTTCTTCCTCGATGGAGGAGACCGGTTTGTCGAATTGCTGGGCGGCGGCGGGAAGGGAGTGGCAAGAAGTAACACAGAGGACACAGAGGAAGAGCCCACGGAGAGCCCGGAGAAAAAGTAGCGACCAAAACCTAAGAAAGGGAAAACCTGCACCCTTCGAAAACCAAAAGGAAGCGGCACCCATTCCGGCTCGCCGCTCGCCACTCGCCACTCGCCACTGTTTTTTCATGGTTTGGGATGGGCTGCAGAGTAGGCGTAGCAGCAGGGTTCCTTGGTTGGGTTGTACTCCATTACTTCGACACGCGAAAGGTCCGGATCATAGATGTCGAGCGAGTTTTTGCCATCGCGTCCAACTTCGGGGCCGTCGAACTTTTCCGCGCCATTCACCTTGAGATGTTGAGCAGCGTTGTTCGCGTTTTTTACGCCGAGCGAAATATGATTTTGCACGCCGCGTTCCTGCTTGCTGGCGTTCGCGGGAATGTTCAGCATGAATTCGATCCACTCTTCGCCGTCGGGCACTTGAATTTCATACCAATCGTCTTCGTTGGTTGAGTTAGCCGCTCGCTCGTTCGGCGGAAACGCTCCATGCCAGTACAAGCGAAACCCGAGCAAGCCTTCATAGAAAGCGCGTTCCTTCTCCAAGTCTTTGACGATGAAACCGGCGTGAAGGATGCGTGCGCTTACCTGGTGAGGGGCTGCTGAGAAAAAGCGTTCGCCGGAAGTTTGAACAAAGGCAAGCGGATGGCCTTCGGGATCTTTGAAAGTGAAGTGAGGCGTGCCTGTGTCGTCTTTGGCGATCGCGCTTGCCTGAATTTGGTGCGAAAGAAGAAATTCGCGCATTTCGGAGAGGTTCGGAGTGGAGAAAGCGATTTCGGCGAGGAGATTGTCGGGCGTGCCGCCGGCGATTTGCTGCAGTTCGATGCGCTGGTGACCGTTGACGGCGTAGCAAGGATTTTTCATGCCCAGGCATGTCGAAGTGGCCGAATCGAAGCCGAGGATTTTGGAGTAGAAGGCGCGGGCTGCATAGAGGTCGGCGGAGAAGAGGCGGACAGAGACGATGCCGGTGATTTTAGGGCGAGATGTAGTTTGGGCGTTCACATGTGAGTAGAAAAGTGTGGCAAGCACAACGAAAAGACAGATTCCTCGCATCGCTCGGAATGACAAATTGGGCTTGGTGGTGACAAGTCGATTAGGCATGGGAGGCACCGCGAGATTTTAGCTTACGAATTTCGTCGAGGCGAGCGCGAATGCGAGCTTCAAAGCCCTGGTCGGTGGGTTTGTACCAGGAACGGCCGGCGAGATTTTCGGGCAGGCAGGACATGTCTGTGACTTTTTCCTCGAAGTTGTGGGCGTATTTGTAGCCCTGGCCGTAGCCGATATTTTTCATCAGGTTGGTTGGCGCGTTGCGCAGATGGAGCGGAACGGGATCGGCTTCGGTTTTTTGAACATCCTCAAGCACGCTTCCATAGGCGGTGTAAACGGCGTTGGATTTTGGCGCGAGCGAAAGATAGACGGCGGCTTGCGCGAGCGCGAGATTTCCTTCGGGGGCTCCGAGAAAATCGAATGCCTCCTTTGCGGCGAGTGTAATGGCAAGTGCGCCAGGCTCCGCGAGGCCGATGTCTTCGCTGGCCATGCGGACCATGCGGCGCGCGAGGTAGAGCGGGTCTTCGCCGGATTCGAGCATGCGGGCGAGCCAGTAGAGCGCGGCGTCGGGATCGGAGTTGCGGACGGATTTGTGCAGCGCGGAGATTAGGTTGAAATGTTCTTCGCCGGATTTGTCGTAGCGGAGAAGTTTGCGCTGGAGGACGTTTTCCAGGAGTTCGGGTGTGATTGCGTGCAATGGCGAAGACCCGCCCTCAAAATGCGTGGATGGGGCGCCCGAACCCTTGCCGGAAAGGCTACGGGCGCAGAGTTCGAGCGTGTTGTATGCGGCGCGGGCGTCGCCGTTGGCAAACGATGCGATGCGGAAAAGGATTTCGTCGGAGGCGCTAAGATTTTCGTTTCCGAGACCGCGATCTTTGTCCTCAAGGGCCCGGCGAAGAAGTTGCACGATTTGCGGCGTTGCCAGCGATTCGAGAATGTAAACCTTTGTGCGCGAAAGCAGCGGCGAAATCACTTCAAAGGACGGATTTTCCGTCGTAGCGCCGATGAAGGTGATGTGTCCCGCTTCGACATAGGGAAGAAACGCGTCCTGCTGCGATTTGTTGAAGCGGTGAACTTCGTCCACAAAAACGATGGTGCGTC
>JAFDVY010000148.1 GCA_018268785.1 Acidobacteriota bacterium | reverse complement strand
GAATTCTCGCGGTCGTTCTGTTTGTGGTGGTTGTCATTGCGCTGAAGTTTGGCGCTGTGCCGGTTTCGCTTTATGGGCTGGCGAAAGATTTGATCGGCGTGCTGATCGGGCGCAGCAGCGAAATCTCCAGCGAATATGGAATGATCATTCGCGAGATTCGTTTGCCGCGGATTGCGATGGGAATTTTTGTTGGGGCATCCCTTTCCGTTGCCGGTACAAGTTTTCAAGCGCTATTGAGGAACCCGCTTGCGGATCCTTACGTACTCGGTGTCTCGTATGGTGCGGCCGTGGGGTCGATTCTGGCGCTGATTGCCGAACCGCACATCGCCTTGCGGCCGGAAATCGCGGCGGTGTTCACGCCCCTGGGCGGATTTCTTGGAGCGATGCTGACCATCGCGGTGGTTTTTCTGCTTGGAAGGTACCGCGGCGAAATAGAAAATCGAACGCTTTTGTTGAGCGGAGTCATTGCCGGCATGTTCTTGTCCGCGATCATCGTCTTGCTGATCACGATGCTGCCGAGCTCGAGCACTCGCGGAATGGCGGTTTGGCTGATGGGCGATCTATCGACGCCGATGCCGCCGATACTTGGCTGGGTGTTGCGCACTGGATTTTTTGCTGGCTTCGCTCTGATTTACCTGACGGCGTCTGATTTGAATTTGCTGCTCGCAGGTGAAAAAGAAGCGATGCACTTGGGAGTGGATGTTCGAAAAGTGCAATTTGTCGTCTACCTTGCAGCGTCCGCGCTGACTGGCCTTGCCGTATCCGTTAGCGGTTCGATTGGATATGTAGGTTTGCTTGTGCCGCATGTGATGCGGTTGATTTTTGGCACGGATTACCGAATGTTGTTGCCGGCTGCTGCGTTTGGCGGCGCGATCGCCGTTGTGATTGCGGATACGGCGGCGCGGACGATTGCTGCGCCGAGCGAATTGCCTGTTGGCGCGATTACGGCGATTGCCGGCGCGCCACTGTTTATTTATTTATTGCGGCGGAGGCTGGCGTGAGCGCTGTGCGCGATTCCGTGATGGAGCGCGGCGCGGACGGACCGCGCATGAATGCGGATACTCGGCTCAGCGTCGAACAAGTAAGCTACGCGTATTCGCCGAATCCTTCGCAGGCACCGGTGTTTACGCTTGAAGCGACGAGTTTTCAGGTGAAGCCGGGCGAAATCGTCGCTGTGCTTGGACCTAACGCGAGCGGGAAATCCACCGTGCTGAGACTGGTCGCAGGCGCTTTGCAGCCCCTATCTGGAAGGATTTTGCTGGGTGGCCTGGAAACGCATTTGATGGAGCCACGGTTTCGCGCGCAGAAAATTGCCATGGTGCAGCAGGAAAGTCAGTTGTTGTTTCCCGCGAAAGTGTGGGAGTTTGTGCTGCAAGGGCGGCATCCGCACGGAAAGTCGCTGCGATTCGAAACGGAAAGTGACGTCGCGATTGCGAAAGACGCTCTGGCTCAAGTCGGTGCGCACCATTTGATGGACCGCTGGATGGACCAACTTTCCGGCGGCGAAAAGCAACGAGTGATTCTGGCGCGAGCGTTGGCGCAACAGCCAACTCTGTTACTGCTCGATGAGCCGACTTTGCATCTGGACATTGGCGCTCAAGTGGATTTTCTGCATACGCTGAAAAAACTCACGATCGCGAACAAGTTCGCCGTGCTCATCGTCACGCACGAGTTGAATCTGGCGGGCGAGTATGCGGATCAGGTAGTGCTCATGCAAAAAGGGAAGTGTTTGCGCGTCGGCGCTCCAGCGAGCGTGTATCAGCGCGATTTGCTGGAACAGGTTTTTCAGACGCAGCTCATGGTCGAACAGAGAGTGAACGGGCGGCCGCGAGTGAGTGTTTTGGAAAGTAGTGAATGAAAGCGATTCCGCGCTTGCAATAGGCGGATTCACATAACGCACAGCGGGCGGAAACGCCCCCGACAAGAACCGCAGGCTTCGTGCACGGGAAGACGGTGGGCCGCTGAATTTGCAGCGGCTGCAAAGCAAGCCGTCGCCGCCGCGCGACTGTAAGGCGGAAGCAGCACAGCGCAGGACACTGCGGCGAAACGTTCCGAGGACGCCGCCGCGGGAAGGACGCGCTGGCAAAACCGCCAAGCCAGGAGACCGGCGAAGCCCGCAAGCCGCATCTTGTTTCATGAGATGCAGCCAACCTTCACAACTCCCGCGCGAGAGGGAGTGGAGGAAAAAATGAAACCCTTCGTCTCTTATTTTCTTCAGTTTCTTCTGGCAGTCTTTTTTTCAAGCTCTTGCCTGGCTCAAAGCAATCAATCTGATGCTCATTTGTCAGGCGTAATCCTGGATAGCAGCGGCGCGGGTGTTGGCGGTGTGCATATCAGCGCGGCAGTTGAGGGCCAGCCGCAGGGAAATATCTGGAAGGCGACCTCCACGACGGACGGCGGGTTCGCTCTGACGTTGCCTGCTGGCAAATATCACGTTGTGTTTGCCAGAAATTCGTTTGCGACGCGCGAATTTTATTTTGAGTTTGCAGCCGGAGAATCGCGGAAACTTGATGTTCGCATGGAATTGGAGCAGCTTTCGGCGAGCGTGGTGGTCACGGCAGAAGCAGGACCGCTGCAGATCCAGCAGACGACGGCATCCGTGGATGTCATCACAAAAGAAGAACTGATACAGCGGCAAGCAAAGATGCTGGTGGATGCATTGCAGTATTCGCCGGGAATCTCCATGGGACGAACCGGCTCGGAAGGCGGAACTGCTTCGATTTTTCTTGGCGGCGGGAATTCCAGCTTCACGAAGGTGCTGGTAGACGGCGCGCCTGTGAATGAGCCGGGCAATGCCGTGGATTTTTCGAACTTCACTCTAGACAACGTGGACAAAGTCGAAATCGTCCGCGGCGCAGAAAGCGCGATTTACGGCAGCGACGCGGTTTCGGGCGTCGTCCAGATCTTTACTCATCGAGGAACTACGAGGACCCCGGAAATTGTCGTGCTTGGAGAAGGCGGCAGCTTCGGTACGGGCAAGGGCGGCGCGCAAATTAGCGGCCTCTTTGGCAATTTTGATTATTCCGCGGCCGGTTCTTACTTCGGAACGGATGGCCCAAAAAACCAGAACTATTTTTACAATCGCACACTTTCCGGAAATTTCGGCTATCGCATCAGTGAAGACAACCAACTGCGGCTGACACTCCGCAATAACACAAGCAACGCGCAAACGCCGGGACAAACGCTGCTTGAGCCACCCAACCTCGACGAACACACGGACTATGGCTTTTTCAGTTCGAACGCGCGGTGGGACTTCGCGACGGGGAAGCATTGGCACCATAAAATCAGCGGATCGGAATCGCGTAACCGGGAATTCATAGCGAACCCCGTGCAGAGCTTTTACGCGACAGATCCGCTAGCATTCTGTCCACAAGATCCCGCCGCGCCGAATGCCGTTGCCACTGCAGATTTCTGCGACTTCACTTTCACAGCGCGGAACTTGTACAACCGCGCCAGCGTAAACGCACAATCGAGCTTCTTGCTTCCGAATTTTGCGGCGACAGGCGGCTATCAATATGAAGTGGAGAACGCATCGCTCTCGCTTCTTTCCGCGGGGCATGTCCGCCGCAACAATCAAGCCGGCTATCTTGATTTTCGCTATGCACCACATCCTCGCGCTTCGATCAGCTTTGGCGCCCGTGCGGAAGCAAACGGCAATTTCGGCACTCGCGTCGTGCCGCGGGTGGGAGTCTCGCTCGCCTTGTTGCAGGGTCGTGGCTTCTGGGGCGAAACGAGGCTTCGTGCGTTCTACGGCGAAGGGATCAAAGAACCCCGCTTCGACCAGCTTTACAGCGACCAATTCGGCGACATCGGCAATCCAAATCTGAAGCCGGAAGCCAGCAAGACCTGGAGTGCCGGCCTGGAGCAATACCTGGCCGCGGGTCGCGTCAAACTGGCTGGCGAATATTTTTCAAACCGTTTCTACAATCTGGTCAGTTTTGCGTTTTGCTCCGCATTGCTCCCGCCGGAAACGGGGAATAGCTGCGGGATCATTGTTCCAGGCGTGCCACCCAGTTCGAGCTTCGGCTATTTCTTCAATACCGATCGCGCGCGAGCGCGCGGCACAAATCTGACAGTTGATTCACAACTCCTGCGCTGGCTGCGCGTAAAGGGAAACTACACCTATGACGACAGTCGCGTGCTCGCTGCTCCAAACGTTTTCGATCCCAGCGAACTGCCCGGTAACCGCCTTGCGCGCCGCCCCGTAAACTCCGGGGCACTTTCTCTTCTTGCTGGATGGAGACGATTTGCGGGAAGTCTTGCCGGGTACGTTACAGGGCAGCGCACAGACAGCGATTTCCTCGGACTCGGACTGACGCGGACGCCGGGATACGCACGATTCGATTTTGCGACGACCTATAACTTCGGCGGCGGCCTCGATGGCTTTCTCCGCGTACAGAATCTCTTCGACAAGAAATATCAGGATGCGCTGGGATACCCTGCGCTCGGGCGCGAAGTGCGTGTCGGAATGAAATACCGTTTTGGCGGAAAGGGCTGATGCAAGAGGCTGAGCCCATTCTCTTTTGCTGGAGCGGCGGCAAGGACAGCGCGATGGCGCTGCATGTGCTGCTTCAGCAAAAGCAGTTTCGCGTGACGGGGTTACTCACAACGGTGACAGAGGGATTTGATCGCATCAGCATGCACGGCGTCCGGCGCGAACTTCTGCAGCGGCAGGCAGAAAGCATTGGCCTACCGCTGCAGGAAGTGTTTATTCCAGCGCAATGCGTCAATCCGATTTATGAGGCTCGCATGGAAGCCGCGATGTGTGCTGCATACGAGCGGAGAATCCGGCGTATGGCTTTCGGGGACATCTTTCTGGAAGACCTGAAAGCCTATCGCGAAAAAAATCTGGCGAAAGTTGGAATGGAGGCCATTTTCCCCATCTGGAAACGGAACACGCGTGAACTGGCCGCAGATTTTGTGAAGCTCGGTTTTCGCGCGCGGGCGACTTGCATCGACCCTCGGAGCTTGGATCGCAGCTTTGCTGGAAGGGAACTGGACGAAGACTTTTTCCGCGATTTGCCGCCGAACGTCGATCCGTGCGGCGAAAACGGTGAGTTCCATACCTTCGTTTACGACGGCCCGATTTTTCAAAAGCCCATACGGTGCAAGGTTGGAGAAATAGTTGAACGCGATTCTTTTGTGTTTTGCGATTTACTTGCTGAGGAGACAGTAGCCACATGAGAAACGAGATGACGGAAAAACAGGTGATTTTGCTCAAGACCGGAATAGCCGCTGCGCTGGTGCTTCTTGCCGCCGCGCTGCGTATCTTGCCTCACCCCTTGAATCTGACTCCAATCGGGGCGATGGCTTTGTTTTCCGGATCGGTGTTCCGTGAAAAATGGCTGAAGTTCGTATTTCCACTCATTGCCTTGTTTGCCGGGGATCTCGCAGTGGGATTCCATATTCTGATACCAATTGTTTACTTGAGTTTTTTGCTGAGCGTTGGAATTGGAATGTGGATTGGAGAAAAGAGGGGCCTGGCGCGGATTTCAGCAGGCACATTACTTGGCGCGATTCAGTTCTTCCTTGTCACCAACTTCGCCGTTTGGGTTGCATTTGCCACTTACCCGAAGTCTTTCGCCGGCCTAATTGCTTGCTACACCGGCGGGATTCCTCTTTTCTGGAACACACTGGCTGGAGACGGCCTTTACGCCGCATTATTGTTCGGCGGGTATGCTCTTGCTGAGCATTTGGTAAAGCGTTCCGCGCGAGTTTCTGAAGTCCGGTTCTGAAAGCAAGCCGTTCCGCGAGCTAATGCTATAATCGCTAGCTCACCATGGCGAAGAATGTGACAGAGACGGGTGTCGCTCCGGAAATACGGGCGAAATACGAGGTGGTTATCGGCCTCGAAGTTCATGTGCAACTGCAGACAAAAACAAAGATTTTCTGCAGTTGCTCGACGCAGTTCGGCGATCCGCCCAATACGAATACCTGCCCTGTCTGCCTCGGCTTGCCCGGAACGCTTCCTGTTTTGAACAGGCGCGTCGTCGAGATGGGGGTCCGAGCGGCTCTTGCATTGAATTGCACAGTCAACGAACATTCACGATTCGCCCGCAAAAACTATTTCTATCCGGACCTGCCGAAGGGCTATCAGATTTCCCAATACGAATTGCCGCTGGCCGAACATGGCTGGGTGGATATCGAAGTTGGCGGCGAGAAAAAACGCATTGGCATTACGCGATTGCATTTGGAAGATGACGCTGCGAAGAACCTTCATGAAGGTTTTTCCCAGTCCGCGACGAAAGGCTACATTGACTACAATCGCGGCGGCACGCCGCTTGCGGAAATTGTCAGCGAGCCGGACATGCGCTCCTCGGACGAAGCGTACGCTTACTTGACCACATTGCGGCAAATCCTGCTCTATACCGGCGTCAGCGACGTGAACATGGAAGAAGGCTCGCTTCGCTGCGACGCAAACGTCAGTGTGCGTTTGCGCGGCGCAAAGGAATTTGGGACGAAGGTTGAAGTGAAGAACCTGAATTCGTTCCGTTTTCTGCAGAAAGCGCTTGAATATGAAATCGAGCGCCACATCGGTGTGATCGAAGGTGGCGGGAAAATCTCCCAGGAAACCCGGCTTTGGAATCAGAACGAGAGTTACACGGTATCCATGCGCTCGAAGGAAAAGGCCCACGACTACCGGTATTTCCCGGAGCCGGATTTGTTGCCGATTCATGTGAGCGCGGCATGGCGGCAAGAAATAAAGGGTTCACTGCCTGAACTACCTGCGGCAAAAAGAGAACGATTTGTTGCCGCCTACGGTGTAACGCCCTATGACGCAGGCGTCCTTACGGGAACACAGGAACTCGCCTCCTATTTTGAAGCAGCGGTCAAAGCGGGAGCTGCGGGAAAATCCACTGCTAACTGGATGCAGACCGAATTGTTACGGCGCTTAAATGACAGTGGAAAAGAAATCGGCGCAAGTCCGGTTTTGCCGGGCGGGTTGGCCGAGCTGATTGGGCTCGTCGACAGCGGCAAAATTACCGGTGCCGTTGGCAAGAAAGTGTTCGGGAAAATGTTCGAAACGGGCCAATCGGCCGCTTCAATCATTGCAGCCGAAGGACTCGGCGAGCAAGTGAGCGATGATGCGATTGAACTGGCGGCAAAGGAAGTTATTGAGAAGAATCCCGACAATGTGGCGAAATACAAAGCGGGCAATGAAGGCGTCTTCAAATTCTTCGTCGGCCAGGTAATGAAAGCCACCAAGGGTCAAGCGAGCCCGCAAACAATAAATGACGTTCTGAGACGTCTGCTTTCCTGACAGCTCGCTCTGGGAGAAACGCATGCTTAAAACTGGCCAAATTGCCCCGGACTTTCGTTTGCGCACGGACCAGGATCGCGATATTGCCCTGGAGGAACTGAAAGGCAAGCGAGTCCTGCTCTATTTCTATCCGAAGGCGGATACTCCCGGTTGAACAGTGGAAGCGTCCGAGTTTCGCGACGCAAAGAAGTCCTTTGAAAAACAAAAGGTGGAGATCTTTGGCGTAAGCGCGGATATGGTGAAGGCGCTTGCTCGCTTCAAGGAAAAGTACAAACTGAATTTCACGCTTCTAAGCGATCCCCAGCACAAGATGATCGAAGCATACGGCTTCTGGAGAACGAAGAAATTTATGGGGCGATCCTACAAGGGAATTGTGAGAAGCAGCGTGCTCATCGCACCGGATGGAAAGATTGAAATGGTTTGGGATAACGTCAAAGCCAAGGGGCACGCACAAGAAGTCCTGGCCGTGTTGGAGGGAAAGAGCACGTCCTGAATTGTGTCTAAAGATGGAAGAGAAGTCCGCCGGAAGTGGCGACTTCCACAAGCATGTTATCCAACAGTCGTGTTTTGCCCAGATGCGCGGCCAGCAAAACGTAGCTTGTCCGGGAGACAAGCGGAGTGGGCTCAAAGTTGTCCGCGGAAACCACTTCCGCGTAGTCCAGGCGCGCAAGCGGCTCCTTTTCCATGATGGTGCGCATCGCGCTTTGCACTTCCAGAGTGTCTCGCGTTCCGGCGGCAAGCTTTTCCCGCGCGGCTTGCAACGCGTGATAGAGAACGGTAGCCGCGCGCCGTTCTTCTGCGTTCAGATAGGCGTTGCGCGAGGAAAGCGCCAATCCGTCCGGTTCGCGCACGATTGGGCAAACCACAATCTGTACGCTCAAATTCAAGTCGCGCACCATTTGCTGAATTATGCAGACTTGCTGCGCATCTTTTCGTCCGAAATAGGCGTAGTCGGCTTGGGTAATTTCAAAAAGCTTTAGCACAATAGTGGCGACTCCGCGAAAATGGCCG
>JAFDVY010000147.1 GCA_018268785.1 Acidobacteriota bacterium | reverse complement strand
GCGGACGGACGATTCGCAAGTTTGAACCTGGGCGGCCCGACGGACACACGCAAGAATGCGTTTTTCCAGGACATCGGCACGAATGGGAGACGCTGCGCCACATGCCATCAAGCAAGCGACGCCTGGACGGTGACTCCCGCGCACATCCAGGACCGGTTCAATGCGACAAATGGAACCGATCCGATTTTCCGGCCGAATGATGGTACAGGTTGCCCGACACAGGACGTATCCACGATGAAGGCGCGGCGGAATTCGTACAGCTTGTTGTTGAACAAAGGGCTGATTCGCGTGGAAATGCAGGTTCCAGAGAACGCGGAGTTCACGGTTCTGAATAACGATAATCCATACGGGTGCACGAGCACGGCAGCGATTTCCGAATATCGCAGGCCATTGCCCGCGACGAATCTGCCGTATCTGAGCACGGTAATGTGGGATGGCCGTGAAACGGCGAAAAATGCCGACGGAACATTCAAACCGATCAACGAAGACCTGATGCAGCAGGCGATAGATGCCACGATGGGGCATGCACAAGGCCAGGCCCCGACTTCCGAGCAGGTCCAGCAAATTGTGTCATTTGAAACGCAGCTCTTCACGGCGCAGACGAGGGACCGAAAAGCAGGAGATCTGGATGACGACGGAGCAAAAGGCGGGCCGCAACACCTGTCCGAGCAGGAGTTTTACATTGGAATCAACGATCCGCTTGGGTTGAACCCTACGGGCGCTTTGTTCAATTCAAAGATTTTCAGCTTGTACAAAAAGTGGAATCACATTGAAAACCGGCGGTATGACGAAAATACCGAAGCGCGGCGCTCCGTCGCACGCGGGGAGCATCTTTTCAATACGCTGCAGATTCCGATCAGTGGGGTTGGCGGCCTGAACGATGTATTGAATCAGCCGGTAGTCAACGGCTTTTGCGGCACCTGCCACGATTCGCCGAATGTGGGCGATCACTCGGTTTCCGCGCCACTAAACATCGGACTTGTGGATGCTTCACGGCGGACTCCAGATCTCCCCTTGATCACAGTTGTGTGCAACGCGACGGGCGTCGAATCCCAGGTTACGGACATTGGGCGGGCCATGGTCTCGGGAAAATGCGCCGACATAGGTAAGTTCAAGGGGCCGATTCTGCGCGGGCTGGCCGGGCGGGCGCCTTACTTCCACAACGGGTCGGCTGCGGCGCTCGATGACGTAATTGACTTTTACAATACCCGCTTCAACTTGAATCTTTCGCAACGGGACAAAGATGATCTTGTCGCGTTTCTCAAAACCTTGTAGCTAATTTTCACCAAATAACGGAGGCGTTACAAATCTAACGCGCGCTGTAGGCACGCGGTGAGAGCGTCTCAGGCCACAGATGCCGGGCTAAAGCCCGGCGCTACGATTTCTTAGCGAGCGACTGGCACTGCAATACAAATCTAACGCTCGCTGTAGGCACGCGGTGAGAGCGTCTCAAGGCCACAGATGCCGGGCTAAAGCCCGGCGCTACGATTTCTTAGCGAGCGGCTGGCACTGCGTCACGCTCGTTGCGGCGGCGGGCCAGATGGTGCATGGCGATGTTCAGATAAATTTCACCACAGGGAGTTTCGATCGCAAGGACAAGGGCTTCGGTATCGTGGCTACCGGCGAGGCCTTCATCATTCATGTGAATTTCCGGCGGAAACACTTTGAACTTGTAGCCCTGATCGTTGAGAAGCGTGACGGAGTTTCCGATGACCATGTTCGCGAGTTCGCAGACGGTTTCGCGCACAACTTGCTCGCTCGAGGCGACTTCCGCACCCGCAAGAATGCTTGCAACCTTGACGGCAACTTCCGGAGACAGATCGAGAATGATGCGCCCTTCGATGTCGCCCTTGATGGCGATGAGCGCGGCAACTCCCTTGCGACGGTAGGTGTTCTCTTCCATCGAAAGGTCGCCGATCTTCGTCGGCGCGTTCAGCGACTCGGCGAAAACGGCGTCGGCGGCGTTGATGAACGGCTGGATGAGTTCCATTTTCATGAGCGATGTTCTCCTGCGAGAGCGACAGGCGCACCGGCAGCAGTCGGATCGTCGGCGAGCACGTAGCGGAGGATTTCGTAGAGCACTTCCGGCTTCACCGGCTTCTGCACGAAGTGCTTTGCGCCCTTCTGCAACGCCGCCAGGATGTTCTCCTGGTAGCCGACGCTCGAAACCATGACGATGCGCGCGTCCGGATGCTGGCGCACGATGCGCTCGACGGCTTCGATGCCTTCCATCTGCGGCATGGTGATGTCCATGAGCACAATGTCCGGCGCGGTGCGCTTGAATTCGGCGATCGCGGTAAGGCCGTCGCCGGCTTCACCGGCGACTTCCCCGCCGAAGAGTTCGATCATTTTGATGATGTTCTTCCGCGCGAAGACGGAATCATCGACGACAAGGTAGCGAACGGGCTTGTCGTCCTTGCGCAGTAGTGGAGCAAATTGTGCCATGGCCATCTCCTTGTTCACGGCCAAACCGCGGCCGCCCTCGTCTCGCGCGGATTAGGTGCGATTCGAGGAAACAGGTGTCCTTTCGTTTCGGTCGTTCTTCTCGCCTTGCTTTTCCGATCTCTCTGTCTTTTCGGAATGGACGCGCTCCGCGTGGTACTGATTTACAAGGAATGTCGCCATTCCATCGAGCGGAACAATCTTGTTTGCATAGCCTTTCAAAATGGCGGCGCGCGGCATGCCACCGACGACGCAGGTCTCTTCACTTTGCGCAACGGTCATGCCGCCGGAATTCTTGATCGCGCCAAGACCTTCGGCACCGTCCTCGCCCATACCCGTCATGATGATGCCGACGGAAGTCGGACCAAATTCCTGGGCCACCGAGTGAAAGAGAACATCGGCGGAGGGCCGATGGCCATTGACAGCGGGAGAATCGGAAAGCACGGCCATGTCCCCGCGCGGCATGCGGCGAACCATCATGTGGCGATTGCCTGGGCAGATGAGAGCGCGGCCCGCGACGAGCAAGTCGCCGGACTTCGCTTCCTGCACGTCCAGTGCGCAACATTCGTCGAGACGCTTTGCGAACATTTCCGTGAAACCTTCTGGCATATGCTGAACGATAAGAATGGACGCAGGAAAATCGGCTGGAATTTGCGAGAGAACGAATTGCAGGGCGTTCGGACCGCCCGTGGAAATACCGATGGCGATGATGCGATTCGGCGGAATCGCGCCCTTGCCGGATTTCTTGGAGACAGGCGCTTTTTCTTCCAGGGACTGAACTTGAATTCGCTTGCCGCCGGCGCGTTTGGCGACTTTTACCTTGTCAATGAGTTGCTGTGCGATGGCGTCGAGATTTCCCGCGGCAGCGTCCTTCGGCTTTGCGACAAAATCGATGGCGCCGAGCGCGAGCGCCTTGAAGGTGCTGTATGCGCCTTCTCTTGAGTGCGTGCTGAATAGAATTACCGGAAGAGGCGTGCGGCGCATGATGAGGCGCAGCGTTTCCATGCCGTCCATGCGGGGCATTTCAAGGTCGAGCGTGACGACGTCAGGCTGCAATTCTTCGATTTTCTTTAGCGCAAATGCGCCGTCCATCGCGGTGCCGACGACTTCAATGCTCGGATCACGCGAAAGAATAATGGGAATCAGCTTCCGCATCAGGGCGGAATCATCCACAACGAGAACGCGGACGCGTTCGCTCATGCGATCGCTCCCAGTGGGGTAGCGCGAGAGAGGCGCGAGAGAACAGCAGGCACGTTGAGGATCAGAACAACCGTTCCGTCGCCGAGAATGGAAGCGCCGCTGACCAAATCGCTGGCGACGAGTTCGCCAGGCAGGGCCTTGATCACGAGTTCCTCTTCTCCCACCATCTGGTCAACGAGCAAACCAAAGCGGCGTTCGGCGGCGCCAATGACGATGACGAAATTCTTTTTCTTTTTTTCCGGCGTTTCGACGGCGTGGATGCGGTCGAGTTTGTTGAGGCGGACGAGCGTGAGAATCTGATCGCGGAGGCGCAGGACTTCGCGCTGATCCACGCGATAGATTTCCATGTCCGTGACGCGCGTGATTTCGACGACAGAAGAGAGAGGCACGGCGAACAAGCGGCCACCGACACGGAATAAAAGCGTTTGAATGCTGGCGAGCGTGAGCGGCGCGCGAAGCTGAATCGTTGTGCCCTTGCCCAGTTGCGTGAAGACGTGGACGGTTCCCTTCAGGCGATCCAGCACGGTGCGAACAACGTCCATGCCGACGCCGCGGCCGGAAACTTCGGTAACTTCGCTTGCAGTGGTGAAGCCGGGTTCGAAGATGAGATTGAGCACTTCCGATTCGGGAAGGCGATCTACATCCGTTTGTTTCATCAAGCCAGTCTTGACAGCGTGTTTGCGAACGCGGTCGAGATCGATGCCGCGGCCGTCGTCTTTGATTTCGAGAACGAATTGCGTGCCCTGGTGATAAGCGCGCAAAGAAACCGTTCCACGAACGGGCTTCTGCGCGGCGAGGCGCTCATCGGCAGGTTCGACGCCGTGGTCCACCGCGTTGCGAACAATGTGGGTCAGGGGTTCCGCGAGGGCGTCAAGAATACCCTTGTCGAGATCGGTGTTCTGGCCTGTGATTTCGAGGGCGACGTCTTTTCCGCAGTGCTTTGCCACGTCGCGGACAACTCGAGGAAAGCGTCGAAAGAGCTGTTCGACGGGGACCATGCGGATTTTCAGCACGGATTTGTGCAGCTCGTCCAGAACGCGAGATTGAAATGCGAGCGCATCCGCCATTTTGGCGCGGAGCGGGTCGCGCGAGTGAGTCTTGTCAAATTCGGTGAGCGCGCGGTGCAGCATGGACTTGCCGATGATGAGTTCGCCGACGAGATTCATGACGGCATCGATGCGAGCTGCATCCACCCGGAGGATGCTTTCCGCAATGGTTGCGGCTACAGAGTTTGGGTTTGCGCTCTTGCTCGCGGCATTGGCTTCGTCGTGATCCGCGGTTGCCGCGGCAATCTTTTCCGCCTGCGCCTCCAAGAGTTCGCCGAGAAGTTCGTGGTCGGCGGAATCCGCCGCGGTAGCACGCTCCATCCAGACTTCGGAAACGATCGATGGAATCTTGCAGCGTTGCCTGAGCTGCGCTTCCGGGGAGTTGCTGGCGAGAGCAGCTTCGACGATTTCCACGGTCGCTGCTGCCGCGTTATCTTCCGGGCGCAGAGCAATGACGGTCCCGCAGCCGTGAAGAACATTGCGAATGAGCTGGAAAGCCGCGGCGCGCATGACGCTGTTCGAGTCTATGCGAAGTGCGACGTTGTAAACGGTTTCGCCGCGATGCAGCGCTTCGGAGATCATCAAGCGTTCGTATTCGCTCCAGTCGAACTGCGCTTCATCGGATGCGGCCACGGCTTGCTCGGCGGAGTTCTTTTCACTCGGGGCGAGAAGGCCGCGAATCATGGCGCGAAGGCCTTCCACTGGAGGCGGCTCGACCTCACGCTGATAGGAGGAAAGCATGGCTTCGAACGTGTCGGCGGCAGCCAGAACGATTTCAGCAAGGCCGGCGCCTTTTGCCTTGCCAACTTGCGGCGAAAGAACGTCTTCGAGTTCGTGCGCGATTTCGCTGAGTTTGTGGAAGCCACAGGCGGCGGAATCGCCCTTGAGGGTGTGGACAGCGCGGCGAATGCTGCGAATGACTTCCTCGTCCGTAGGACGAGCTTCGAGCTCGAGGCCAGCTTCATTGAGCGCCTGAAGCAATTCGTTCGCACTCTCAAAGAAGAGAGCGCGAAGCTCGGAGCCGCGATCCTCGGGCTGCTTCTTCACCCGTTCACCTCAATGCGCTGGTAGGCGGTGCCGTTGTTTTCATGGACCATGCGAAACTTTTGCGTAAGGCCGAAGAGGCTTTCGGCATGACCAACGAAGAGATAGCCGCCGGGATTCAAGCAGTTGTAGAACTTGTCGATGAGGCGCTTCTGTTCGGCTTCGTCGAAATAGATCATGACGTTGCGGCAAAGGATGATGTCGTTGCGGCGCGGCAGGAATTCCGTTTTGAGGTTGTGAAAGTCAAACTGGACAAGTTCTTTCAACGGAGACTTTACTGCGTATTTGTCGTTTGCTTTTTCGAAGTAGCGCAAACGGCAGGTGTAATCCACGGGCTCCATTTGCGTTTCACTGTAGAGGCCTTCCTGACCGGAACGGAGGCTCGCGTAACTGATGTCCGAAGCGAGAATCTCGAGCTTCCAGGGCGGCGGAATCAGCGGCTTCGGCGAAGGCATTTCAAACGGAAGAGGATTGCGCAGGTAGTAGTAAGCAAGCGCATCGCAGATGAGAATCGCGACGGAATACGCTTCCTGCCCGCTGGAACAGCCGGCGCTCCAGACGCGAAGAGTCCAATCGCGGCGTTCCTGTTTCCGTTTCAGAATTTCTTCGAGGACCGATTTTTGCAAAAGATCGAGTTGCGGACGATTGCGAAAGAAACTGGTCTCGTTGACCGTCAGGTTTTCCAGCAGAAGGGCGAGCTCCGACTTTCCCTCGCGGCTGGTGAGCAGGCGATAGTAGCTGTAAAAAGAATCGAGCTGGCACGCCTTCAAGCGGCGTTGCAGGCGGTCTTTCAGGAAATGAGAGCGGCGCTCGTCGAAGAACATGCCACATTCCTGATAGACGAGCGTTTGCAGAAGCTTCAATTCTGCTTCCGTGAGTTGCACAGGTCCTGCAGTCAGCGTACCCATATCGTTACGTAGTGCGGCGAGGCGCCAGAAAAATCAGGACACGGTGGCGACGATCTCCGCTGCCTCCTCGAGCCGTTTGAATTCCGGGCGATGCAACAGCTTGGAAATGTCGAGCAGAATGATGAGGCGGCCGTTGAGCTTGCCGACTCCAGTGACGTAGGAAGATTCGCCGTCCGCAAAAACCGTGCCGGGCGGCTCGATTTCCGAAGGCGGAATTTTGAGGACTTCGGAAGCGGAATTGACGATGAGCCCGAGCAGCTTGCTGTCGAGTTCCACGACGAGGATGCGATTTTTCTTATCTGTGACGATTTCTCCGTGACCGAACCGCTTGCGCAGGTCCATCACGGGAATGATTTTGCCGCGAAGGTTGATGACACCCTCGATGTTGTCCGGGGCGTTGGGAACGGTGGTGATTTCCGTCACACGGACGATTTCGCGCACGGAGCCGATACGGACGCCGAACGTTTCGTTCCCGATGCGAAATCCCACAACCTGGAGATCTTTTTCCATGTCTGGCTCCTCGACGCCTTAGGAGCGAAGCTCGGCGTATTCCAATTCTTCGGAACGCTCGGATTCACGCTTGCGGCGCGAAGACGATTCGCGCTGCGGGCGAGGATGATTGGCACGTTCCAGGACGAAGCGATCCATGCTGTCGAGCAAATTGCGGGAGAGCTTGAGCATCTGCTCGGCCGCTGCGGAGAGTTCGGTGGAGCTGGAAGCGGATTGCTGAACCAGTTCGCGCATCTTGTCCATGGCGCGGACAACGGCTTGGGCGCCGGAAGCCTGTTCTTCAACGGCGGAATTGATTTCCTGGGTGATTTCGGTAAGGCGTGTGGTGGCCTTGGCGATTTGCGCGGAGCCGACGGACTGTTCGTTCGTGGCTGCGCCGATTTCCTGGGAGAATTTGTAGACTTCGGTGACGACGTTGGAAATTTTGTGGAGTGCGGTGCCGAGCTCGTTGCCGAGGCTGAGCCCTTCTTCCACGATGCGCGTGCTTCGCTCCATGTTTTCGACGGCCTGGCGAGCTTCGCGCTGGATGCTCTGAATGAGTTCCGCGATTTCCTTGGTGGATTGCGTGGACTTTTCAGCGAGCTTGCGAACTTCGTCGGCAACAACGGCGAAGCCGAGACCGTGTTCACCGGCGCGGGCCGCTTCGATGGCCGCGTTAAGTGCGAGCAGGTTTGTCTGTTCGGCGAGATCGTCGATAACTTCGATGATCTTGCCGATATCGTCCGCGCGATGGCCGAGGACGTTGATGATTTCCGCGGAAGACTGGATGGCTTTGTTGGTGCGATTCAGACCGTCAGTTGCTTTCTCCATGGTCTGAATACCGGTGACGACTTCTTCGCGCGAGCGATTGGCGATGTCGAGCAAGACTTTTGCAGTGTCCGCTACACGCTGAATCGAGGTAACCATCTGATCGATGGAGGCGGAAGTTTCCGCGACGCTGGAGGCTTGAATTTGCGTGTTCTTCACGACGTTCTGCACGTTGATGCTCATTTCGTGCATGGTGCTGGTGACTTCTTCAATGGCGGAAGAAGCCTGAACGCTGACCTTTGCTGATTCGTCGGCCGCGCCCGCAACTTGATTCGAACCGGCGGAAACTTGGCCGGCGGAATCGCGAGTGGTGCGAACGAGTTCCTGGAGACCGTGAGCCATGCGAACGAAAGCGTTGCCGAGCGT
>JAFDVY010000146.1 GCA_018268785.1 Acidobacteriota bacterium | reverse complement strand
TCCGGCGTGAAGCTATTCTGGCCAATTTTGCCCGCGCGCATCTCGCTCGATTGGGAGCCGCAGTTCGATCTGTGGCTGCTGATCCTTTTTCTCGCGGGAATTTTCCTTCCTGAACTATTCCGCCTGGTGAGCGACGAGATCGGCGCGAAATCGAAAAAACCGCGAGGAAAAACTGGGGCCCTGCTCGCATTTGCGCTGGTAGCGGTTTATGCCGGCGCGCGCGGCGCGATGCATTCGAGCGCCGTCTCCATGTTGTTCGAACGCGCCTATTCCGGCGAATCGCCACGCAAAGCCGCGGCTTTCCCCGATTCTACTTCCCCTTCTCTTTGGCATGGAGTCGTGGAAACGGAATCCGCCATACACCTTGTGCTTGTTCCGACGGCGCAATTTGCCAAATTCGATCCCGAGAACGCCCTGAACATTCACAAACCGGAAGCTTCGCCGATGCTTGCTGCTGCGCAGAAGACCGAAGCGGCGAAACAATTCCTCGCCTTCGCCCGCTTTCCAAAGGCGACCGTGCAAAGCGAAACCGAAGGATTCTCCGTGGAAATTCGTGACTTGAAATATGACGCGCTGGGGCAAACGTCGCGAGTCGTGGAAGTTCTGGTCGATTTGAACAAATCAGGGCAAGTGACTTACGAGCGCCTCGAATGGCGAGGGGCCCCCAAAAGGCACTAAGACGAACCGCGGCTAGCCTGGAATCCGCTCCTTTCCTTCTCCGCTCAAGATCAGCCGAGACGCAAGATAGCTGGCAGCGACAAAAATAACGAGCCCAAGCGCAATCCCAAGTTTGTGGTGCACGATGAATGGCATCGCCTGGTGTCCGTACCTCACAGCAAGATACCCCATCCCGAAATAACGAATGCACCGCGCGAGCGCAATCGCCGATGTATAGCTGAAAAGCGGAATCTCAAACACCCCCGCAGCAAAAACAAAAATCTTGAACGGCGTCGGAGGCGGCAGCAGCGCCGCCACAAGCATCCCGCCAAAGCCGTTTCTTTCCACCCAATTTTTAATGACATTCGCCCGCGCACCCGCCCGCTTGCGGAATAACGCTTCTCCGCCTTTTCGGGCGATGAAATAGAGCAGCACGCATCCCATGACGGAGCCAAGCGCGGCAAGAAACGCATAGAGCGGCATGCGCGACGGCCGCTGAATCGAAAGATTGATCAGCAGAAGGTCGTTGATGATCGGAAAAGTGAGGACCGAAGAATCGAGAAAAGAAATTAGAAGGAGTCCTGGCCCGCCGAGCGCGGTGGCGAATACGATGATCTTGGTCTTCAGCCCGTTCAGCCAGGAAAACAAACTAACTTCCTCCGTCGTTACCAATATCTCGCATTAAGCGAAAACAATGAACGGAAACTTGTCACTCTCGGGAAAGATCCCGCAATAAACAAGAACCTGTCATTCTCCGGGCTGCTTTTGCCCGGGGAATCTGCTTTTCTCTTAATATAAGTGCCACTGTCCTTTAAAAAAGCGACTGCACCGCTTCTTCAATTACGTCGTACACGTGGTTTAGTTCGTCAGGCAGAATCACATAAGGCGGTAACACGTAAACGACGTTCCCCAGAGGCCGCAAGAGCACGCCGCGATCCAGAAAAAACTGGTAAAGCTTTGGTCGCATCGCCGAAAGATATCCCGCATCTTCTGCACGAAGCTCGATCGCCCCCATCGTCCCGATCTGGCGCGTCTCGCCCACCGCTGCGTACTTCCCAAATGCTTCCAGCCGCTCGCGGTTGATTCGCGCAATCGCTGCAATCCGGTCGAACACCGGCTCCTCTTCGAAAATCTGCAAACTCGCATTTGCCGCGACGCAAGCTAGTGCGTTCCCGGTATAAGAATGTCCGTGATAGAACGTATGCATGCGGTTTTCGCTGCGAAATGCAGCTTCGACGCGGTCCGTGCAAATCGTCACGCCCATCGGCAAAAAACCGCCAGTGATTCCTTTCGAAAGACAAACCAGGTCTGGAACTATCGCCGCCAGATCGCACGCAAACATTTTTCCCGTCCGGCCAAAGCCCGTTAGAACTTCATCGGCAATCAGCAACACGTCGAACTGCGTGCAAAGCTCGCGTGCCCGCCGCAAATATTCCGCTGGATAAACAATCATCCCGCCGGCAGCCTGCAGCAGCGGCTCCACAATCATGCACGCAATCGAATCCGCTTTTTCCTGGAGCGATTCCTCCAGCCGCTCAATGCAAAATTCCAAATATCCTTCTGGCGTCATTCCCGCAGGCCGCCGGTATAAATACGGCGAAGGCACGCGCTGCACTGCATACCGCATCGAGCGAAACGGATCCGTGAACGGCGAATCGTCGCTGACTGACATCGCTCCGGCCGTGTCTCCGTGATAGCCATGCTCCAGCGCCACGATTTCCTTCTTCGCCACCCTGCCCTGATTGCTGAAATACTGCACCGCGAGCTTGAGCGCGACTTCCACCGCCGTCGAGCCATCGTCTGAAAAGAAAAGATGCGTCAATTGCGGCGCGAGCCATTTACGCAATCCCGCCGCAAGCTTCTCCGCAGGCTCATGGGTGAAGCCCGCAAAAATTACGTGTTCCATCTTTCGCGCCTGTTCGGCAATCGCAGCGGCAATCCGTGGATTCGAATGACCGTGCAGATTCACCCACCACGATGAGATCGCATCGATAATTTTTCCGCCGTCTTTTGTATGAAGCCAGACGCCTTCGGCCCGTTCGACGGGAATCGGCGGGGGATCAAGCGCGGAATTTGTAAAGGGATGCCAGATTCTCAATGGACTATTCATCTGATTTCGCCGGAAGTTCTCTCCGAATCTTTACGCTTTGGAAGGCGGGAGCTTTTGCTCCCACGCATAAGACTTGATCGAAACGGGGCCTTAGCCCCTGAAGCAATTCTTTCGCGCCGTCAGAAGATGGTCGTTGCCCGGTCCATCGATGCGGACCCTTGCTTATTGCGAAAAGGCCGAGCGATCGAAATGGTTCATGAAAACCTGGATCAGCGCAGTGCGATGCAGATTCGGCAAACGCGGTATTTCACCGATGACTCGCACGTGGCCAAAGCGCTCAATCGTCTCCCGGTTTTCCCGGTTCTGATCGCCAATCAGCACAACGCCGTGCACCGGCAATTCCGCCGCATGCAACGCGGCAAGTGTAAGCAGTGTGTGATTGATCGTGCCAAGCGAACTGCGCGACGCCAGAATCACCGGCAATTTCAATTTCACGGCCATGTCCAGAATAAACTGCTTCTGATTGATCGGCACAAGCACCCCGCCCGCGCCCTCCACAACCAGCCAATCGTTCGTCAAATGAGGCGGTAAAGTGATCTTCGCGACGTCGATTTCCACGCCCGCCCATCGCGCCGCGAGATCCGGCGCCACGGGCGGAACAAATTTGTAAACCTCATCGATCGTGCGGTCGGACCCAATTCCCGCAAGCCGCATCACGGTCATGCGGTCCGAACCTTCCAGCGTTCCCGTTTGAATCGGCTTCCAATAAACGGCATCGAGCGCGGCGCACAGAAGCGCGGACAAAACCGTTTTCCCGACACTGGTATCCGTCCCAGTGACAAAAAAATGGTGCCTCACGGGCGCACCGCCGCCGCATGGGCTTCTTTGCTCGCTCGCCACGCGCCGAGCGCATCGCACAGACGCGTCAGATCGTTCGCGCCAGTCAAACTCGTCAACGAGAATCGCAATCGCGCTTTTCCTTCCGGCACCGTTGGCGGACGAATCGCCCGTACGGCAAATCCTTCGCCTTGCAGAAACTCCGCCGCTGCAAGCGCCTCATCATTCTGACCAACAATGCACGGAATAATCTGCGAGTCGCCCGCGCTCACATCCCAGCCTTCCTCCCGCAGGGAGTGCGCAAATTTCCGCGCTCCGTCCAGAAGCTCGCGCCGTTCAAAATCCATCCCGCAAGCGAATCTCAGCGCCGCGCCGATTTGTGCCGCAAAATACGGCGGCATTGCCGTCGAAAAGATAAACGTCCGCGCGTGATTGACGAGATGCTCCTTCAACACCGCGCTCCCGCATACAAACGCGCCCGCGCTCGCCAGGGCTTTCCCGCAAGTGTGCAACGCAGCCAAAACTCTCTTTTCCAAACCGCAGGCCGCGACGATTCCCCGCCCGTGCGGTCCATGTACGGCTGTCGCATGTGCTTCGTCCACAATCACGCTCGCTCCAAATCGCTCCGCGAGCGCAACAAGCGCGCTCACATCGGCAACGTCTCCATCCATGCTGAACACGGATTCAGTAACAATAATTCTCCGGCAGCGCTCGCCCACGTGAGCTTTCAACGCACTTTCGAGCGCGCTCAAATCGCGGTGCCGGTAAATTTCTTTCCGCGCACCCGACAAGCGAATCCCGTCTATGATGCTCGCGTGATTCAGTTCATCCGAAAAAACCACGTCCCCCTTGCTAAGCAAGGAACTCAGCAATCCCACATTTGCCGCATACCCGCTCCCAAAATAGAGCGACGTTTCCGTTCCAGCAAAAGCCGCAAACTCATGTTCCAGCTTTTCCCATTCTGCAAAATGTCCGGAAAGCAGCCGCGATCCCGTCCCCCCAACGTATTCCGCGCCCCGCACCGCACTCAAGATTGCGGCACGCAATTCTTCCCGCTGCGAAAGCCCCAAATAATCGTTCGAACACAAATTCACGCCAGCGACTCGCTGCAAGCTGCGCCGTTGACTCCGGCTCTCCAGCCGCCGCAGCCCGCTTTCCAGATCGCTCAGCAATGAATTTTGAAACTCAGACGGCATGCGACTCCAAAGGCTGCATTCCCAACTTTTCCAGCAGTTGATAATCTTCGTCCGGCCCGGGATTGGGAGTCGTTAGAAGTTTTTCCCCGACAAAAATCGAATTTGCGCCAGCCAGGAAGCAAAGCGTCACTGCTTCCGGCGAAAGCTGTTTCCGCCCGGCAGCCAATCGCACGCGCGAAGCCGGCATCAAAATCCGCGCCGTGGCAATCGCCCGCACCATCTCCATGGGATCGAGCGCAGGCATGTTCGCCAGCGGCGTCCCTTCCACTCGCACCAACATATTAATAGGTACGCTCTCCGGGTGCGGCCGCAACGCCGCCAACTGCTGCAACAGTCCAATCCGGTCCGTTTCGCGCTCACCCATCCCCAATATTCCACCACAGCAAACGGTAATTCCAGCCTTCCGCACTGCGGCCAGCGTCTTCAACCGGTCTTCATAAACGCGCGTCGTGATAATCGACCCATAGAACTCGGGCGATGTATCCAGATTGTGGTTGTACGCGGAAAGCCCCGCTTCTTTCAATTGCTGCGCTTGTTCTTCCTTCAACATTCCCAGCGTGCAGCAAACTTCCAATCCCAGCGAAGAAACGCCGCGCACCATTTCCAGAACTTTTTCGAATTCCCTGCCCTCCGGTGCCTGGCGCCACGCCGCTCCCATGCAAAAACGAGTCACGCCACGCGCCGCCGCATCCCGCGCCACGCTGACAACATGCTCCGGATCAAGCAAACCCTGCCGGTCCACTGGTGCATCGTAGTGCGCGCTCTGCGGGCAGTACGCGCAATCCTCGGGGCATCCCCCGGTCTTGATCGAAAGCAACTGGCACGTCTGCACACGGTCCGGAGCGTGAAATTGCCGGTGCACCGTCTGCGCCCGGAACACCAACTCCGGCACAGGGGTGCGATAAATCGCCTCCACTTCCGCTCGCGTCCAGTCGTGGCGCAATTCCGGAGACTCCCCCTCGGCAACAGCTTGTGCGGCAAGCGGTTCGGTACTCATGGACCCCCGACGTTTCCTTAGATTCCTCGCGCAAAAACTTCCCTGCATGTTACCAGAGGTTTGCCCATTGCACAGCCACTCTTGGCCGCTCTTTTGTGCGGCCCGCGAACCCCGCCCACGCCTCCACCTACCCTCTCCTCTAGTTTGAAAAATCCTGTTCGAAATGGTATAAATTTGCGTTTTGTTGCGGCCCTGTTTTGGCTTATATAGGCTTCCAGCCGAGCCAAATCGGGGTTCCGGGCAGGGGTCCTGGAAACGCTTCGAAACGTTCCGAGTTCCGTCACAACCAGGGAGCCTTTCAGCAGCCGGCATGGCTTCCCGCGCCACAAGGAAAAAGCGCGAAGTTACGCAAGAATAGCCGGTAACGAGTGTGGGTGCGTGTGTGGCTGGTTGGCGCAGTGTGCCCGACAAGAATCTTCTGGAGGATCGTAGATGCAAACCTGGCTCAGCAATGCCTGGTCACAAGGATGTAAATCCCTGCGCAAGGCCACAACGGCCGCAGGACTTCTTTTCCTGAGCGCCAGCGCGGCGATAGCAACACTTTTCTTGAGTGCACCCTGCGCCTTCGCACAGTCCGGTCACGAAGCGGGCGGCGAAGCGAATTTGAAATTGCCTGATCTTTCCACGGTGAAATTTCTCGGCGTGGACGGCCACAGGCTGCTGCTTTTCGGGCTGGTCATTTGTTTTCTGGGTTTGCTTTTCGGTTTGATCATCTATAGCCGGCTGAAAAATCTTCCCGTGCACAAATCCATGCGGGACATCTCCGAGCTCATCTACGAAACCTGCAAAACCTATCTCATCACGCAGGGCAAGTTCCTCATGCTGCTCTGGGTTTTCATCGCGGTAGTGATTGTCCTTTACTTCGGCTGGCTCTCGCCGGTTCCCGGAAAATCTGTCGCGCTCACTCTGCCCATCATTCTTTTCTTCAGCTTGGTTGGCATCGCCGGAAGCTACGGCGTCGCGTGGTTCGGCATTCGCGTCAACACCTTCGCCAACTCGCGCACTGCCTTCGCCAGCCTGCGCGGCAAACCCTATCCAATTTATGACACGCCGCTCCAGGCGGGCATGAGCATCGGCATGATGCTTATCAGCGTCGAGCTGCTGATGATGCTCCTGATTTTACTTTTTATTCCGGGCGATTACGCCGGCCCCTGCTTCATCGGCTTCGCTATCGGTGAGTCGCTCGGCGCCGCGGCGCTTCGCATCGCGGGCGGCATCTTCACCAAAATTGCCGACATCGGCTCCGACCTGATGAAGATCGTCTTCAAAATCAAGGAAGACGACGCACGCAATCCGGGCGTCATCGCGGACTGCACCGGCGACAATGCGGGCGACTCCGTCGGCCCCAGCGCGGACGGCTTTGAAACCTACGGCGTCACCGGCGTCGCGCTCATCACCTTCATTCTTCTTGCCGTGCACGACACCACCGTGCAGGTTCAGCTCCTGGTGTGGATCTTCGTCATGCGCATCGTGATGCTCATCGCCAGCGCCGCCGCTTACTTCATCAACAAAGTCATCGCCAAAGCGAAATACGGCACCGTGGACGAAATGAATTACGAGGCGCCGCTCACTTCGCTCGTCTGGATCACGTCTTTCGTCAGCATCGCACTTACTTACGTGATCTCATACCTCATCATTCCGTCGCTCGGCGGTGACTCGACCCAATGGTGGAAGCTCGCAACCATCATTTCCTGTGGCACGCTCGCGGGCGCCATCATTCCCGAGCTAGTAAAAGTCTTCACGTCCACCGAATCGCGCCACACCAAGGAAGTCGTCACTTCCGCGGAACAGGGCGGAGCATCACTTGGCATTTTGTCCGGCTTCGTCGCCGGCAATTTCTCGGCGTACTATCTCGGCCTCGCCATGGTCGCGCTCATGGGCATCGGCTACCTCATCACCAATCTCGGCCTTGCCCATTTGATGATCGCGCCAGCCGTGTTCGCCTTCGGCCTCGTCGCATTCGGCTTCCTCGGCATGGGCCCCGTGACGATCGCAGTCGACTCCTACGGCCCGGTTACCGACAACGCGCAGTCCGTGTACGAGCTTTCGCTCATCGAAAACGTTCCGAATATTTCTCAGGAGCTAAAGAAGGACTACGGCATTGACGCGAATTTCCATCGCGCCAAGGAACTCCTCGAAGCCAACGACGGCGCGGGCAACACCTTCAAAGCCACGGCAAAGCCAGTGCTGATCGGCACGGCAGTGGTCGGAGCCACCACGATGATTTTCTCCATCATCATGGCGCTCACCAACGGCCTCGCTTCCAACGTCGAAAAACTTTCGCTGCTCCACGCGCCATTCGTGCTCGGGCTCATCACCGGCGGCGCCATGATCTATTGGTTCACCGGCGCATCGACACAAGCCGTCACCACCGGCGCTTACCGCGCAGTCGAATTCATCAAGGCCAACATCAAGCTGGAAGGCGTCACCGCCGCGAGCGTCGCGGACAGCAAAAAAGTCGTCGAAATCTGCACCAAGTATGCGCAGAAGGGCATGCTCAACATTTTCATCGCCGTCTTTTTCGCCACGCTTGCCTTCGCTTTCGTCGAACCGTTCTTCTTCATCGGCTATCTCTTCTCCATCGCCATCTTCGGCCTCTATCAAGCG
>JAFDVY010000145.1 GCA_018268785.1 Acidobacteriota bacterium | reverse complement strand
TACATCGAAGATGCCGCCCTGAAGGGCGGCTCTACGAAACCATCCTGTGATGAGGTTGTCCGGGCAAAGAATCCATCGAAGAAGGCACGATTTATCGTGCCCCCACGAATGGGCTAGCACCGCCTCGGCAAAGGCTATTGTGGGAGGAGGACGGTGTCGATGACGTGGATGACGCCGTTGGATTGGAAGACGTTGGCGATGGTTACGTTGGATGTGCCGCCCTTTTCGTCCTTGATGGTGATGCCGTTTTTGCCATTGGCCATGATCCAGAGTTTGCCGCCGCTAACGGTGGCGAGTTCGGCGGTGCCATGACCGGCCTTGATGGCTTTGTGAAGATCCTGCGCGGAGAGGCGGCCTGCTACGACGTGATAGGTGAGCACTTTTGTGAGCATGTCCTTGTTTTCGGGCTTAAGGAGCGTGTCGACCGTGCCTGCAGGAAGTTTTGCGAAAGCATCATTCGTTGGTGCGAAAACGGTAAACGGGCCGGCGGATTTGAGCGTGTCCACCAGACCCGCGGCTTTTACGGCAGCGACGAGCGTGGTGTGATCCTTGGAGTTGACGGCGTTGTCTACGATGTCCCTGGTGGGATACATCGCGGCTCCGCCGACCATGGGATCTTCCATTTTTTGTGCAGAACAGACGGATGCACCAGCGAAGCAAAGTAAAGAGAGAGCAAGAACAGCAAATGGCTTTTTCATTTTCGTGACTTTCCTTTTCCTCAGGTTGTGATTGGGTTGATGCCCGATTAGCAATACGGGGCGGGAGCAGAGACGGATGATGCCCCAGAAAAAAAGAGCTAGATCAGCGGATTGAGGAAAAGGACGAAGCACTCATCCGATTTGGAAGAGTTGACGTAGGGGCTTGATGCTAGAGCGCGTGGACTTCAACGGAGACGGGCTGGCCTTCGCCTTTGCCGCGTTGGGTGAGCCAGGCGGCGAGGCCTTCAGCGAAACGCCCGGGAGTGAGACGATAGCTGGCTTCGATGCGGCCATCGGCGACGGGGAGCGTGTCGTCGAAGTCGGCGGAATTGGTGAAATTTCGCATGCAGAATTGATCGAGCCACTCGAGGGGACAGGGCTTTTTCCTGCCGAGGATGAGAACGTCGACGGAGAACTTTTGCGCGTACATGCGTCTATTTTAGCAGGCCAAACGAAGAAGCAATGGCGCAAAGAGGCAATGAAACGGGGGCGCTCTTTGGCGCGGGATCGATCCGCTGTAACTTGTGGGCAAAAGGGGCATCTCATAGACTGAAATCCGAGGGACATTCTCTTATGAAGAAGTTCGGGCTGATGCTTTGCTTGGGGTTGATTGTGGTTAGCGGGAGCGCGACGGCAGCGCACGCGCAGGGTGCGCGGACTTTGCCGGCACCGACGGAGCGGAGGAATCTCTATCCGGAGAATGTGAATGCGAAGGCAGAGATTGCCGAGGCGCTGACGACTGCGGCGAAGACGCACAAACGCGTGCTGCTGATTTTTGGCGGCAACTGGTGCTACGACTGCCATGTGCTTGACGCAGCATTTCACAGCGCGGAGATTGCGCCGACGCTGAACAAGAATTATGTGCTGGTGCATGTGAACATCGGCGAGTACGACAAGAATCTGGATTTGGCGAATAAGTACGACGTGCCGTTGAAGAAGGGAGTGCCTGCCGCGGCGGTGTTGAAGAGCGATGGGACGCTGGTGGTGAGCCAGAAGAATCAGGAATTTGAGAAAGCGCGGTCGATGACGACGGATGCGGTGCTGGCGTTTCTGGAGAAGTGGAAGCCGGGGAAGAGTTGAGATTTTTTGCGGACGGTGAATTTGATTGCGGAAGCTAACGTTGAAGTCCTTCGGGCATCTTCGTGGATGCCCTCAGGATGACAAGCTCTCCACTACAAGCTAAAGGATGGATTCGATTTCGGGGTCGATGGCGACGTGGGTGGCGGGAAAGCCGTTGATAGAGTGGCGCTGGGCGCCGGACTCTTCCGTGAAATTGAAAAAGCGGCTGATGTGGTAGTCCTCGTCAAGGTCAGAGAAGAGGCGGTCTGCCTCTTCGATAGAAAATCCAAATTGAGAGATGGCAACGGGATCACCGAAGGCGTGAACGAGGCCGCGGTAGCGTTGGACGAGTTCCTGCAAGGAGAGGAAGGGAGCGCGGCGCGGAGCTTCGGAGGTCATAGATGTCAACTCTGGGAAAGTGTAACGCTGAAAGAGAGAGAAGCAAAGAAGTAGTGAAATTGCGGGCCGATTGAGGTCAGTGGGGTGAATTCGAGTTGTGGCTGCCGGAGCACAGCCCCTTACGGGGTAACCAAGAATGGCTGTGCCACAGGACGAGAGGCTCGCGATTTGGCCTGGACGGAGGGATTGGGTAGACTGAGAGGCGAAAAATTTGGGGTGTGGAGGAAAGAAAATGGGAATCGCGGTCGGACAGGTGGCGCCGGATTTTACGCTGCAGAATCAGGACAAGAAGGAAGTGAAGCTTTCGGATTTTGCGGGAAAGAAGAATGTGGTGCTGATGTTTTATCCGCTGGACTGGAGTCCGGTGTGCACGAACGAGCACGCGTGCGTGGTGAACGCGATGAAGGGGTTTGAGACGCTGGACGCGGAAGTGTTGGGCGTGAGCGTGGACAGCGTTTGGTCGCACAAGGCGTATGCGGAGAAGATGGGGATCAAGTATTCGCTGCTGGCGGATTTTCAGCCGCGTGGCGCGATGGCGGACAAGTATGGCGTGTTTTTGGCGGACAAAGGGATCACGGGGCGCTCGATCGTGATTGTGAATAAGGCGGGAAAGATTGCGTGGATCAAGAATTACGACATTCCCGTTGTGCCGGATATTGATGAGGTGGCGGCGGCGCTGCAGCAGGTAAAGGCAGCGACAGCGTAAGGAAAAAGCGGATCCCTCACCCCGCTACAAACGCGGGGATTCGGGATGGCAGTTTCATCTTTTCCAAGACGGGCCCGGAGGAATCCGGGCCTTGTTGTTTTTTGTGGCTGCAAAGTGCAACAGGATGAAAAAGCGGTTTCCTCGTCGCTTCGCTCCTCGGAATGACAATGAGCCAGATTGTAGCCAAGCCCGTTGATCTTGCCACGAGTTGGCGCAGCATGCTGTGAGCTTATGGGCGGCTGACGCCCTTTGCCTCTTATGAGGATTCAGGATGAAAGCGAGCTGAGGAGAGTCGGCGAGAGGAGCCAGAGGATGAGGACGAGGATGCCGCCGAAGATAAGGTGCTTGCGGATGGGATTGGGGCGGACGGCGGAGTAGGCGGCGGCTAGCGCCGGCACGAAGACCAACCAGATCAGAACAAGTACGGCGATATGCTCGGACCAGTTTGCGGGAAGAAGCTGGGCGAGTGCGTCGAGATGAAGCGTGTCTGCGATGCGGGGGATTGCCGCGAGCAGACTGAGCGAAACATTAGCCAGAAAGAAAAAGGAAGGACGATCGAATGAGCCGCGGGAGCGCGGGAGATCGGGGCGAGAAAAAGGATCGCGCTCGGGCGGAAGGATTTTGGTCCACGCGAGCGCGAGAGGAAATGCCGCTCCCAGTAAGAGGGCCAACATGAGGAACGCCGCGAGACGCGGGTTCAGATGACCAAATACGGGGAGCAGGTCGAGCACGGTTGTTTCAGACGCGAATTACTTCGCAGCGTAGTCACTGCGGGCGACAACTCCGCCCTTCATCACAAATTTGACGTGTTCGAGGACGGAAACGTTTTCGAGCGGATTGCCGTCAACGGCGATGATGTCGGCCCAATAGCCGGGTTCGAGGGAGCCGGCCTTCCCGGTGATGCCGATGAGGTCTGCGGCACTGAGCGTGGAGGCACGAATCGCATCAATGGGCTTCATGCCCCATTCGACCATTTTGGCGAATTGTTTGGCGTTGTCACCGTGAGGATAGACGCCGGCGTCGGTGCCGAAAGCAATTTTTGCGCCTTCCGTAAAGGCGTGGCGGAAGTTTTCGCGTTGCAAACGGCCAATTTTCTTTTCTTTTTCGATGGATTCGGGGAGCATGCCCGCTTTTGCGCCTTCCTGGAGAATGAAATCGTCGTTGTAAATATCGAAGACAAGGTAGGCGCCGCGCTGTTTGGCGAGGGCGATGCCTTCGTCGTCGATGAGGCTGGAATGTTCGATGGAATCGATGCCTGCGCGGATGGCGTCTTTGATGGATTGCGTACCGTGAGCGTGAGCGGCGACTTTGCGGCCGAGTTTGTGGGCTTCTTCGGCGATGGCGGTCATTTCTTCGAGGGTATATTGCGGCGTGCCAGGCTGATCGCCTTTGCTGAGAACGCCGCCAGACGCGCAGATTTTAATGACATCTGCTCCGTACTTAATGACCTCGCGGACTTTGGCGCGGGCAGCCCAGGGACCATCGGCCACACCTTCAAAGGTGTGGTGAAACTCGAACGGAAGCAGATTGTCGTCGCAGTGGCCGCCGGTGATCCCAAGGGGCGGGCCGGAAACAAACATGCGAGGACCGGGAATTTCTCCGGCGTTGATGCCGTCGCGCACGGCAACGTCGGCAAAGCCGCCTGCGCCTACATTGCGAACAACGGTGAATCCTGCCATGAGAGTGAGACGGGCATTTTTTGCTCCCGTGATGGCGCTTCTGGGAATGGAGATGCCGAGGCCTTCATAGCCATTGTCGGTGGGATCGTCCGTGATGTGTGTGTGGACGTCCATCAAGCCCGGAAGACAAGTGGAGTGCGAGAGATCGATTGTGCCGGGGGGCAATGCAGCGCCCGCTTTAGCGACGGAGGTGATGTTTCCGCTGGCATCGAACGAGACGAGTTGATCTTCCAGGAGTTTGCCGGAACGAACGTCGACGAGTTTGCCGCAGTGGACGGCCCCGCCTGCGGGTGCAGCTTGCGAGGCAGCGACCAAGACTAGAGATAAAAACAGGCCTAAGAAAAATTTGCGCATGAATCTCCTCTGAGATCAGGAAAAAGTGCGATGAAAGGATAGCGCGAGAGGGTTGGGTGAGTCACGAAGAAGAGATAGGAATGCCACAGAGGCGCAGAGTTCGCAGAGAAATAAATGGAAAAATTATGTCACAAGGCCGGCTTCAGAAAGCCGGTCCTACATCATTTCGTCGAGGGTGGAAGGGTGTGGGAAAAATAACGGACGAGCATTACGAGTTGCCAGCGCTGCTCATCGGTAAGTTTCTTTTTGTAGGACGGCATGGGTTTATGGCCTGCGGTGATGACGTAGTAGAGCTCGCCGTCGGTGATGGTGCTGAGGTGCGGAGCATCGGTCAACATTCTGGGGCGCGGGTCGTACATTTTCGCCTGCGGGCCATCTCCCTTCCCTGTTTCGCCGTGACATTCGGCGCATTTGTCCAGATAGACGGGAAGAATTTGTTTTGCAGCGGCTGCTGTGTCGAGTGTGAGCGGATTTTTGACGAGTTTGGCTTCGGGCGGAAGAATCCAGACGCTGCGATTGTAAGCGGTGAAAGCCACGTAAAACGCGAGAACGAAAAGGATGGTCAGGAGAATAGCGATATTGCGAGCGGAGGACTGCGGCTTTTGGTCAGGCATCAGATAAATTTTCCCACAGATTGGGCTAGCGACACACTGGGAGTGGAGATTTTACGAACGGAACGTGAGCCTGAGAAGTTCTGCGTTGAGGACAAGGATTGCGGCGGCGACGATCCAGGCAATGACGACCGTGATGCGCGAGTTGGCAAATTGGCCCATGCGATGGCGGTCGCTGGTGAATTGAACGAGCGGGATAACGGCGAACGGAAGCTGGAAACTGAGAATGACCTGGCTTAAGACGATAAGCATATTGAGTTTCGATTCACCGGCGATGCCGATGACGAGAATTGCAGGAAGGATGGCGATGCTGCGGGTGATCAGGCGACGGAGCCAGGGTTTGAGGCGAATCTGGAGAAAGCCTTCCATGACGATTTGACCGGCGAGCGTGCCGGTGAGGGTGGAGTTCTGGCCGGAGGCGAGAAGAGCGCAAGCGAAGAGAGTGCTGGCGAGGCTGGCGCCGAGAGTTGGCGTAAGAAGTTGAAACGCTTCTCTGATGTCCGCAACGTGATGAAGGCCACGGGAATGAAATGCGGCTGCGCCGAGAACGAGGATGGCGGCGTTGATGAAGAGCGCGAAACCAAGGGCGAAGGTGGAGTCGAAGATGGCATAGCGGAGGGCTTCGCGTTTTTTCTCGGGCTCGGCGCCAAACGCACGGGTTTGCACCAGGCTCGAATGGAGATAGAGGTTGTGGGGCATGACCGTGGCGCCGAGAATGCCGATGGCAATATAGAGCATTTCGCGATTTTTGAAGATTTCAGCGCTAGGAATGAAACCGTGGGCGGCGGCAGCCCAGAGGGGACGAGCGAAAAAAATTTCGTAGGCGAAGCAAGCGGCGATGGTCAGGATGAGCGTAATGACGATAGCTTCGAGGAAACGGAATCCGCGGCCCTGAAGCAGGAGAACGAGAAGAATATCGAGCGCAGTGAGAATTACGCCGAGCAGAAGAGGGATGTGAAAAAGGAGCTGCAGCGCAACGGCAGAGCCGAGGACTTCGGCAAGATCGCAGGCGGCAATGGCGATTTCGCAGACGACCCAGAGGAAGATCGAAGTGCGGCGCGAGTAAGACTCGCGACAGGCTTGCGCGAGGTCGCGACCGGTGACAATGCCGAGTTTTGCGGAAAGCGCCTGGAGGAGCATCGCCATGAGGTTGCTGAGAAGGATTACGCTCAGGAGCGTATAGCCGAATTGCGAGCCGCCCTGCAGGTCGGTGGCCCAGTTGCCCGGGTCCATATAGCCGACAGCAACGAGATAGCCGGGGCCGGCGAACGCGAAAATCTTGCGGAGCCAAGAAGCAGTAGACGGAATGGGAATGGTGCGATGGGATTCAGGCAAAGAGGGCGTGGTTTCGATGGGCCGGGATGCGGCGGGGGAATCGAAGATAGGGTCGGCGGTGCGGGCCATGGCTAGTTAACTATGGTTAATGCTCCTATGAAACTACATTTAATAGAAGGGGATGTCAATGGAACTCGAAGATTTTGTGCTTTTGGGGAACGCCTCAATACGAAAGCGTTAGAGGCGCGGAATTGCATTCTTTCGCACGGATTTGGCTGGCGTGGTTTGCATCGAAGATGCCGGCCTAAAAAGCCCAGCTCTACAAGGGCCAAAGCGATGTCTGGGCGCGCCGCAGGACAAATCGGGAATGTGGTACTTTGGGAAAGGAACAGGGGAGACGCGACGATGAGCGAGCAACAACCACAACAGCCCGGGCAGATGGGGCAGATGCAAATCAAGGCGGATGAAAAGGAATTGCAGGGGACGTACAGCAATTTGATGATGATTCATCACAGCGTGGAGGAGTTTACGCTGAACTTCATTTACATTTTTCCGAATGGGGCGCAGGGGAAGCTGCTGAACAGCATGATTGTGAGTCCTGGGCATGCGAAGCGGATCTGGCGGGCTCTTGGGGAGAACATTTCGCGGTATGAGGCGCAATTTGGGACGATCAAAGAACTGCCGGAAGGGCCGACGCCGAATGTGGGGTTTGTGCAGTAGGAATCTGGTGGGCCTGGGTGGACTTGAACCACCGACCTCGCCCTTATCAGGGTAGCACGACTAGGTTTTACAACAACTTACAAGACCGCGGGGACTGCCAAAATACGCGGGAATCGCACATGACATCGCATGTTGTGGGTTGGGTTGCGGGTTGGAAAAAGTCTATGAATTCCGTGACAATCCACATTTTCATTACCCGGAGATTTGTGCGCTGTAACCCCTGAGAATGCCAACTTTCCCGACTTGCAGCGTCTTCCGTGATCGTCAAGCATCATAGGCAACGTTACTGTGTATTGCGATGTGCATCGTGCAGACCTCCGGAGTCCTGGAGAGGACGGCGCGTTATATCCGAGTTGTACGTGATTCAGCAACAATCCTCAGCAGCGAGGTGCGAAGCGTCTGCGGATTCCCGTTGTAAAATCCGCGGTGTGCGACGCTGTGGTAGGGGCGGTAGCTGCCAATTCTGTATTGTATGTTCCAGAGTCACTGAACTTCGAAAATCAATACTGCCGCTGGCTTATTTCCCAGGGCTGGTGTCAGCACAAAATATCGGTTCAGCTCAGTAGAAAGCCGTGCCGTACTCGCCCCTGGCGCGGTTGGGACCTTGCCCAATAATTCATAGTGATCCGCATCGATTTCCTTGTACACGTCCACTTCGCCGCCGTTACCTCCGCACGAAACATAAATTCTCTTTCTTACGGGATCGAAGGCGAGGTCATCCACTCCCTGGCCGATAGGCAGTGCTTGCAGGTCTTTACCAGTCTCAGAATTAAAAATGACTAACTGCCCGCTACGCGCAGCCACAAAGAGACGGTGGGTCAATTCGTCCATGCCGATGGAGGTATTCCCTTTGGC
>JAFDVY010000144.1 GCA_018268785.1 Acidobacteriota bacterium | reverse complement strand
ACTTCAAAATCAGAAGAGGCCGAGTTTAATGCGGAGGAATTTTTTGGGATTTTGGCGGAAGTCACCGACGAGCAGGCGGAGGTCGCCGGTCAGGCCGGTGAGATTGTCGTAGAGCTGCGGGTCGGAGAAAAGTTTGCCTGCGGTGGTGGTGTTGTCATTGAGTTTCGCCGTAGCGTTGGCCAGGTTGGTGCTGGTGTCGCGGAGTTTGTTGTAAAGCGCGTCGTCGGTGGCGAGCTTGCCGAGGGAGCCTTTTCCGGCGCGGACGTCCCCGACGAGACCATTTGTGTTTGCGACAGCTTCCTTGGCTTGATCGTAGAGCGAGGGATCGGTGAGCAATTTGCCGATCGTGCCTTTACCAGCGCGGACATCGGCGATCATGCCATTGACGTTGTCGAGAGCTTTGTCCACCTTTCCGTACATTTCGTCCGAGGCGACAACCTTTCCAAGTGTTCCCTGCCCTGCCTGGATATTGGCGATCATCTGGTCGCCGCGCGCGAGGATGCTGTTGAGGTGATTGTAGGCCTGCTCGTCGTTGAGGAGCTTGCCAAGATTGCCGCGGCCGGCTTTTACGTTAGAAAGCATCTCCTGAGCGTCGTCGGTTAGGGCGGTGAGATTGCCGAGGAGTTCGGCGCTGCGCTCGACGACTTCCTTAATGGCTTTTTCTTCTGCGCCGGGAATTTCCTGATTTTCCTTCAGGGGAACGCCGGTAAGGCCGCGCTGGATTTCCACGTAACGATTGCCGAGGAGGCCTTCGGTGACGAGGCTGGCAACGGAGTCAGTGAGAATCTCATTTTGAAAGCGGCGGTCAATACGCATATCCACTTCGACGTTGCGATTTTTGTCCACGAGCTTGCCGGCGACGCGCGGAACGAGTTTGACCGATTCGACGTTTCCGATTTCTACGCCATCGAGCTTGACGGAGGCGCCGTTGGCGAGGCCGGAGACTTCCGGGAGAAACGTCTTAATGCGGTATTTGGGGCCGAGAAAACCGGCGCCAGTGACGTAAAAGATTCCGGCAGCGAGAACAGTAAGGCCGACGAGCACGAAAAGTCCCACGCGAAGTTCCGCCCAGGTGAGCTGTTTTCGGTGCGGCATCTACGGGTTCCTCCAGATTGCGTTTTTGTACTATCGCACAGAAATCGTTGTAATGCCTTGCAGCTTACATCTTGCCAAGAATTGCCGGGGCTGAAGCCCCTGCACTACAAATTCAAAAACAAGAGAATCAGACCAGGAACCTTTTCAAATAGGGATCGTTTGAAGCTACGAGCTGTTCGGGCGAGCCTTCGAAATAGATTCCGCCATCGCGAAGCACGAGGAAACGAGTGGAAGAGACCGGCGCGGATGAGCCATTGGAGGAGTTAGGAAGGACGCGATTGGAATTCCGGTCAAAATGAAAATTGGCGAGGGCGAAGCCGTCCTGCAGACGATGCGTGGCGAGGAGCGCGGTGACGCCGTAACTATCGCGAAGACGGAGGATGAGCGTGATGATGGTTTGCGAAGTGACCGGATCGAGGCCGGCCGTGGGCGAATCGTAAAGGACGATGGGCGGGCGAGTGATGAGTGCGCGCGCGATGGAAACGCGACGACGCATGCCACCGGAAAGTTCGGAAGGAACGAGTTCGGTGGTGTGTTCCAGTTCGACGAAACGCAGAGCTTCGAGAACCTGCGGTTCGATGGCATCGGGATCGGCTTTTTCTTCAAGGAGCCGATAGGCGACATTTTCGGCGACGGTCATGGAGTCGAAGAGCGCGCCTTCCTGAAAGACAAAGCCGATTTCACGGCGGAAGCCAAGCAGTTCGCGTTCGGACATTTCGCTGAGATTTTTGCCGAGCACGCGGACGGAGCCGGAATTGGCTTTGAGGAGGCCGGCGGCAAGTTTGAGCGAGAGAGTTTTGCCGGTGCCGGTTTCGCCAAGGAGAACGATTGTTTCGCGCGGCATGACGCGAAAGGAGATGTTGCTAAGGATGTCGCCTTCCTCGAAGCCGATTCGAACGGAATTGAATTCGATGGCGGGACCTTCATGAGAGTCCATGGAGACGGAGGCGGCCATCAGAAGACCTTGTCCGCGAGATAGAGAGCAAGTTTGGTGAGAAAGGCGTCGGAGATGATGATGAGGACGCTGGAGACGACGACGGCCTGCGTGGTGGCGCGGCCGACGCCTTGTGTGCCGCCGCGAACGGTGAGGCCCTTGTAGCAACCGACGGTGGCAAGGATAAAACCAAATACGACAGGCTTCATGATGCCTTGCATGAGATCGCCAAAGTCGAGAGCATCAATGGCACGCGTCCAAAATTCTACGGCGCTGAGGCGAAGAGAAAAAACCGAAGCGGCGCAGCCGCCGAGAAGGCCGACGAAGTCGGCCAACGCCGTGAGAAGCGGCTGCATGAGAACGGCGGCAACGACGCGCGGCGTGACGAGCTTGCGGCTGGGGTCGGTGCCCATGGCGCGCATGGCGTCCACTTGTTCGGTAACAAGCATGGAGCCGAGTTCAGAAGCGATGCCCGCAGCGCAACGTCCAGCGACAAAAACGCCGGTGAGCGTGGGGCCGAGTTCACGAACGAGGGCAATGGAAACGACATCGCCGGTCAGCGCGCTTTGCCCGAAACGAGTGAATTGCGAACCGGTTTGCAAGACCATGACGACGCCGATGAAGAAGCCCGTAAGCAGGACGATGGGGAGAGAGCCGACGCCGATATCGTCCATCTGGTCGAGAAGGTCCTGGAGGTAGTGGGGGCCGCTGAGAAGATTGGTGAGCGATCTGGCGGCGAGGTAGGAATACTCCTGGACGTTGGCAACGAACTGCATCGCGCTATTGGAGAGCACGTCAAGAACCGAGATTTTGTCTTCCCATCTCGGCTGCTCGGACACCTGAAGGGGCGCGTTTGCCACTCTGTTCCTGATCCGGACGATTTTCTGCAGGGACGAGAAGCGCGCAGAAATATCGGAAGAAGCGTAACTGCGGGGTGAGGGATGCGTCAAGAAGAGGAGCGATAAGAAAATTCATGGAAGGGCGCGCTTTTGGTGGACGGTGCGGGAGAGGAGAAGATAGACTAAGTGGTTTCAGGGTCAATGGATTGGGCCGTGTGGGAGCGGCCGCTTGGATCCCTTGGTTTCACTCGGGATACGGAGCGCGCTCTGGGGAAGTTGTAAGCGATCGGGAGGATGAAGGGAATGTTGCGGTACTACACCGCTGGGGAATCGCATGGGCAGGCGCTGCTGGCATTTGTGTCGGGCCTGCCGGCGGGCATACCCGTGGATGTGGAGGCGATCAACCATGAATTGCACCGGCGGCAGTTGGGTTATGGGCGAGGGGGACGGCAAAAAATAGAGAAAGATCGCGCAGACATATTTGCGGGAGTGCGCCGCGGCGAGACGATTGGCGCGCCGATCGCGCTGAGAATCGAGAATCGCGACTGGGCGAATTGGGAAAAGATTCTACCCGTGGAAGACAATTCGGAAGATGATGCGCCAGCGAAGAAGCTGGTGGCGCCGCGCCCGGGTCATGCGGATTTGGCGGGTTCCCAGAAATTCGATTTTCACGATGCGCGGTATGTGTTGGAGCGCGCTTCCGCGAGAGAGACTGCCGCGCGAGTGGCGGCTGGAGCGTTTGCTCGGCAATTGCTGGGACAGTTTGGGATTGAGATTGCGAGCCACACGATTCAAATAGGTCATCACAAGCTGGAACGGCAGGCGAGTTGGGATGAGATTAAAAAGATTTGTGGCGATCTGGAGTCGCCGCTTCGGTGCGTGGATTCGGCACTACAGGAAAAAATGAAGGCGGAAGTGGATGCCGTGCTGAAGGCGGGCGATACGGTAGGAGGCGTGTTCGAAGTTGTGGTGCACAACGTGCCGGTAGGATTGGGTTCGCATGCGCAGTGGGATGAGAAGCTGGATGGACGACTCGCGCAGGCGGTGATGAGCATCCAGGCGGTGAAAGGCGTTGAGATTGGCGCGGGGATTTTGGCTGCGGGATCGTTTGGAAGCGAAGTGCAGGACGAGATTTCTTACGACAAGAGTGCAAAGAAATTTCTGCGGAGTTCGAATCGCGCAGGGGGACTGGAAGGCGGCATTACGAACGGACAGGATGTGATCGTTCGAGGGTACTTGAAGCCGATTTCGACGCTGCGGCGGGCTTTAAAAACAGCGGACATGGTGACGAAGGAGCCGGTGGCTGCGGCGTATGAGCGGTCGGATTGGTGCGTGGTTCCGGCGGCAGGAGTAGCGGGCGAGGCGATGGTGGCGCTTGTGCTGGCCGATGCTTTTCTGCAAAAATTTGGTGGAGACTCACTGAGGGAGACGAAGCGGAATTTCGAGGGATATGCCGAACAAATTGCCCAGTTCTGAAGCAGTGGCAACGACGCCAGAGCCAGCAGCTGCGCCACGCAAGATCTATGACGTGGTGAAATATGGCGACCCGGTGCTTGAAAAACCAACGAGGCTGGTGCCGAAATTCGATGCGGAGATCGAAGAGCTCGCCGAGGACATGTTTGCGACGATGTATGCAGCGCAGGGAGTGGGACTCGCGGCGCCGCAAATCGGGAAGAGCATACGGCTGGCTGTCGTGGACGTAACGAGCGGGAAAAACCCGGAAGCAAGAATTGTTCTGGCGAATCCGGAGATTATTCACGCGGAAGGCGAGAAGCGCGAAGAGGAAGGATGCCTTTCGATACCCGGATTCCGCGGATACGTGGTGCGGCCGCAATTTGTTACGGTGAAAGCGCAGAACGCGAAAGGCGAATGGTTCGAAATCCGCGGTGAAGATTTGCTGGCGCGGGCGTTTTGCCACGAGATCGATCATTTGAACGGGATTTTGTTTTTGACGCATTTGAGCATGCTGAAGCGAGATTTAATCAAGCGAAAGATCAAGAAGTTGCGCAAACAAGGCGAGTGGTAGACGCCGGAAAGGCTTTTCCACCTTGCCGGCGATCCGTATCATTTTTTGCGGGACACCGCAGTTTGCAGTTCCCTGCCTCAAGCATTTCCTCACATTGAAGGATTTTGAGATCACGGCGGTAATTACGCAGCCGGACCGCCCGCAGGGGCGCACACAGGAAGTCGTGTTTTCCCCAGTGAAACAGGTGGCGCTTGCGGCTGGGATTGCGGTCCATCAGCCGGAGAGGATTCGAATTCCCGAGGCGGAAAAGCTGCTGCGGGAGATTGCTCCGGATGCGATTGCGATTATTGCCTTCGGACAAATTATTCCTGCGCGATTCTTGGATATTCCCCGGCTGGGGTGGATCAATTTGCATGCATCGTTGCTGCCGAAATATCGAGGGGCAGCGCCGATTCAATGGGCCATTGCGAATGGCGAGACGAAAACCGGGGTAACGACCATGCGGATTGATGCCGGGATGGATACGGGCGAGATCGCATTGCAGCAAGAGCTTTCCATTGGCGCAACGGAGACGACGCCGGAGTTGAGCGAACGATTGTCGGCTGCAGGCGCTCCGTTGATGGAGAGGACGTTGCGAGGGCTTGTGGATGGAACATTGAAGACACAAGCACAAGACCACGGTGCTGCGACAATGGCGCCGGTTTTGAAGAAAGGGGATGGAGCGGTACGGTGGACGATGAGCGCTGTTGAGGTTTTTGACAGGCAGCGGGCGTTTACACCGTGGCCGGGGATTCATACGACATTTCGAAAGCAGATTGTTCAGCTGATTGGGGCGCCAGGAAGCGAGCAACGGACTGACCTTGCCCCAGGCAAACTCGTCTGGGATGGGAGAAACTTGAGCGTCGCTTGCGGCGGGGGCAGCCTCTTTCGCCTGGAATACGTCAAAGTGGAAGGGCGCAAACAAGTGACCGCGCAAGAGTTTGGCAACGGAGCGCGTATCGCGCCTGGAGAACGCTTCGGGGAAGTCTGAATTGCGCGGCAAGTTCCCCTCATTCATAATCGCGTTTTGCAGTTAATCATCTACGGCAGCAATGGAGCCTCCCTTTCATGACCACAGAGAACGAAATTTCTGAGCGCAGTGAGAAGAACCCTGTGATGAAGTTACTGCGCGCGACGGCGTGCTTTGCGCTCGCGGCACAATTGATGGCGACGCCATTGGCGCTGGGGAGCGACTCTGACGCGGAGACGAAGGCGGCAACCGGAGGTGGCGCTGCCGCAGCTTCGGATTTGGTGTTGAAGACGATGCAGACGGAGTTGGCGCGGGCAACGGCGGGACTGGCGAAGAGCGATCCGGCGCCCTACTTTCTAAGCTACACAGTGTATGACCAGAATGTGACGATTCTGGCGGGGGCGTACGGAAGCTTGCTGACGGACACTGCGGTGCAGAGGCGGCATGCGGATGTGACGATGCGCGTAGGTTCGGCGGCGCTGGACAACACGCACGGACAAGCGCGCGCGAGCGGAATGAGTTCGGGATCGCTTCCCTTTGGCGAAGATCAGGATGCCATTGCGCATGTGCTGTGGGAGTTGACGGACCGCGAATACAAGCGCGCGGCGCCGACGTTCCTCAACGTAAAGACCAACACAGCGGTGCGAGCGGAAGAGGAAGACAAGTCGCCGGACTTTTCCAAAGAGACGCCTGTGCAACACACTGGCGAAGCGCTAACAGTTCCCGCGTTCGACAAAACGGGATGGGAAGGCGAAATTCGCCGGCTTTCGGGAGAGTTCCGTAAGTATCCAGACGTTTACTTTGCTTCTGTTGTGCTGCAGGTGCAGAGCGCAAACCAGCGAATGGTCAACAGCGAAGGAACGGCAATTACCTCGCCCAGCAATTCGACGAGGCTAGTGATGGAAGCGCAAACGCGCGCGGAAGATGGTATGGATTTGCTGCGCGTAGAAACATTCCAGGCGCCTTCCGCCGCGGGATTGCCGAGCGAAAAGGAACTTTCTGCAAAAATTGAAAAAATGGCGCTGGATCTGAATGCGCTGCGGAAGGCGCCAGTAGCGGAGCCTTATGACGGGCCGGCGCTTTTGAGCGGCCGCGCGGCGGCGGTTTTCTTCCATGAAGTGCTGGGACACCGCCTGGAAGGCCACCGGCAGAAGGATGAAGACGAAGGGCAGACATTCACAAAGAAAGTCGGACAGGAAGTGCTGCCGAAGTTTTTGAGCGTGACGGACGATCCGACGCTGCAGGAAGTGGGCGGCATGAAGCTGGCAGGAACGTACGGATACGACAGCGAAGGAGTGCCGGCGCGGCGAGTGGAGGTGATCAAGGACGGCGTGTTGAAAAGCTTCTTGATGTCGCGCATGCCGATCAAGGGCTTCGAACAATCGAACGGGCATGGACGCAACCAACCAGGGTTGATGCCGACGGGACGGCAAGGAAATCTGATTGTGACCTCAACACAAAGCGTCAGCGAGAAGGACCTGCGGCAAAAGCTGATAGACGAAGTGAAGAAGCAGAACAAGCCGTACGGACTTTACTTCGACGACATTCAAGGCGGGTTCACGCTGACGACGCGGTCGCTGCCTCAGGCGTTCCAAGTGCTGCCTGTGATTGTTTACAAGGTCTATCCCGATGGGCGGCCAGATGAATTGGTTCGCGGCGTGGACATTGTGGGAACGCCGCTGGCGGCACTCACGCGAATCATGGCAACGGGCGATCAACAGCACGTTTTCAACGGCGTTTGCGGGGCAGAAAGCGGAAGCGTACCGGTTTCGGCTGTGGCTCCCGCGATGCTTTTTTCCGAGATGGAAGTGCAGAAGCGGGCGCATGAGCATGAGCGGCCGCCGCTGCTGCCGGCTCCTGGCTTCGAAGACAAAACGCTGAAGGCGGACACAGGACGTTCTTCTTCCTCCGGGGCGGAGGTGAAGCAATGAGATTCACCTTGAGAGTAGCAAGTGGGCTGCTTGGAATTGGACTGTCCGTTTTGCTTGTGCCGCGTGTGAATGCAGGACATAAAGAAGATGCGGCAACAGCGAAATCGCTGGCTGCGGCTCATGCGGCCGCGAATGGCGATCCCCTTCTGGAAGCGCTGCTGACAGAACTCGAGCGATCCAAGGATCAACTGAAGATGGATCAGGTTGCTCCGCCGTATTACATCGAATACCGCGTGAGCGACGTGCAGGAGTTCATTGCGGAAGCGGCATTTGGCGCGCTTCGCGAAAATCAGAAGGTGCACGTCCGGTTGTTGCGCGTGGTTGTACGCGTAGGCGATTACAAACAGGACAGCTACTACGGCGAAGGAATGGGGCAGACGACAATCCTGCCGCTGGATAACGATCCGATTGCGCTGCGCCGGCAGATTTGGCTGGCGACAGATCAGGCGTACAAGGATGCGGGCCAGGCGCTTACCCAGAAGCAGGCGGCACTGAAGCAGTTCACGGCGGACGAACATCCTGTGGACGATTTTGCAAAAGCTCCGGTCGTAACGCTGGTGGAACCGCTGGCCTCGCTGAAAGTAGATGAGACGGGCTGGAAGAAGACCTTGGAAGAGAC
>JAFDVY010000143.1 GCA_018268785.1 Acidobacteriota bacterium | reverse complement strand
CGTGGGCGCATCCGGAGGCTCCTCAGTCGCGAATTCAATCAGAAAAACAGGATTAGATTGCCGGGGTATTTCCGAATCGTTCAAGACGTAGCGAATGTCGAAACCCCGCTTTACTCCCAAATGTTCCGCCAAACCTTGTGTCGAAGCATCGTAGTAGTGCGACGACCAATACAAGACGGATCCGGGTGGGACTCGCGCGTTAACAGAATCAATTTGTTCCCGAATGGCAATGTGGGTCGGCATGCGGAGGTTGTCGAGCCAGAGGTTGAATCGATAGTGTTTCGTCGCGGTTGCGATGGATGGAGCGAGGATTCTGTATGCAGGGGCAAAATTAAAGGCAACTATGAGCAGAAAAGCAAGAACACCGTATGCGCCCAGCAGTGCACGGCGCATTGTCCCGCCAAGCGATTCCAAGCCTGCGGCGAGCGGGGGAGCGAGAAAAAGGAATACGGGCAAGAAGTAACGCATGTTGTAAGCCGTGCCCGGAAATGGGAACAATCCCAGGACATAAATGGAAATGAAGAGCATCGGGGCCAAAGCCCACTTGCTCCAAACGGTTCGCTTTAAGGCCAGCAAAAGCAAAAAGTGAAATGCGAGAACTATCGCGAACACGAGCATTTTCAAGGAAGAAATAACGATGGCGATTAGCGAGTGAGTCAAGCCTTTTACGTAGCCATCGAAACCGGCGCCCTCGCTAAAATCCAGAAGCGGATAAAAACCAAACTTGCCTGCGAACAAAACGAACCCAATCAAGACCGCAAACATCCCCATGAGAGCGAGTTTTGCAGTCAACTGGTTTGCCCGGCTGAAAAAAGAGCGAACGTAAACCAGGAAATAGACCAGGCACATGACGGGCAAGACAGCGCCATAGAGCTTGGCGTGGATTGCAACAAGAATTGTCGCGGCCAGGCCCACGATATGCCAGCGCGTGTCTCTCTCGGGTTCCGTGGCTATGATGTCGATCAAAATGAAGGTCAAAACAACCAGCCCTGCGAACAAAGAATCGGGGTAGGCAGACCAAAATTGATAGATGAACAGAGGGTTGAGCGCGACAAATACAAGTTCGAGCGGCAACAGCTTTGGATCGACTCCAGTGAGCCTGTTTAGTCTCGGCAAGGCCAGAGCGGCCATGGCAAGAAAAAAAGCGGTACCCAGAAAGGATGCGATTTTGATGCCCAGGTTTACGTCGAATAGCCAGACCAAGGGAGCGGCAACAATGGTGAAGAATATCGGCTTGCCAGCAGTCCATGAGCGATCGCGCGCGATCGCGAACGGATTGAAGTGGTTCTGAATCAGCCCAAGCGAAGCCTTTGCATAGCAGAGCGCGTTCCTGGCGATGGGCCACTTCAGGTTAAGAATTGTAAAAAAAGCTCCAAGCAGCAACAGGGCCCATAGTGTCAGGGGGAACTTGCGATGGCCTGAGTCTCCGGGCGAATCAGACAGAACGATTTTGGTACTCATGGCCTCTCAAGGCCAACACGCAGGGAAGTTTATCATCGCGGATTTCATTAGAACCAAGAGATCCTGCCTGACTTACCGCAAGCGTTAATCCTTGCTGTGTTATGCAGGTTGCCATGCGGTAAAATCCAGTTCGCAGGTGGCTCTTCAGGTCCGAGCGGGAGGTGCAACGCATGACAAGCAAAACTTCACGCAGGGAGTTTGTGAAGACGACGGCGAGGGCGGCAGGAGCTTGCGCGCTTTCCGCGTACAGTTACAACCGCGTGCTCGGCGCGAACAATCGTGTGCGCACGGGCATCATCGGCTATTCGGACCGGTTTCGCGATGCGCTTTTTCCCGCTTTCTTGAAACATGCAGGAAAACAGGAGTTTGAAATTGTCGCGCTGTCGGACATCTGGAAACGGCGCCGCGACGAAGGCGTCACCTATATCGTGGAAGCCACTGGCCATCATGTCGCGCTTTGCCATAACAATGACGAGCTCTACGAGCGCAAGGATGTGGATGCGGTAATCATTGCAACAGCCGATTTTCAGCATGCGCAGCATGGAATAGAGGCTGTGCGCAACAATTGCGATGCTTATGTGGAGAAGCCGACGGCGCACACGATGGATGACGCGCGGGAGTTTCGCAAAGCTGTGCGCCAGACGGGGCGTATTGTGCAGGTCGGCACGCAACGGCGCAGCGCGAAAAATTATCAGCGGGCAAAGGAGTTCATCCAATCAGGGCAGTTCGGCGACATCGTTGCGGTAGAGATGACGTGGAACGTGAATCAGCCGGGACGCTGGCGGCGACCGCAGCTTGTGAATGCACTGAAGGAAGAAGATACGGATTGGAAACGGTTCCTGATCAATCGGCCGATGGTGGAATTCGATGCGCGCAAATACCTTGAGTTCCGCCTGTTCTGGCCGTATTCGAGCGGAATTCCGGATCAATGGATGGTGCATCAGATTGATACGGTGCACTGGTTCACGGGATTACCGAGGCCGCGCAGCGTTGTGGCGAACGGCGGAATCTATTTGTGGAAAGACGGGCGGCAGAATTGGGACACACTGACAGCCGTGTTCGATTACGGCCCGCTGGACGATCCCGCGAAAGGATTCCAAGTCACGTATTCTTCGCGGCAGACGAATTCCGCTGGGGATGTGAAGGAACTCTACCGCTCCAACGCGGGAACTCTCGACCTCGACAAGAATTTAATTAGCGGTGAAGGTGGGCTTGAAGACGGATTTGCCAAAGTGATGGGTATGAAAGGAAACAAATTGCAGACACGCAATTTGATGGAAGGCTCACCCGGGATTGAGACAAGCGCCCGTGCCGGTGTGGACGAAGCGACCAGCGCAAACATGCTCAACTGGATGGAAAGTATTCGCGCGCACAAGACTCCGAACGCGGATATCGAAGCGGGCTACAACCACTCCGTGGCGCTGTGTATGACCATCGCGGCGATGCAGACCGGACAGCGCGTGACCTTCGACGACGAAAAACAGGAAGTGATTGCGGACGGGAAGGTCTGGACCGCGGCTTGACGAAATCTGTTCCCGTGGCCGCAATCGAAGTATTGCGTCCCAATAGGCAATTCCTTTCCGCGCGACCGGCCTCAGCTTATCAGCGCAAACTCCACACGATGGCGCATCGGGTCGATTCGCTCAGCGCGTACGCGAACGCGGTCGCCCAATTTCCATGAGCTCTGCTTTGGCTTTTGAGGGTGTGCACCGCGGCCGCGACGCTGCGGAGGATTTGTTTGCGCCACGATCGCATGTTCGTGTTCTCGATAGAGGCAACGCGCGCCAGCCGCTTCTTCGATGGCGCCAATGGGAAGCAGACCCTCGACAAAAATGTCCAGCAATTCCACGAAACATCCGTACTTTTGCACGGAGATAATCAGCCCCTCGTATTCATCGCCGAGGCGCTGCTCCATGAATTGCGCTGTTTTCCAGTCGCGCAGTTCGCGTTCAGCGGCTGCCGCGCGGCGCTCCGCGTCAGAAGTCTCGGTGGCCAGCTCTTCCAGGACGCGATGGGAATAGAGCGCGGCGGCCGCCTGTTTTGCTGGATGCGGATCGGGAGGCGGCGCGACGCCGGGGTTCGCAAGGGCCCATTTCAGTGCGCGGTGCACAACCAAATCCGGATAGCGCCGGATGGGCGAAGTGAAATGCGCGTACTCTTCGAATCCCAATGCAAAGTGTCCCAGCGAATCCTGCGCATAGCGAGCCTGCTTCAGCGAACGCAGCATCAGGTAGGAAACGATTCTTTCTTCGGTCTTTCCAGCCAGCTTCTTGAGCAGCTTCTGATAGTGCTGCGGCGTGATGCTCAATTCACCCGCGCCGGGTAAAGCCACTTTCATCCCACGCTCGCGGCCATGTCCTGCTGATTCCGGCCTGCCGCGTTTTGCCGGCGATGGCACGCGGCCGTGCCTCACGGCAATTTCGCGCTGATGCAAATTCTCCACGCCCAGCGAATAGCCAAATGCGCGCGCTAACTCTTCAAACTCCAGCACCTTCTTCGCATCGGGTTTTTCGTGAACGCGGTGCAGCGTGGCAATTCCTCGCTTTAGCAAATAGCCGGCAACGGCTCGATTCGCGGCCAGCATGAACTCTTCAATCAGGCGATGAGCGATATTGCGTTCGCTCCGCGTGATGTTTGTCATTTTTTGCTCTTCGTCAAACTCGATCACCGGCTCAGGCAGATCGAAATCAATTGAGCCGTTTTCGTTGCGCCGCGCGTTGAGAAGCAGGGCCAGCTCTTTCATGTTTTCAAAATGAGGCGCCAGATCGGCGTAGCGCGCACTCATCTCGGCGTCGCCTTCCAGGACTCTGTTGACGTTGGTGTATGTCATCCGTTCCGCTGAACGAATCACGCCGCTTGTCATTCGTGCGCTCGTCATTTTTCCCGAGGGGTCGAAATCCATCAGCGCGCTCATGACCAGGCGGTCTTCGCGCGGATTCAGGGAGCAAATGCCATTCGAAAGCTCCTCCGGCAGCATCGGAACCGCCCGATGCAAAAAATAGACGGAGGTTCCACGCAAGCGCGCTTCGTTGTCGAGTATTGTCAGCGTGCGAACGTAATTCGCAACATCCGCAATGTGGACCTGCAAGTGCCAGGTGCCGTCAGCGCGTTTTTCGACATAAACAGCGTCGTCGAAATCGCGCGCCGTCTCGCCATCGATCGTCACAATCGGCAGCGAACGAAAATCCTCGCGGCCTTCGCGATCTGCGTCATTCACTGCATGCGCGCGTTCTTCCGCATCCCGCAATGCTTCCGGAGAAAACTCGTGCGGCAAGTGATGCTTGCGAATCACGATCTCGGTATCCACGCCGAGATCGCCGGGGCTACCCAGAATTTCGATCACTCTGCCGACCGGCGCCAGTCCGCCCCTCGGATAGCGCACAAGTTCCGCATTGACCACCGCGCCGTCCAATTCAGCAAGGCGCGGCAGCCTCCGCCCGCGCTGCGCCGCCTCCTCTGCGGAAACAACTCCCAATTTTTTCCGGAGGGCTGGCGTCAATTCCTGTCCCGGCGGGATTTCCACCTGATGATGAATGCGCGTGTCATAGGGAAGAACGGAATTGCCGTGCGGTCCGTAGCGAAACAATCCAACCACACTCGGATGTGCGCGGTTGAGCACTTTGACGATGCGGCCTTCGATCCGTTGCTCCGTGCCGGAAAATCCCTTTCGGACAATCTCCACCAAGACTTGATCGCCGTGCATCGCATCTTCCGTGGCATGGCGAGGGATGAAAATGTCCCCCTCGATGCCGGGAATTGGTTCATTGGGGATCACAAAGCCATACCCATCCTGATGCAGCACGAGCCTGCCGCTAATTCCGCCAGCCCTTCGTGGCTGATCTGGTCGCGGCCCATCAACGCCAGTTCTTTGCGGCGTTTGAGCTTCTTTTTTCGATTTCAGGCGGTATTTACCTGCTGCAACTTCCACGATTAAGTTGCGCTTTTTCAATTTGGAAAGCATTTTGAATAGCGGTTTTCTGTCGGATTTGGCTAAGTGCAAGCCACGGCTGATCTCCTCCGCAGAAACTGAGTCTTGTCTAACTTGTAGAAAGCGCAGGATGTTATCTGGACTTAACGATGAGCTTCGTGACATGGGCTTCAGGCTAGTCGAAAGTTATAAAGTTTCCATAAGGATTGTAGGCCTTTTCTTGATTTTCCCCGCAACTGATTTCCCTGTTTTGGGGTTACACTGAGCAGGCCAACACACGACCGATAAGCCACCCTCCGTCAGGCTTATCGGATTCCCCGCAAGGGGAAGAATGGGGAGATGAGAAGACCTGGCTCATCTCCCCTTTCGTTTCTCGTGGAACATTTCCCGCCGTCGTCCATTCAATCGAGTGCGTGTTACAATCGCCTATGGGTGTCACTCTAAAAGACATCGCACGAGACCTCGGTGTAAGTGTCATCACCGTCTCCAAGGCCCTCCGGGATCACTCCGATATAAGCGAGCAAACCAAGGCACGCGTCCTGAGGCGCGTTCAGGAACTGAACTATCGCCCGAATCTGGCTGCTAGAGCCCTCGTTACCGGCCGCACCAACATGATCGGGTTCGTCATTCCCGACCTGATCCACTCCTTTTTCTCGGAAGTCGTACGAGGCGTTGCACTCACGCTACGCAACAGCGGATACACGCTGGTCGTTACTTCTTCCGAGCAGGATCCCAAAATTGAACGCTTGGCTGTCGAACAGTTCATCACGCGCCGCGTGGACATGCTGCTCATCGCGTCCACGCATTGGACCGTCGAATTGTTCCGCCGCATTGAAGAAGCTGGCATTCCGTACATCTTGATTGACCGCAGCTTCGTTGGTCTTGCCGCGCATTTTGTGGGAGTGAACGATGAAGAAGTTGGCGCGCTGGCCACGCAACATTTATTCGACACGGGCTGCAGGCGCATTGCGCACATCGGCGGGCCCGCGCTCAGCCCGCTTCTCGGACGCCTCGAAGGATACAAGCGCGCCATCCTGAAAAACGGTATTGCGTTCAATTCCGATTTCGTTGTGAGCACGGATCGTCCCGAAGAGATGGGCGACGAGGCCGCTTACAAAGCCACGCAAACCCTGCTGGGCCAAAATCCTCGCCCCGACGGGATCTTTTGCTACAACGACCTTGCGGCATACGGCGCGATGAACGCGGTTCTCGATGCAGGGTTGCAGATTCCTGAAGATGTTTCTGTGATCGGCTGCGGCAATATTCTCTACAACAAGTTTCTTCGGGTGCCCCTGACCAGCGTGGACCAGCAAACCGGCGTCATCGGCCAGCGTGCTGCCAAACTGGCTCTGCAAATCATTGAAGCCGGTCAGCCAATGGTCCCCAAGCCCATTTTTGTTGAACCCAGGCTTGTGGTGCGCTCTTCCACCCACAGGCCAAAGTCCGCGGCCCGAAGCTGAATCCGCGCCTTGCGAAGCGCCATTTTTACTGATGAATCCAAGCCAAATTGTCGAAGTGCAGCCCTTCGCCATGCAGGAAATGAAAATTGGCTTGCGAGCTCGGATCGCGCCAACCGGTACGCACACGCTTTAGTTCGCCGGGCTTGATGGTCACTTTTACCGCGCGCGTCTCCGGGGAACTCAGGCTGATGCTTGCCTCGCTCGTTCCGCCATTGTAGATGTCAATGCCTGCAAAAATCTGCGGAACCGAAAACCAGATAGTCGCGTTTTCCGCCGCCGGATCTTTAAGCATAATGTGAAAGGTTCCGAACTTTCCGCCTGGTACCGCAATCGCCCATTGAGAATCGCTCCATGCAATCGGCGCGCTGGGATAGAAGCCGTCCAGCACCGTTCCTGCGGAGAAGTGCGGATCGTCAAATGTCACAGTTCGCACCGGCGTACTCCCGCCGCTTCCCTGGATCGCAATGTCTCGCGCATTTTCGTGCCGCACACGCATCACCCGCGTCTTTTCGTCGAATGTGTACCCCGGCTGCGAAAGATCCGAACGCTTGCCTAGTGGCTTGCCATTTGCCGTCACAAACTCAGGCGTAAAATCGAGCCGCAGAACTTCCGTCGAATCGGCATCGAACGTGGAATAGACCACGGACCCTTGCTCATACGCAATCTTCGTCACTGGCGAGATTCCGCCGAGCAGATGCGATTCATCCCCCGGCGCCCACTCCGGCACGGCCCAGAATGCATCCATCAATCGCCGCGGCCCATCCGTAAACTCGTCGGTGAACCACCACTGGTCCGTATACGGAGCATGTGCGGCTCCGGGTAGCCCTTGCCAATACGTTACCCAGTTGTATGAACGGTACGCCGCCTCTTTGTAAGCTGCGTCACCGGTCTTTGCAAAATAAAATGCTTCCACGGCCGCCAGCCGCGCCGTGTGGCTGTCGCAGCATTGATTCGGCAAATTGCAGCAAAATTGCTTTCCGTCGCCCTGCTCCGTCGTGACCGTCGCGCCGTGTACCGTGTACTTCGGCCACTTCGGCGTGGTTTTCACCCAATCGATCAATTTCCGCGAATGTTCGCGCCAATCCGAATCTTTCTCCGGATGCAGGAGCACATAGCGGGCCAGCTCCAGCGGAATCACCTGATTCATATTTTCCATGCCTGGCCCGACGTCTTCGAAATAGCCGACCCACACATTGTTCGTCATCGGATATTTCATCAGCCACGACCAGGCGCCTTCCCGCGCGCGTTTATACGAAGTCACGTCTCCCAGGTCGAGCCGTATCAGCTCGTCGAAGAGCATGATCGGCTCGACGACGTTCGCCGAATATGGACTCATCCCCTTCGCACCTTCCGTCGAACCATCGCGCGCGAAACACCGGAACGCCCACGGCGAATTCTTTTCATCGCCCGGCTTGAAATGCTTCGCCAGCATCTCCGCGCAGCGAATCGCCTCGCGCAGATATTTCGTGTTCCCCGTCATTTCGTAGAGTCGCAGATAGGCGTAACCATCCGCGCCGATCAGGTGCGGCTCGACGAAATCTTCTCCGCCGTGCTGGCTCCATC
>JAFDVY010000142.1 GCA_018268785.1 Acidobacteriota bacterium | reverse complement strand
CCCGCCCGCTGCCGTCCGGCGGCGTCAAGACGCACCGGGAACGTTGCTCCGCCTTGCGTGTCTCTGGACCAGTGCGTACCGGCCGCGTGCCAAGGTGCGGGCTGGGAGTTGTGGACTTCCCTCGCATTGCCAGAGCAATGCATTCCGTCGCCGAGGTTCGGAAATGAAAACATCTTTGAAATCCATCGCGCTCAGACTGCCTGCCCTCCGCGTCGCGGCCTTCGCGGTCCTTGCGCTCGCCGCCGCCGCGCCGCTCTTCGCCCAAACGAATTCTCCCTGGGAGAACGCGGTGAACGTCCTGCAGCAGGCCTTTACCAGCACGATTGCCCGCGGGCTTTCCCTCGTCGCCATCGTTGTTTCCGGCCTGACCTTCGCGTTCGGCGAAGGCGGCTCGAAACGCGTGCTTGCCGGTGTCCTCTTCGGCGTCGGCATGGCCATCGCCGCCGTGAACTTCCTCGCCTGGCTCTTTCCCGGCTAGTTGCCAGTTGTGGCGAGGGAGAAACTTCTCATGACCTACCAGAGGCGAATCAATCCGGTGCAGCGCTCGCTCTCGCGGCCGCTCACGATTCTCGGGGCCGAGCGAAAGCTGTTTTTCTTCGCGATGTGCCTCGGTGCTGCGACGTTCAACCTGCTCGGAAGCCTGCTTGGTGGATTGTTGATGTTCGTTCTCCTCTATTTTGTCGCTCGCTGGGCGACTGCCACCGATCCGCAGATTCTCCGGCTGCTCTTTCACGCGGCCAAGTTCCGCAAGCAGTACGACCCGGCAAAGCTTACTCCGGTCGCTGTCGAACGGAGCGCGTCATGCTGAATCTCCGGCGCGTTTTCAGAAACTACGACGAGGCGGGCTCGCTCAATGCGATGGTCAATCTCTTCGGCTTTGTTGGACCGCATACCTTCCTGACAAAGACAGGCGACGTCGGAGCCATTCTTGAAGTGGCGGGCGTCGATTACGAATGCCTCGAAACGGCTGCCATTGACGCGCTCACAAAAAGACTCGAATCCGCCCTTCGCCTTTTTGACGAGAACTATCAGGTCTACCAGATTCTCTTCAAGCGGAATGGCGAAGCCATTCCTCACACATTCTGTGGCAAACCGATCGTTGACGCGGCCATTCGAGACCGTGTCGCCTACTTCTCAAACAAGGCGGACAACCTCTTCTCGCTCTCCGTCTACTTCGTAGTCTTGTGCCCTGCACTCGCGGCGCGCCGCTCCCTCGCAAACACGCTTCTTTCCATTCCCGACAATCCCCGCAACGCGCTGAAGGAGATCACGGCTCGCTTTTCCTCGAACGCAACGGTTCGAATCGACTCTGCGCAAATCGAAAGTGCGCAAGCGGCTTTATGTCAGAAGGTCGACAGCTTTCGCATGCAAGTCAGCGATTTTGTGTCAGTGCGTCTGCTCACGAAGCAGGAAGCATTTCGGGTCTTGAAGCAGACGTTGAACTTCGACCCGCGCAAGGTCGAATCCGCCAAACTCAAGCACGACACCTTCCTCGACTATTACCTTTCGGAATCGCACCTCGAATGCCATCGTAACCACCTCCGCGTTGACGACTATTTCGTGAAAGTCCTCACGCTCAAGGAACCCTCCGCTCATACGTTCCCGTTGCTTCTCAAAGGATTGCTCGACGTGCGCGCTAACTATCACGTCGTCACGGAATGGAAGAAGGAAGAACCGGGAAAGACGCGCACCGTCATTCAAGCCAAGCGCCGGCATTTTCACAACACCAAGCGCTCCTTCGTCAGCCAGGTCAGCCTGAATGACAGTCAGCCTCAGGACCATCTCCTCGACGGCTCGAAGGAATCGCAGGTTCGTGAGCTCGGGAAAGGCATCGAAGAAATTGAATTGCACGGCAACTACTTCGGCCAATTTTCACTAACCGTTGTTCTCTACGACCGGGAACTTGCGACGGTCGAACGCGCCGCTGCGGAGTTCTACAAAGTCTTCAGCATCCACGACGCTCAGCTATACGAAGAACGGTACAACCTGCTGAATGCCTTCCTTGCCGCAGTCCCAGGCAACTACGTATTCAATCTCCGCTATCTCTATCTCCTCAACACCAACTACGCCGACGTGTCGTTTCTCTTCACCCTCCATCAGGGTGAGACGCGCAATCAGCACCTTCGCTCCGAGTACCTCGCCGTGCTCGAAACGAACCATGGCACGCCGTACTTTCTGAATCTGCACTTCCGCGACGTGGCGCACAGCATGATCCTCGGACGCACCGGCAGCGGAAAATCGTTTCTCCTCAACTTCCTCATCACCAATCTGCAGAAATACGATCCCTATACCTTCATCTTCGACCTTGGCGGCAGTTTCGAAAGTCTGACACGTCTATTCGGGGGAAACTACCTCCGGGTTGGAACCGAATCCTCCGACTTCTCGATCAATCCGTTCTGCCTGCCGCCGACCAAGCCCAATCTCGACTTTCTGGCTTTGCTGATCAAGGTGCTCCTCGGCAAAAACATTGAAGCGCTCGACCCCGAAACCGAGCGCGAAATCTACGGACAGATTGAAAACCTCTATTCGCTCGACGCCGAGCTGCGCACGCTCGACGTTTTGGCGAACACGCTTCCTCGGCCCGTCACCTACGCACTCGCGAAATGGTTGCGCGGCGGCCAGTTTGGATTCCTCTTTGACAATCCGACCGATACGATTTCGTTTTCCCGCTTTCAGTGCTTCGACTTTCAGCAGATGAGCCGGTATCCCGAGCTCCTTGAACCCCTGCTCTTCTACATCCTGCACCGTGCGAACGAGGTCATCGCGAATCGGGAAGCATCCGCTGTCTTCAAGGCGTTCTTCATCGATGAAGCCTGGGTGTTCCTGAAGAATCCAAGCATCCGCCAGTACATCACCGAAGCGCTCAAGACTTGGCGCAAACACAACGCCGCCATGATTCTCTCTACGCAGTCGCTCGATGAGCTGAAACGTTCGGAACTGCTCGACGTGATCCTTGAAAGCTGCGCGACCAAGCTCTTTCTCGCCAACCCCGACATGGACCAGGAGATGTACCGGCGTCAGTTTCATTTGAATGAAACCGAAATCTCACTGATCGCCGGTCTCCTTCCGAAACAGCAGTTTCTGATCAAGACTCCGGAACTCGCCAAGGTCGCGAACCTTCACGTCGATTCCCGCAGCTATTGGCTCTACACGAACGATCCGTATGACAACCGCAAGCGCCAGGAAGCGTTCGAGACCTATGGCTTTGAAAAAGGACTCGACGTGCTTGCAGGAGCGCAGCCGTGATTCCGGATCTTCTGGAGCAACTGCGGAGCGCCGGCGTCCTTCCGCTCATCGCTGGCCTTGTGTTCGTGGTTGTGCTGACGGCCGTGGTGTTTCTCGCGCAGTCCGTTGCGCAATGGTTTGTCGACCGGGATTCGTAGCGAAATTCACTTGAGGAGAATTGCGATGGAGTCTCTGCTTTCACATCTTCGTTTCTGGACTATTGCTGTCGCCCTTGTTTTCGCAGCGGCGGTCTCCGTGAATGCCGCCGAAACCGGTGCGCGTGTTGTGAAGTACAGCAAGGAAGATATCGTTCCGGTCCACGCGAAACTCCGTTTCTCGACACTCATTGTTCTCCCGGATGACGAAGAGATTCTCGACTTCACCACCGGCGACCGCGAATTCTGGATCATCAACGGCTCCCACAATCTCTGCTACGTTCATCCCGCCCAGGCCGGCATCCGCAGTAATTTGAATCTCATCACCGCCAGCGGCCATGTCTATTCCTTCCTTCTCACCGAAATCAGCAGTGACGCGAACGCGCAACCCGACTTGAAACTCTTCATCGAGCCCAAGGAAGGCTCTAGTGTCGGCACCGTGCTTCGCGGCTATGTGCATGCCGCGGACGTTGAAGCCTACCGCAAGGAACTTGCGGACCTCCGCCAGCAGACTGCCGAACAAATCCGCACCGCCCAGTCGCACGCAGCGGACGAAGTCAATCAATTCCGCTCGGCCTATGCGACAACACTCCGCTTCGACTACTCGCTCGATTCAAAGGCTTCCCGCGAGCCGTTCCTCGTCTCCGCGATCTATCACGACGACACCTTCACCTACATCCGCTGTGCCGCGAGAGAAAAGGCTGTCTTCTACGAGGTGAAAGACGGGAAACCCAATCTCGTTTCCTTTCAGCTCGAGAACGGCGTCTACATCGTTCCGAAAATCGTCGATAGCGGATACCTCGCAGTGGGAAAGAAAAAGCTCACCTTTGCCAGAACGACCGCAGCGAAGTGACGGAGAACTCCATGGCCACCGCTCCCACGATTCAAGACAAAGCGCCCAAGCCTCCCGGCCTTTTGCCGAAGAACGTCCAGTCCTGGCTTCTCGTCGGCCTTGCCGTTCTCATGGTCCTCATCATGTGGTTGACCGGAGGCAAAAAACCTCCCCTTCCCACAAAGGCTGCGCCGCCCGCACCCGCCGTCCTTCCGCCGCTCGAAGTCAACGAAGCCAAAATCGTTGAGCTGCAAAAACGCATTGAAGATTTGCAGCGTGAACAGGCGGTGGCGCAAAACGCACTCGCGGGGCAGATGCGAAGTTTGCCGCAAATAGATGCAGGAGGCGCGGCACAAACAGGTCTGCCACCAAACTACGGCACCGCAGCCGAGAAGCCCGAAGATCCGATCCAGGCGGAACGCAAGAAGCGCGACTACCTCTCGCTGTTCGCGTCGAATGTCGCCCTCAGCTATCGCAAAGGGGCTCTTGCACCACACGAAGAACCCGCACCGGCCCCTGCGCCTGCGGCTGATCCGAATGCGGCGCCACTTGCGGAATTGTTGAAGCCCATGCAGGCACCGCCAGTTCCTGCGCCAATTCAATTGCCCAAGACTTCCACAGAGGAATCCCGAAAGGAGGAATCGCATCTTGCTGCGCCGCCCGCCGTACCGGCGACCGCGACTGGAAAGACCTACGTTCTATTTGAAGGAACCGTACTCGAAACCGTTCTTATCAACCGGCTCGACGGCCAATTCACAGGCCCGGTCGAATGCCTTTTAGCCAATGATGTTTTTTCCCACGACCGCCAGCATCTCTTGATTCCCTCGGGAACGAAGCTGCTCGGCGAAACCAAGAAAGTGGAGGCGTTCGGTCAGACTCGATTGGCTGTCACCTTCCACCGCCTGATCATGCCTGACGGCTTCTCCGCGAGCCTCGACCGTTTTCAGGGACTCAACCAGATCGGTGACGCCGGTCTCCGCGACCAGGTCAACAACCACTACCTGCGAATCTTCGGAACGTCGCTCGCGCTTGGAGCTATCGGCGCGGTCGCCGAAGCCGGAACCTCCGGGGCACTGACCGCTTCGAGCGGTGACCTCATGCGGCAGGGATTTGCACAAAGCACCGCGCAATCCTCCGCGCAGATTCTCGACAAATTCTTGAACGTACTTCCGACCATCACCATTCGCGAGGGGCACCGGGTGAAGGTCTATCTGTCGGGCGACCTCGCGCTGCCTGACTATGCGAACCACACGATGCCTTCAAACCTCTGAGGGAAGAAAGGAACCAGTTGTGAGAAATAGAGTTCTTGCTGCCTTTTTGATCGCTGTCTTGTGCGTCGGGACCGCCTCCGCCCAGTTCGGAAGCGGGATTGTTTACGACCCGACCAATTTCCATAACGCCGTGCTGCGTTACCAGCAGCTGCAACAGCATTTGATTCAGCTGCAGAAGACCTACACGCAGATCGTCACCGCGTACAACCTCGCCCTCCAGATGTCCCGCAACATTCACAACATGCCAGCGCGCTATCGCGCCCTGTTTTCAAACTGGCGCAACGTCACCGCCACCAACACCTACGGCAACACGTCCGGATGGCTAGGCGGTGTCAACGCGGACCTCAATACCGTCAACGGCTACCTGCGCGCCACAACCCAACTCACTCAATACAACCCGCTGCGGCTCAATGGAATGCCCGACTTCGAACGTGCGCGCGTGCAATCGCAATACGCTTCGGTCGAACTCGCGGACGGCGCAAATATGAACGCGCTATCCACCATCGGCGCGATTCGCGGCAACGCCGCGGCGCTCCAAACCCACATGAATAACCTCGAACAGGACTCCCTGTCCGACGATTCCAGCCTCAACAGTGAAGTCGCGGTTCTCAACAAGATCAATGCGACCAATGTTCTTACCCTGCGTTCCGTGCAAGACACCAACAAGCTGCTTGCTTCTCTTCTCGAGCAGCAGACCATCGCTTCAAAGCAGCAGCGCGAAATGACGACCGACGCCATCAACGCCGAGGTCAGCCGCCAGTCGAGCCTCAGCACCAATCTGACGCAAGTCACCGGCACGCTGACCAGTTCGTTGCAGAACTTCCGCATGCCGTAAGTTGTCTCCCCTCTGTGGGCGCGAAGGAGCCGAGACCATGCAGACCGATTTCCTCCAGTTCATGTATCAGGCGATCAACGATCTCCTGACACAGAACCTCGGCTTCTTCGATGCCATGGGTCAGAACCTGTTTCGCATGTTTGCGACGATTCTCATCGCTTGGTACGGCATCAAGTCAGCGCTGTCCGCAGCGAGCGGTAAATACACCTTCCAGTTCGACAACTTCGCGAGCCTGCTCCTCACCATCGCCTTCGGCTTCGCCATGGTGAATTACTACAGCACGCCCATTCCCGGCATCGGCGTCAGCTTTCACAACCTCATCACTGACGAGGCCCAGTTCCTTGCCAACAAGATCAATCAGACCGCACTCCAGACCATCGTGGATCGCATTGGGGATTTCGAAGCACGCATCGACGCGCCCGGCGTTACGGACCTCCTCGGAATGGCGATCTACATCATCGTCATCATCCTGCTCGCCGCTGCGCAAGCGGTCGCCATCGTTGTGATTGCCTTCGGCTTCATCGCGACCGCTGTCTGTGTGCTCGTCGGTCCTGTCTTTGTTCCGTTCTTTATCGTACCCAAATTGGAATGGCTCTTCTGGGGCTGGTTCCGCTGTTTTCTCCAATACGCCTTCTACGAAGTCATCGCAGCCGCAGTCGTCTACATCATCGGCAATCTTATTACTGGCGTGCTCACGCTCCAGGGCACCGGCAACATCTCGACCCTGCAGTTGATTGGCTGGTTTCCCGTTCTGCTCATCACGTTCGTTTCTTCCATCTATGTCCTGCTGAAAGTGCCCGCCCTTACCAATCACATCTTCAGCGGAACTGCCGGCGGAAGTTCTGCGGGAATCCTTGACGCCATACCCGCCGCAGCGACAGCGGTCGCGAAGGAGTTGTGATGGACCGCGATGCCTCGTTCCATGACGCGAAGCGCCTCTACCTCGAATCCTACGGTGACCCGATGGTGACCAACACCTACCTCAAGATTGCCCTCACGCTGCTCTCACTTGTCTCGATCGCGCTCGCGCTCATCGACCTTCGCACGATCCGCACGTTCGAGAACTTCCGCCCACTCGTGATTCGCATCGACGATCTGGGCCGCGCCGAAGCCATCAACTATCACAACTTCGAATACAAACCGCAGGATGCCGAAGCGAAATACTTCCTCTCGCAGTTCACCAAGCTCTACTACCGCCGCAACCGCTACACCATTCAGGACGACTTCGCGAAATCCCTGTACTTCCTCGACGGCAAGCTCGCGAACGGCATCCTCGACACCTACCGGAAGGACGACATCATTCGCAAGTTTCTGACCAACACGTCGTCCTCCGAAATTGACATCGACGTCAAAAAAGTTTCGCTCGAAGAATTGCAGACGCCGCCGTACCGCGCGCGTATCGACTTCTACATGGTCTACTACTCGCCCGCCGACCATAGCGAACTGAAGCGCGACCTCTACACCGCCAACTTCGTTTTCATTTTTCAGTCGCGCGTCCCGAACGAGTTGATTCCCATCAATCCGTTGGGACTGACGATCTCCTACTTCCGCGAGGACCAGGCATTCAAATGATCTTCCCGGAGCAGCGAGAGAAAGGAGTCGCGGGCGTCCGCCTGGCAGCCTCGGCCCAACCTCCGCGCGCCACATCCTCTTTCACTCATCGACTCTCTTCCTCGCAGTCGCCACAGCCCATCCCACCATCCTTCGCCCTCCGAACAAACGGCACGCGTCAGGAGAGCCTCGGCTGCTGCGGACTCCCGCCCGCTCCTCCTGCGGAATGGAATTGTTTGAACCCGTAAAGGCCGAGTGAACCCATGATCGCGAACGCACTTCTCATCACCATTGCTTTCCTACTGGCCTACGGCTTCTGGCTCATGGATCAGCTCAAGTTCCTGGCTCCCTACAAAAACGTTCTCTTCCACGAGTACGGCGCTGTGATTTGTGCTTCTGCGAGCGTGCTGTTCGTGAACATTTTTGGAGCCGTCCTGCTGCTCCAGCGCAAGTTCCTCCTGAAAGATACGGGGCGAAAACTCTCTCATCTCGACCGCCAGTTCCAGGTGCGCCAGATCGAAATGCCTGTTCCCGAAGAAGATGAGGTTCCCCGCGATGTCGCGTGACGCTTCCTCACGAGATCCGAGAGATACGCAGGAG
>JAFDVY010000141.1 GCA_018268785.1 Acidobacteriota bacterium | reverse complement strand
GATCCATCCACTCTTGCCAGAGACCTCGCCATTCTTCTGCAGACCGGGCGTGCGCCTGCCGGTGCAAAATCAAACGGTCCGCGTTACGAAATCGAATCCATCCAACTCTTCGACCTCTTCCCGCAAACGCACCACATCGAAACCCTGGTTCACTTGAGGCTCGCTCCGTGAAGCTCCCGGCCGTTTGTCTCGCCGCCACTTTCGCCGACGGCGTAGCTCTCGGTCTCTTCTCTCCTCTCCGGAACTACAACACGCCCTTCCTGGTGCGAGTGTCATTTTTGCTCGTGATTTGTCTGCTCGGCCTCGCAGCATTTTTCTTGCTCAAGAATTTCCTGCTTGGCGCAGCTGTCTCTTCGTTGGGAACATGGCTCGTCCTCGGCCTATTGGGGGCATGGCTCGCCTCACAGCCTGTGCCCAGCAATCAAATCCTTGCCCTCGTTTCTTCTCAAAAACTTGATCTTGCATCTCCTCTGCGCTGGCATGGGCTCTTGCAAGATGAACCCACCGTTCTCCCTTGGGGTATTCGCTACGATTTCGCTCTCGACTCCGTCGAGTTCGAAGGTGCAACCATCCATACAGCCGGCGGGATCCGCCTCAGCTATTCCCCGCATGCTGAAGAACCGCCACTCCCCGCCCTACATTCAGGTGACCGTGTTGCCTTTCTGGCCCGGGCCCGCTTGCCGCAAACCTTTCGTGACGAAGGTGCTTTCGATCGGCGTGCCTATCTCCAGCAACAGGGTATCGACCTCTCTGCAAGTCTCCGCTCCGCTGCACTCATTGAAAAAGAATCGGCCGCTCCTCTTTCCATCACAAACGCCATAGCTCGCTCTCGCAGCAGACTGCAAAATGAGCTCACCGCAATCTTCCCCGATTCACCGCAAGTTTCCGCCGTGCTTCGAGCCATGTTACTGGGAGACCGTTCTTTCGTGGATCGTGCCGAATCCGTTGCCTTTCAAAAAACCGGCGTCTTCCATGTTCTCGTCGTTGCAGGCTTGCACGTCGGAGCGTTTGCGGTTTTTCTCTTCTGGCTGGGCAAAAAGCTTCGTTTGTCTGTGGGGTGGACCACGCTCTTCATTCTGATCGCCCTTGCGAGCTATGTTTCCCTCATCGAGCAGCGGCCTCCGGTGCTTCGCGCCGCTCTTATGGCGGTTGTCCTTCTAACAGCAGGTTATTTCTTCCGCCGCTTGGAACTCCTCAATTCCGCGGCGATTGCCGCGCTTGTACTGCTCATCGCCAAACCTCTTGAACTCCGCGACCCCAGCTTTCAACTTTCGTTTCTTTCTATTGGTTGCATCGCGGGAATCGCCGTTCCCTGGATGGAGCGCCACATCGAACCCTACGCCCGTGCTCTCCGCGGCTGGCGAGACGTAACGCGTGACGCGGCACACGAACCGCGTTTTATTCAATTTCGAATTGACCTCCGCGCGTTTCTCTCTTGGCTGTCCTTCAAGTCGCGAGCAGCCAACGCCACCCTTCTCGGCAGCGGATTTGTATTCGCTCTTCGCGCCGTGCTTCGCCTCTGGGAGCTCATTTTCCTGACGTTAGTCCTTCAAATCGGAATGTCGCCCCTCATGGCGCTGGATTTCCATCGCGTAACGCTCCTCGGCGCTCTTGGAAATTTACTGGCCGTCCCTCTCACGGGGATCTTGGTCCCTTATGGCTTCCTCGTTTTAATTATTGGAACTATCTCCACTCAAGTTGCCATATGGGCGGCAGTTCCTTTGCGTTTTCTTGCAGGATTTCTCGTTCACGCAGTGGATTGGTTCGCCGGCCTTGCTCACAGCAACTATCGAGTCGCCGGACCCCCTCCCTGGCTCGTTGCGCTGTTTCTTGCTCTGATAATTTTGTTGAGCGCGTCGATTCGCGCCCGGTTTCGCCATTCCCGCCTGCTGTTTTCCTTAACAACGGTATCGCTGCTCTTGGTGACGATTCTCATCGCTACACATCCGTTTGCGCCACAGATTGCCAAAGACAAATTTGAATTGACGGTGCTCGACGTTGGCCAGGGCGATTCGCTCTTCCTCGTATCCCCCGCAGGCCGCACAATTCTTATCGACGCGGGCGGTCCGCCTCCGCAATTCGGTCCGCAATCGCAGCAGCCCTCCGCCGACCCGGGCGAGGAAGCGGTCTCACCGTTCCTCTGGTCGCGCGGAATCAACAAAATTGACGTCGTGGCGCTCACCCACGCTCACCAGGATCACCTCGGCGGCCTTCCTGCAATTTTCGACAATTTTAAAATTGGCGCGCTTTGGATCGGTCGCGAAGTCCGTTCGCCGTCCCTCCAAAAACTGGAAGCGACCGCTCGTTCACGTGGCATTCCGATCTTGCACGAATCACGCGGACCAGGCTTCGATTGGGATGGGGTTCGGGGCCAATTTCTCTGGCCGGAACCAAACCCCGGCCAACCCACATCCGTCGTGAAAAATGACGATTCACTTGTTCTCAGGCTGCGCTTTCGCAACCGCACATTCCTGCTGCCAGGGGACGCCGAAACGCGCGCCGAATCGAGCATCCTTTCCGAAAACAACGTCGACTCTCTGAGCGCGGATGTTCTGAAAGTTGGCCATCATGGGAGCAAAAACTCGACGACACCGGAATTCCTTGCCGCTGTGCATCCTCAATGGGCCGTCATCTCCGCGGGCGAGGATAATCCTTACGGTCATCCGAGTCCGGCGCTACTCAAGCGTCTTGAAGAGGCAAATGTAATAATCCTGCGCACGGATAGGAATGGAGCAATTCACATGCTGACGGATGGCGAACGAATCGAAATTTCCTGCTTTGTGGATTGCAGCCAGGCAACGACACCGCAAAACTCAACCTCCACGCAGCCGCCAAATCGCGAATAAGAGCGCCAGCAGAAATACAAAACCCAACGCTGCTTGATGCTCATGATTTTTTCTGTACTGCGCGAAGGAGAACTCTCCAGGACTGCTTCCCTCGACTCGCGCGGGCGTTGGCCGCGGAAAAAACAGCGGCACATTCTTCGCATAAACTTCGAACGCTTCGCCGAAATGCCCGCGCAATTCCCCTTCTTCGCGGCGCATTACCACAAGATAGACCGACGCAAAATAAACGAACAGAATTACCGCCGAGATCCAGGAGTGCGTCGCCCAGGCAGCTCCGGCCGCAAGAATCGCGCTTCCCAAGTAAAGCGGATTGCGCGTGAACGCGTACGGCCCCGTGGTCGTCAGCACTTCTTGCTTCTTCAAGTAGCCCGCCGCATAAGCGCGCAGCCACAAACCAACAATTCCAATTCCAGCTCCGATCAAAATACTCTTGGGATTCGGCCGTGCAAAAAATAGCACCACGATCGCCAGCGGGTACCCCAACCTTACACGCCAACGCGCAATCCATTTTGCCACGTCGCTCATCGAAGCACGCCCGCTTCGGCCATGGCGTCCACTACATCGCCCACACTGATCTCTAGCAAAGATGGGTGCGGCGAATCCCGCCGCTTGTAGGTGGATTCCACATTCTTCGCGCGCAATACTGTTTTCCTCGCAAGGAATGGCCCATTTCGAGCTGGATCTGTCGGTCCAAAAATTGCCACAACCTTTGTGCCAAGCGCATCGGCAAGGTGTAGCGGTCCAGTATCCCCGGCTACCACGCATCGTGCGCCTTTCAGCAATGCCATCATGTCTCCAATTTCGCCGCTGTGAGAAATCGGTTTTGCGTCGCCCGCAGCCGCAACCACTCGCTCCGCCAGCGCCTCTTCCCCCGGCCCGCAATTAATTACGCTCTTCATTCCGAATTCTTGTTCGAGTCGCAGCGCTAACTGGCCAAATCGCTCCGCGGGCCAGCATTTCGAAATCCAGCCGCCACCGGGACTCAACACGACATATTCCTTGATTCCCTTCGAGCGCAGCATGGAGCTCGCTGCTTGTTGCGATTTCTCCGGTACGGTCAGCGAAAATTCTCCGAGCGGCTTCCGGGCTCCCGCGCGCAAAGATAGCTCGCCATTCTTCTCTGCCACATGCACGCCGGAAACATTTACCTTGTCTGTGTACAGAAAAGAGACCCCAAACTCCCGCGCGTCCTTCAAAGAGAATCCGATTCGCCTCGGCACACCCGCCAAAAACGGCAGCGAAGCGGATTTCCACAATCCCTGGTAATCGATTGCAACAGAGAATCCTTCCCTACGAATTCTCTTTCTCACAGTTCGAATGGAACCGGGCGACCGTGTATCCAATTCCCAGATTTCGTCCGTTAAATTCGCCGCTTCCACCAGACTGCGCCAGCGGCCATGCGTCAACCACACCATCTTTTTGTTGGGAAACGATTCCCGCAGCGCTGCCGCTGCCGGCAAGGTGTGAACTATATCGCCCAGCGACCCCAAGCGCACGACCAGAAACTTTTCTTCAGCCATGCGGCGCCTTGCGAACGCTCTCGATCAAGTCGCGTGTTGAATGGTCCTTCGGATCGCCCACAATCGCGATTCGGATCCCCAATTGTTCGGCGATGGCGCGCTCGGGAACATTCTCCTTTGTGTAGTCCGTCCCCTTCGCGTGAACATGCGGCCGCAATTCACCAAGCAGCGCCTCTACGTTGCGTTCTGGAAAAAGCACGACGTAATCCACCACACGCAACGCCGCTACAAGCTTCGCCCGCGCATTTTCATCCAGAATCGGCCGCCCCGGTCCCTTTAACCCTGTAACCCCGGCATCCGCGTTCACTCCCACGATCAACGCATCGCCTTCCGCTTTCGCCCCTTCCAAATAGCGAACATGCCCCACGTGAAGCGTGTCAAAACATCCATTTGCAAAAACAATCTGCGCGCCGCTCCGTCGAAGCCCTTCCGCAATGTCCCGCAAGGTTTCCCTGCTCACAAGTTTCTTGCTGGTATCTTCCATTTTCAGGAACCGGAACTCTCGAGCTGAATCGCTTCCAGCAGCTCAGCCTGCGTAATCGTCGCGGTGCCCCGCTTCATCACCACCAGCCCCCCTGCAATGTTGGCAGTGTGCGCCGCTTCCAAAACAGAAGCGCCACTCGCCAGCGCAAGCGTATAGGCGGCAAGAACAGTGTCTCCTGCGCCCGTCACGTCCACTGCCTGATCGCTTCCGTGCACTGGAATATGCCTGACGCGCTTTCCGTCCCGCTCAAAAAGCGCCATCCCGTCGCGCCCTCGCGTTATTAGCAGAGAATCCATTTTCATTTGTGCCAGCGTCGCGTGGCCGCAGCGTTCTAGTTCCGTCAGATCTTTCCCAATCGTCGCATGGTGCAGCGCTTCCAGCTCCGCTTCATTGGGCGTGGCGGAAATAATCCCAGTGCCTGCGTAACGCGTCAGGCCGTGCCGTGCGTCCAATGTCACCGGAACTTTCTTTTTTGCCCTCTTTAGAGCAGCCTGCATACTCCCAGGTTTCGCTGACCCGAATCCATAGTCGGAAACTGCCAGTGCGTCTGCGTTCCGTAACTTTGCGAAGAGCTTGGCCTCAAGTTGCTGTTGGACCTTGGGTGGAATAGCGGTGTCCGGCTCGCGGTCCACCCGCAAGACTTGCTGCGCCGTCGTATGGGCCCAACCTGCGAGGAATCTTGTCTTTGTCGGCGTCCTCCAACCCTTCACCCGTACAATTCCCGATGTGTCCACGCCCAGTTTTCTAAAGTATTCCTTCAGCGCCTCTCCTTCGGCATCGTGGCCGACCGCAGCCACGGGAAACACCCGCGCACCGAGTGCAGCCAAATTGTTGGTCGCATTCGCTCCGCCGCCCGGCACGATGCTCGTCTCCCGGTGCTTCAATATCAAAACGGGCGCTTCTCGCGATACGCGCGAAATATCTCCAAATTGAAATTCGTCGGCGACAAAATCACCGTAGAGCACAATCCGTTTTCCGCGGAACTGTTCGACGATCTCCGTAAGCCGCATCAAGTCGACGCCCCGCTCCGTTTTTGCATTGCATCTCGTTCGCGTCATCATTCGCGTTCCCTTCAAGTGGGGCTCACCGCCGACAACCGGATTCGCGCGGCGCTTATCACCATTTCCGCGGTTACCGCTTTCATGCAGCGATGATCCGTCGGGCATCGCCGCAGAAAGCACGGACTGCAATACGATTTTTCCTGGACCACCGTGCATTTCGGCGTCACAGGCATGGTTCCTTGTGGGTCTGTCGGTCCAAAGATTGCCACAATTGGCAATCCCGCCGCCCCGGCCACATGCATCGCGCCAGAATCGTTTCCGATGAACAGATTGCACCGCGAAAGCATCGCCGGCAAATCTGCAATCGAAGTCTTCCCCGTCAGGTTTACCGGCTTCTTTTTCACTCCTGCAATAATCGCATCGGAAACCGCCGCTTCGCCGGGCGTTCCGAACAAAATCGTCTCCGCGTCTCGTTCTTCCGCCAATTTATTTAGAACCGCGGCAAATCGTTCCGGAGGCCAGCATTTCGCTGAGCCATACGAAGCCCCCGCTCCAACCGCGATTCGCGTCATGCCCTGCCGGGCTCCCGCTGCCGTCAAAAAAGCTTCGGCCCTTTCGGACTTTTCGCGGGAAACCTTCAGCTCAATCCAATCCACATTCGGAATGGATTCCACCCACCCCACACGCCGCAACAATTCCAAATAATAAAATTTCTCATGTGCCGGTATCTCTCCCGCCTTCGGCACAGGAATCGCTTTCGTCAACAACAAGCTCCTTCCATCTCGCGCATACCCGATTCGCTCTGGAATCCCCGCTCTCCATGCAAGCCAGGCCGCATCGAACGCATTCTGGAGAAGCAAGGCAACGTCATATTTCTTCTCGCGCAGTTGCGTTGCCAGCCTCTCCCGGCCGGAAAACCCTTGATGTTCGCTCGCGGAATCGTAGGCAATAAACTCATTCGCAATTCCCTGCTCGCGATAAATATCCAGAACGTAAGGCCGTGCAACTACGCCGATTTCCGCCTCCGAAAATTTGCTTCTCACCGCCTGCAAGGCCGGCAGCGCCATAATCGCATCGCCCACCCAGTTCGTGGCTCGAATCAGGATTTTCACGCGGACGCTCCCCTGCGCTCGGCCAGCAACCGCTTTATCAAAGTGAAAAAAGCGCCTTCATTCGGAATGAAAAACTCTATCACTGCGATATAAACCGGCACGTTGCCAAAATTCGCTCCACGAAGATTTTGTTCATCTTTTTCCGTCGTTACAAACACGGTAGCCCGGGCGCCTCGAACAGAGCCGGCTAGTGTTTCAATGTCCTGCTGTTCATAGCGGTGATGATCCCGGAACGCCATCGTACCCGCAACTTCGAGTTTCCATTGTCTTAAGTCTCGAAAAAATCCCTCCGGATTTCCAATTCCGCAAAACGCATAAAGCGATTTCCCCGCCAACTCCGCTGCACTGACAAGTGCGCCGTCCCCTCCGAGCTTTCTGAATCCCAGCAATCTCGTCACCGCGTGAAATACTCCATCGGCTGACGGTCTTTCTTGCGACTCCCCTTCCATGGTACGGGAAATCACCAGCGCGTCCGCTCGGCTGCAGGCGGATCTGGGCTCCCGCAGACTTCCCGCCGGCAGCATCCATTTCTCCATGCGCTTCGAACCATCCATCATCAAAATATCTGCGTCGCGCGCAAGTTGCAGGTGTTGAAATCCGTCGTCCAGCAAGAACACATCAACTGGATTCTCCCGTTCGATCTTGTCGCCTTCGGCAAACCGGTCCGCCCCTACTCCGAACACGACGCGACTCCCCAATCTCTGCCGCAACAGCTCAACCTCGTCGCTCGTCCCGCCCGTGCCGCGATATCCCCTGCTCAGAATTCCGACCCGTTTTCCTTCGCTAAGAAACTTCTCCGCAAGGTACAACACCATCGGCGTTTTGCCCGTTCCCCCGACTGTCAAATTCCCAACGCTGATGATGGGCGTGTTCAGTCTCTTTTTCTTGAATGTCCCTTTTTCGTAAAGTAGGACTCGAAACCGCGCTGCAATTCCATAAATCAACGACAGCGGCCAAAGCAGAATTCGAATTGGCAGCGGCAATTTCATCTAGTCCAGCAGCCGCTTCGCCAGATGCTTCTCGATCTCCGCAAGCGCCCGATCCGTCGCCCCCCGGCTCTCCTCCACCAGCCTCTTGGCGTTATCGCCCATTCTCTGCATCCGTTCCGGCTGCCGCAGCAATTCAATCCACGTCACACCCGCATCTTCGGGGCTTTCCACCTGGATGGCTGCATCGCCCGCCAGGAATCGTCTCGACATCTCGGCGAAATTCTCCATCGAAGGTCCAAACACGGGGACTTTCGCAAACGCAGCAGGCTCCAATATGTTGTGTCCGCCCGATTCCACAAGCGATCCGCCGACGAAAACTCCATCCGCGATCCGGTAGAGCGACGCCAGTTCCCCGATGCTGTCCAGCAAAATCACGGCAATGCCGGCCGGCAATTTAGAAAATTCACCATTGGCCAATGCGCCCGGCGGAGATGCAACGCCAAGTTGCGAACGCTTGATGAACTTCTGGTGTGAATCCTCGATATATTGCTCCGCGTCTCCGAATCGCTCCGGCTTTCGCGGCGCCAGCACCAGTAGCGCGTCGCGGTGCTCACCCTGCAACACTCCAAACGCAATCAGTGCAAGGGGCTCCTCGTTCGCCACCACACTCCCCGCAACAATCAATGGTCGCCGCTTGTTCTCGCTGACCTCTCGCTCTAGCCATTCCGACAGCGGCGTCGCC
>JAFDVY010000140.1 GCA_018268785.1 Acidobacteriota bacterium | reverse complement strand
TTCGCGAAGGCGGCCACACCGTCGGCGCAGGCGCCGTCACCGAAATCATCGAGTAAGAGACAAAAAGAAAAACTATGAGACAAGGCGACAAAATTCGAATTCGTTTGAAGGCGTTTGACCACCGCATCCTGGACCAGTCCACGCGCGAAATTGTGGAAACGGCAAAGCGCACGGGCGCCGACGTTGCAGGCCCGATTCCTCTGCCCACCACAGTCAATCGTTGGACCGTGCTTCGTTCGCCGCACGTGGACAAGAAGTCCCGCGAACAGTTTGAAATGCGCACGCACAAGCGCTTGATCGACATTCTCGAGCCCACGCCGGACACGGTGGACGCTCTGATGAAGCTCGATCTTCCGCCGGGCGTCGACGTCGAAATCAAGGCGTTTGGTCACGCGGCCAAGTGACGACCCGATCAGGGTCGTCATCCTGAGGAGCATCGCGACGAAGGATCTCGGGGCGGTAAGCAGATAGAGCAGGGAATTTGAGCGGTACGCAGCGCGGCAGTTGTAAGTGTTCAGTTTGGGAAGTTGGCCGGGCGATTGAAGTAGGCGGTTCGGCTAAAGGCAGTAAGAGCTAAGTGCGGTTGGCGGCACCGAGTTGCTTTTTTTATCCGGTCTTCCGACTTGAAGCTTAGAACTGAAAACTGGTTTTACGCAGCCAATATTCGCCAGGGGCGGACAAGCTGCGAAAGAGAGAGAAGAGAAAATGGCGGTCGACGGAATTATCGGAATCAAGTTGGGCATGACGCAGGTCTTCGCGGAAGACGGCAACCTTGTGGGTTGCACCGTTTTGCAAGCCGGACCCTGTGTCGTTGTACAACGCAGAACGATGGAAAAAGACGGCTATGAAGCCGCACAGCTTGGCCTTGTGGAATTTGTGAAGCCGCAGCGCGTGAACAAGGCCATGACCGGCCACTTCAAAAAGGCCAATGTCGCTCCGATGAAAGTTCTCCAGGAAATTCGGCTTGCCGAATCGAAGGATGAAACGAAGGTCGGCGACCGCGTTCTGGTTGAGAATTTCAAGGCTGGCGAACTGGTTGACGTTTCCGGCGTCAGCAAGGGCAAAGGCTTTGCCGGCGGCGTGAAGCGCTGGCATTACGCGGGCGGCGATGCAACGCACGGTTCGATGTTTCATCGCGCACCGGGCGGCATCGGTGGCAGCTCGTTTCCGTCGCGCGTGTGGAAGAACCAGCACTTTCCGGGTCACATGGGCAATGCCAAAGTGACCGCAAAGAATTTGAAAGTGATCAAAGTGGATTCGGACGAGAACTTGTTGCTGGTTCGCGGTTCGGTTCCCGGGCCAAGCGGCCAGTACATTTTCATCCGCAGAGCGCAAAAAGCTGCGAAGAAGGCGAAGTAAGCAGGTTTCAAGAGTTTAGCCAGAGAAGGAAGAAGAACAATGCCGGTCGTGGATGTCGTCAATCTGGAAGGCAAGAAAGTCGGGCAGGTCGAGCTGGCCGATGCGGTCTTCGGCGCGAAGGTGAATCAACACCTTCTGCACGAAGCGTCGCGTTGGTATCTCGCTGGGCTTCGCCGCGGCACGCACAAGGTAAAAGAAAAGAGCGAAGTGAGCGGCGCAGGCCGCAAGCTCTGGAAGCAGAAGGGCACGGGCCGCGCGCGTATCGGTTCCATCCGGTCGCCTTTGTGGCGCCATGGCGGCACGGTCCATGGACCGCGTCCGCGCGATTACAGCTATGCGCTTCCGAAGAAAATTTTGCTCGGCGCGCTGCGCTCGGCTCTCTCCGCAAAGCTTGCGGATCAGAAGCTGACCATAGTCGACGGCTGGCAGCTTACATCGCACAAGACCAGCGGCCTGGTCGACGCGCTCGACAAGCTGAGCTTTTCGAAGTCCGCTCTGCTCGTTTCGCACGGCGAGAACCGCAATCTGGAACTGGCGAGCCGCAACATTGAAGGCGTGAAGCTGACTGCGCCGAACGGTCTTCAGCCTTACGACGTATTGAAACACGACCGCGTCGTTCTCTCGAAGGACGCTGTTGCGCGCCTCGTGCGTTCACTTGATCCGGAAAAGAAGCCGATCGAAGCGCCGCACGTGGAAACGATTGCTCCGGCTCCGGCAGCGAAAAAAGAAGCCGCTCCGAAAGCTGCGGCGAAAAAGCCCGCTGCAAAAAAGCCGGCAGCGAAAAAGGGGAAGGGATAAACCATGGCAGCGACCCCTCACTATCAGATTATTCGCCGTCCGATCATCACGGAAAAAGGATTGGGCGTGAAGGAATTGCACGCAACGGTGGTCTTTGAAGTTTCCGCGAAAGCCACCAAGACCGAAATCAAGGAAGCCGTGCAGCAGATTTTCAAGGTGAAAGTCGCGGATGTTCGCACTGCGAATTTTCCCGGCAAGATGCGCCGCCGTGGCCAGAACGAAGGTTACCGGCGCGATTGGAAGAAAGCGTACGTCAAGCTCGCCGAAGGCGAAAAAATGATCGAGTACGCGGACAACCTGTAATTCGGGCTCTTAAGAGAAAGCGAAGCGGCAGGAAAAAGTTTTAGAAGGTAAGAGGCAGCGATGGGACTGAAGAGTTTTAATCCGTACACAGCGTCAAGACGGTTCATGACCGTTCTCGACAAGAGCGAAATCACGAAAGAGACTCCGGAAAAGGGTCTCCTCGAACCGAAAAAGCGCTCCGGCGGCCGTAACAACCAGGGCGAAGTTTCGGTATGGCACCGCGGCGGCGGCCACAAGAAGCAGTATCGCAAAGTGGATTTTCGCCGCGATAAAGCCGGCGTGCCGGCGAAGGTTGCCGCGATCGAGTACGACCCGAATCGCAGCGCGAACCTGGCGCTCTTGCACTATGCCGATGGCGACAAGCGCTACATCTTGCAGCCAGTCGGTCTCGAAGTTGGCGCCACGGTTTCTACCGGCGACGACGCCGACATTCTTCCGGGCAATGCGCTGAAGTTCCGGCACATTCCTCCCGGCACCATGGTGCACAACCTGGAATTGTATCCGGGACGCGGCGGCCAGGTGGTTCGCTCCGCGGGAGGTTCCGCGCAGTTGCTCAGCAAAGAAGGCGAAATTGCGCTGATCAAGCTGCCTTCCGGCGAAGTCAGAAAATTTTCCGTGGACTGCATGGCGACGGTTGGCCAGGTCGGCAATCTCGACCATGAAAACGAAAACTTCGGCAAAGCGGGCCGTACACGCTGGCGGGGTATTCGTCCCACGGTTCGCGGTGTGGCCATGAACCCGGTTGACCATCCGCACGGCGGTGGTGAAGGCCGCGTAAAGGGCAATCATCCGCAGACGCCCTGGGCTTTCCCGACGCTGGGCAAGAAGACGCGTCACAACAAGCGCACCGACAAGCATATTGTCGAGCGCCGTAAGTAGTATTTGTACTTCTAATCGAAAGTTTTTGACTTTGTTTTTGATTAGAAAGAAGTGCACTGAGGCGAGAACCCTCTCGACGAAGTAAAAGTCGCGGGGAGCGAGCAGAAGAAAATGCGAGCGATTCGGACAAATCGGTCGGCAGCACGCAAGGTAGCGGCAAAGCGCCGGGCACGTCCCGCAAAACGCGCAGCGGCAAAGCGCGTCGCGGCAAAGCCCGCAGCCAAGCCGGTTCTTCCCTTGCGCAAATCGCAGATCGTTCCGCTCGAGCCTGCGCTGTACAAGCTGTGCAAGCCGGGATGGACGGTCATCGTCGAGCGCACGCCGAATGCGCAGGGCACTCGTTTTGTCTGCCCGTTCTGCCCGAAGTCTCACCGGGTCCCCGGACCGGTGCGCGGATTTAAGAAAGTGCGGCACGCCCAATGGGGCCGTTTGCGCCGCGTGGAGGAATAGCAGGAAATGGCTCGCTCACTGAAAAAAGGCCCGTTTGTTGACGGCCACTTGCGCGTGAAGGTGGAAGCACTCAACGCGCACAACGAAAAGAAGGTCGTGAAGACCTGGTCGCGCCGTTCGACCATCGTGCCGGAAATGATCGGACACACGATCGCCGTGCACAACGGCAAGAAATTTATCCCGGTGTATGTGACCGAACAGATGATCGGCCACAAGCTGGGAGAGTTCGCGCCGACGCGCACGTTCAAAGGCCACGCCGTGAAGGCAGCTCTTGAAAAGGCGGCGGGTGCGGCTCCTGCAGGAGGCGGCGCAGCGGCAGCACCAGCAGCGCCGAAGGCATAAGACATGGCTGACGTTCACACACAAACCCCGCAAATTGAAGCGCACGCCCTCGCGCGGCACGTTCGTTTGTCGCCCCAAAAGGCGCGCCTCGTGATCGATTTGATCCGCGGCCAAAAAGTGCAGGATGCCTTGCAGACGCTTCGCTATACGCCGAAGCGCGCCGCAAAGCACATTGAAAAAGTTTTGCGCAGCGCCGTGGCCAACGCCGAAAAGAAAGCCGAAGACGCTGGAGCCCCGCTCGATGTCGACCAGCTTTTCGTGGCCAAGGCCTTCGTGAATGAAGGCCCGCGCTGGAAACGCTTGCGTCCCGCGCCAATGGGCCGCGCATTCCGCTACCAGAAGCGCACCGCGCACCTCTGGGTGGGCGTTGCCGAACATCATGCTGCAGCGGCGGAACGCCACGCAGCGAACGTTGCGGAAGAAGAATCGAACAAGGGCGTTCGCGGTACCGCGCGCCGCGTTCGCAAGGCTTTGACGGGCAAACAAGTTTCGGGAAAGAAGGGGAAAAAGTAGTCGGTTCCGCAAGGACCGCACGAAAAAAACTATGGGCCAGAAAACACATCCCTACGGTTTCCGCCTCGGCTACAACAAGCCGTGGAAGTCGCGCTGGTACGCCGATCGCGAATACGCCGATTTGCTCCACGAAGACGTCAAGCTCCGCAAAGAGCTGAAGGAAAAATTGAAGTCCGCCGGCATCAGCTCGATTGATATCGAGCGCGCCGCCAACAAGCTCATCGTCCGCATTTACACCGCGCGTCCGGGCATCATCATCGGCCGCAAAGGCGCGGAAATCGACAAGCTCAAGCAGGACGTTTCCAAGCGCACCAAGCGCGAAGTGCACATCGACATTCAGGAAGTGCACCGCCCGGAACTCGACGCCACGCTCGTCGCGGAATCGATTGCATTGCAGCTCGAAAAGCGCGTGGCCTTCCGCCGCGCGATGCGCAAAGCGGTGGATTCGGCTCTGCGTTTCGGCTGCAAGGGAATCAAGGTTCGCGTCGCGGGCCGCTTGAACGGCGCGGAAATCGCGCGCAAAGAGTGGTACCTGCAGGGCCGTTTGCCGCTGCAAACCCTCCGCGCGGACATCGATTTCGGCACCGCGGAAGCGCACACCACCTACGGCGTCATCGGCGTGAAGTGCTGGATCTATCAGGGAGAAAACATCCCGCGCCGCAAGAGTTTGCAGGAGAAGGAATCCGCGGCGGCGGTGGCGTAAACGCAACAAACGGAATTTAAGGAAACGAGAACACAGCGATGTTGATGCCCAAGAAAGTGAAGTACAGAAAGCAAATGCGCGGTCGCCGCAAAGGCAAAGCCTGGAGCGGCGGTTCGCTGGCATTTGGCGAATTCGGACTCAAGGCCATGGAAAACGCCTGGATCACCGACCGCCAGATCGAAGCCTCCCGCGTCGCCATTTCGCGCTACATCAAGCGCGGCGGCAAGCTCTGGATCCGCATCTTCCCGGACAAGCCTTTCACCAAGAAGCCGGCGGAAACCCGCATGGGCAAAGGCAAAGGCGCTCCGGAAAAGTGGGTCGCGGTCGTGAAGCCGGGCCGCATCATGTTTGAAATGGCGGGAATCGAGGAAACCGTGGCGCGCGAAGCGTTGACGCTTGCCGCTCACAAACTTCCCATCCCCACCAAATTCGTGTCTCGTGCGGGAGAACTCTAATGCCGCGGCGTATTGAAAAAATCCGCGAAGCGGGCGTGAACGAACTCGAAGCTCAGCAGAAAGACCTGACCGAGCAGATTTTCCGCCTCCGCTTCCAGCTCACCACCGGGCAATCCGAAGCGCTCAAGCGTTTGCGGGAAGCCAAAAAAGATCTGGCGCGCGTCAAGACGTTGCTCCGCGCGCACGAACTGAACGCCGCCTCCAAGACGGCGAAAGCAGGGAAAGCGTAATGACAGCAGAAACACAAGTTGCCGCCGCTCGCGGCGAACGTACCGAACTCGTGGGCAAAGTCACCAGCGCGAAGATGGAAAAAACCATCGTCGTTGAAGTGACGCGCCTCGTGCAGCATCCGAAGTACCGCCGCGTCGTGCGTATTTCCAAGAAGTTTTACGCGCACGATGAAAAGCGCGAAGCCAAGCAGGGCGATACCGTGCGGATTTCCTCCACGCGGCCGCTCTCCAAACTCAAGCGCTGGCGCTTGAAAGAAGTGCTGACGCGAAACGCGTCGGCCGCGTAAACGGAACAGGGGAAGAGACGCCATGATTCAGATGCGAACCTGGCTGACCGTAGCCGACAATTCCGGCGCTCGTAAGCTGATGTGCATTTTGCCCGTCGGCGGCGATGCCGGACTCAAAGCGGGATTGGGCGATATCGTCACCGCGTCGGTCAAGGAAGCCACACCTGAAAGCCAGGTGAAAGAAGGCAAAGTCGTGAAGTGCGTGATCGTCCGCATGCGCAAGGAACATCGCCGCAAGGATGGCACCTACATCCGCTTTGACGACAATGCCGCGGTTTTAATCAACGACGCCAACGAGCCTGTCGGCACCCGCGTGTTCGGGCCCGTGGCAAGAGAGCTGCGCGAGAAGAAGTTCACCAAGATCGTCTCGCTCGCTCCGGAAGTTTGGTAAGGAAAAATGAGCGCACAAGCTGCCAAATTCAAGATTCAGATTCGCAAGGGCGACCAGGTGAAAGTGATGGCCGGCAAGAGCGCGGGCAAGACCGGCCGCGTGCTTTCCGTCAACCCGCTCAAGAACACCGTGATCGTCGAGCATGCCCACATCATCAAGCGCCACACGCGGCCGAACCCCAACAAGAACGTCAAGGGCGGCATCGTGGAAAAAGAAGGACCGATCAACGCGTCCAACGTGATGATCGTTTGCTCCAGTTGCGGCAAACATACCCGCATCGGCCACACCGTTCTGGCCGACGGAAAAAAAGTCCGTTCCTGCCGCCGTTGCGGAACGACCTTGGACAAGTAAGGACTTAGAGGAAAGAATGAAGAGCCGATTGCAGGATAAATATCGCAAGGAAACAACGCCCGCGCTCATGAAGCGCTTCGGCTGGAAAAACGTCATGGCCGTGCCCAAAGTCGCCAAGATCACCGTCAACATCGGTCTCGGCGAAGCCAGCCAGAACGCGAAGCTTCTGGACACCGCCGCGCAGGAACTCGGCCAGATCACCGGCCAGAAAGCCGTCATCACGCGCGCGAAAAAATCCATTGCGAACTTCAAGATTCGCAAAGGCATGCCCATCGGCTGCGCGGTCACTTTGCGCGGCGGCATCATGTACGAATTTCTGGACCGGCTGTGCAACATCGTTCTTCCGCGCGTGCGCGATTTCCGCGGCTTGCCCTCGAATGCGTTCGACGGTCGCGGCAATTACACGCTCGGTTTGAAAGACCAGCTCGTGTTTCCGGAAATCGACTACACCCGCGTGGACAAGATCAAGGGCATGAACATCACCCTGACCACCACCGCGAAAAACGATGAAGAAGGCCGCGAACTCCTGAAGGGTCTTGGCTTTCCGCTCCGTGGTCCGAAAGAGGCGAACAACTAATGGCACGCACCGCAAAAATCGTAAAAGACCAGAAGAAGCCAAAGTTCAAGGTCCGCCATCGCAATCGCTGCCGCGTCTGCGGCCGCGCCCGCGCGTATATCCGCAAGTTTGAAATGTGCCGTATCTGTTTCCGCGGCATGGCGCTCAAGGGAGAAATTCCCGGCGTCACCAAAGCGAGCTGGTAAGGAGAGAGCGAAACAAAATTATGCAGACCGATCCCATTGCCGATTTTCTGACGAGCATCCGCAACGCCGCCGCCGCCAAACATCAGCGCGTGGATGTGCCCGCGTCGAAGCTCAAGAGCGAGATTGCCCGCATCCTCAAGGAAGAGGGCTACATCTCCACCTACAAAATGGTGGATGAAAACAAGACGCACAAGATTCTGCGCGTTTTCCTGAAGTACACGCCGGACCGCCGCAGCGTCATCACCGGCCTCAAGCGGATTTCCCGCCCCGGCCAGCGGACTTATGTTGGCGCCATGGACGTGAAGCCCGTTGTTGGCGGCCTGGGCATCAGCATTGTCACCACGCCGAAAGGCTTGATGACTGGCCGCTCCGCAAAGAAAGCGAAAATCGGCGGCGAATTGCTTTGTGAGGTTTGGTAAGCGGTTTTCAAAACAAAAGATTTTAAAAGGTTGAAATAGAACATGTCACGCATAGGCAACAAACCAATTCCTGTTCCGTCCGGCGTAAAGATCGGCATCGCCGCGGACAAAATCGACGTGCAGGGCCCCAAGGGCAAGCTGACCGTCGCGGTTCCGCACGGCATCTCCTTCGAGCAGAAGGACGGCATCCTGAACGTCAAGCGCGCAGGAGACGACCACCGCGCCGTGCACGGACTCGCTCGCGCCCTTGTCGCCAACGCAGTCACCGGCGTTACCACGGGCTTCAAGAAAGATCTCGACATCGTCGGTGTCGGTTACCGCGCCGAGCTCAAGGGCAAAGTGGTCGCCTTCGCTCTTGGCAAGTCGCACCCCATCGAGTTTCCGGTTCCGGAAGGAATCCAGATCGCCGTCGACAAGCAGACGCACCTCGTCGTTAGCGGCGCGGACAAAGCGCAAGTCGGCCAGGTTGCCGCCGATCTTCGTTCGCTCCGTCCGCCCGATCCGTACAAGCAGAAGGGCGTCCGCATCACCGGAGAACGTCTCAAGAAGAAGGCCGGCAAGGCTGGCGCAAAGGCTGGCGCGTAATCGCCGCGTTATTTGTAGTGGCCGGTCTTTAGA
>JAFDVY010000013.1 GCA_018268785.1 Acidobacteriota bacterium | reverse complement strand
TAACCCCCTTTAGAATCAACACATGCAGATTTGATAGAAAACAAAGGACTTTATCCTCCTTTAGAATCAACACATATGCAAAACCGGGGGAGGGGTGCTCCCAAGTCCCATTACCCGCTCCTCACTCCAATCCTCTGTGCTTCTTCGGCCGGGCACCTCAGTTTTTCCTTCTTTCCACTCCGGCCCAGGGCTTCGGAGCCAAACATTCGGCCCCGGTCTATCCATTGGCATCTCGCCTCATTCCCCTGTACCTTAGAAATCGGAGACCATCGCACCGCGATACTCGCTCTATGCGCCCTCGACCCGGATTTCACATCGCCACCGTCGCCGGAATTCCCATCTATCTCCATCCGACATGGCTCGTCATCTTCGGGCTCATCACCTGGACCCTCGTCAATCAATATTCAGCACAGCACCCTGAATGGTCCGCGCAGCAGCACTGGGGCGCGGGCGTTGTAACGAGCATTCTCTTCTTCGGCTCAGTCATTCTTCACGAGATTTTCCACGGGCTCGTCTCCCGTCACTACAAAATCAAGGTCCAGGCCATCACACTCTACATTTTCGGCGGCGTCACCCGCAGCGAACGCGAACCCTCCAAAGCCATTCAGGAATTCAATATCGCCGCCGCAGGGCCCTTCGCAAACATCCTTCTTTACGTCATTTTTCACGTGCTGACGAAGTTCTTCCCCTACAACAGCACGGTCGGCGCGCTCGCCAGTTGGCTCGCTTTCATCAACCTTAGTCTCGCCGTTTTCAATCTGGTGCCTGGTTTTCCGCTCGATGGTGGCCGCGTCTTTCGCGCTATCGCCTGGGGAATCACCGGCGATTTTTCCCGTGCCACCCGCATCGCCGGAGCGATCGGCAAGCTCGTCGCCTACGCCATCATTCTTGCCGGTGCCTGGCTCGCTCTCGGCGGCGGAATCAAAATCGGAAATTTGCTTAACCTCGAGCGCGACATTGTCACCGGTCTTTGGATCGCCTTCATCGGCTGGTTCATCCTCAACGCCGCACAGGAAAGCGTCGCCCAAATCGAAGTGCGCGAAACTCTTTCCGGCTTGCGCGCGCAAGACGTCATGAGCCACGAAGTTCCCACCTTCCCTGGCGGCAACACTCTCGAAGACTACGCCGAAGAAGTTCTCCGCACCGGCCGCAGATTCCATCTCGTCCTCAACGACGATCGCCTCACCGGAATGATGAATGTTCAGGCCCTCAATGCGGTGCCGCGTGACGAGTGGGCTGGCACCTCCGTGCAAGGCGTGATGGTCCCGCGCGAAAACATTCTTCTCGCAAAACCCGAAGAGCCGCTGCTCGCCCTGCTCGAGCGCCTGCTTGCCAGCGACGTAAATCAAATGCCCGTCGTCACGGAAAACGGAGAAGGAGGCATGCACATCGTCGGCATGGTGACGCGCGATTCGATTCTTCGCGTCATCCAAACGCGCAGCGAACTCGGCGCTGAAGCTCTGCGCGCAAAGGAATGATTTTTTATCGCGCTTCCAGCGTGGCGCGAATTCCGTGCGCCGGCCGCAGCGTAATGGACGCAAGAGGTTTCACGGGATGATTTTCATCCAGCCGAAATCGGAATTTCTGTGCAACCGTCGCCAAAATCAGCGTCGCTTCCATCAGCGCAAACGAATTTCCGATGCACTGTCTCGGTCCGCCGCCAAACGGAAAATAAGCGAACCGAGGAATTTTTTTCGCAAAGTCATTTTCCCAGCGCTCTGGAATAAATTTCAGCGGATCGTCGAACCATCTCGGATCGCGATGCACTACCCATTGCGTGCAGGCGATGCCGTTCCCGGGAATCAATTTGTATCCGGCTACTTCGACAGGTTCTTTCACGAGGCGCGCCATTCCCCACGCCGGCGGATAAAGCCGCATCGACTCAGAAAGAATTTGACTCGTGTAAGTCAGGCGCGGAATATCTTCGACGCTCGGAGCGCGGCCGCCGAGAACTCCGTCGAGTTCTTCGTAAAATTTCCTTTCGGCGCGGGGATTTTTTGCAAGAAGCCAAAGGGTCCAGGAAAGCGCGTTCGCCGTGGTTTCGTGTCCCGCGAGAAAGAGCGTGATGGTTTCGTCGCGCAACTGCTTGTCGGTCATGCGCGAACCGTCTTCGTCCTGCACGGCGAGCAACATCGAAAGCAAATCGCCCGTGTCCCGAGCTTCGGCTCGTTTTTGAGTGATGATTCTGTAGATTATTCTTTCGAGGCGGCGAATCCCGATTCGCGCGCGGAGATTTCGCGGAGTCGGAACCCACAGCGGAATCAAAATGGATTTGCTGAAATCCGCGGCGAGCTGCAGAAGGATTTCGAGCGTCTCTCCAACTTCACGCGCGTCCCGCGCCAGATCGGCGTTGAACAAAGTCTTGCCGACCACTTGCAGCGTGATTTGCATCATGTCTTCGTGAATGTCGCGCGTTTCGCCGCTGCGCCAGGTTCGCATCGCGCGTTCGGCGTATTCGACCATCGTCGATCCATAGGCCGCGACACGCGCGCGATGAAACGCAGGCTGCGCAAGTCTCCGTTGACGCAGCCAGAAATCGCCTTCGCTCGTCAGCAAGCCTTCTCCGAAAAGCCGCATGTTCGCTTTCATCACGCGGCCTTTTTCAAGACTGCGCGCTTTATTGACGAGCATGTCTTCGATATCGGCGGGATGATTCAGAAACAATGTGCGGAAATTGAAAAGTTTCAGCGTGCTGACGTCGCCATATTCCTGCGCGATTTTTGTGAAGAAACCGAGCGGATCTCTGCGGCGCTCTCCAAAGATAAACGCAAACGTACTTCCTTGCGGTCCGGGAGGAAACGAATTTTTCACCGCTTCGGTCATGCTTCGATGCTATTGGCTCGATGCGGCAGATGCAAATAACAAAATTCCGCTAACGTCAGTGCTCTCAGCCGCGAAAAGCGCCCAGACGAAACGAAGAACCTTTCGACTCGACTGTAATCTCAGAGAAGCCGAACGAAGCGAGTTGCGTGGAAATCGTGGACGGAGAGACCGGGACAAAGACACTTTTGATGTGGCCGAATCGCTGCAGCCAGCCATCTTTTATTTCAAAGGCAAGAAATACGCCGCCGGGTTTCAGTACACGATAAATTTCCGCAAATGCGCGCTCTTGTTGTTCGCGGGATTTGAGATGATGCAGAACCAAAATTGCAATCACGGAAGAAAATGTTTCACCGGGAAATGGCAGCGCTGCTGCGTCGCCCTGCAGGACATTTGCGTTTGTATTATTGAAACGCGCACCGAGTTTCGCGGCGAATCTTCGGTCGTATTCCAGGCTCGTAACGCGCTTCGCGCGTTTTCGCAATTCTTCGGTTGTCGCGCCAGGTCCCGCGCCCAATTCCAGCACGCTGTCGCCGAGCGAGTATCCGTGCAACGTCCACGGAAGAATCGTGCGCTCGGTGACTCTGCGCCAAAACGAAGTCCCGCAAAACCAATTTTCAAAGGCATTCATGTGTGCAGCGAAAGAATCGCTTAATCAATCTACTGTGCGAGAAGGAATTAGTGAAGTTGATCGTGAATTTTTCGCAGCGCTGCGGCGAACTGGTCGGCGTTGTAGGCGGAAGGAATTTCGAGTTGCTGGAAGAGGCCGTTGATGGCGGCGCGGACTTCGGCGGCGTTGGCGGGTTTGGCCTCTTTGCTGTAAGCGATGTAGAGGGAATCGAGGGCCATTGCGGCCTGTTCGGCGGCGCGTTCGTCGGCCAGAGAAATTGTTTCGGCGTCTTCGGTAATGTGCTGCATGGTGCGAAGAGCGAGCGCGGAATCGTATTGCATGGTGGCGAGCCGATCCGCGAGTTTTTGCGCGACAGGAGCGGCGGAACTTGCGGCGCTGGCGACGGCATTGCGGTCGGGATTGAGTTTGCTCATCTCCGTCGAGACTGCACTCAAGCTTTTTTCGAGTTCCTGCGCGCTGGAAGAATCGACTTGTTGCGCCAGCAGACGAAAGACTACAAAGCGCGATTGGTTCCATGCAGGATCGCCGGGACGACGACCGACATAGCCGTGCTCTTGCCGCCAACTATCTTTTGCAGCGCCGAGAGCGTGGTGACACGCGAAGCAGGAAAGTTCTGCGTATTCGGGCCAGACGTCTTTCTTGTCGTAGCGCTCGCCTTTTGCGCGCCAGGTGAGGCGATCCATTGCGGCGCGAAGTTGCACGGCTTGTCCAGCGCTCCAATCGCGGACGCCAACCCACGCGGGATCTTCCATCGGCTTGCCAGCTTCGGATTCGAGCGGCTGTTTCCAGTGGCGCGGCATGACGGCGGAAAAAGAGTCGAGTTCAAAATACAAATCGGGATGACCTGCGGCGATCATTTCGTGGTCAACGAATTTTTCTTTTGTGCCGAGGTGGCATTCGAGGCATTTTTCCGTGCGATGAATTACGTTGCGCGTGTCGTTCATTCCAAGCTGAACGGATTTTTCGTGCGGCCATCCAGTTGTGGTGTGCGGACCGAGCCAGCCAGAAGCCGGACCGTGACAATTTTCGCAGGAAACGCCTTCCGCAATTTCAAATTTACGGCCTTGCTGTTCGGGTTTTGTATAGAGCGCGTGGCAGACGAGACACTTTGGAGAATCTTCCGCTTTCGCGCCGAGTTTTAGAATGCGGGCCATGCGTTCGCCGACCTCGCCGGTCAGAGCCTGGTACGCGCGGCTGTGCTTGTCTTTCAAGATCCAGGTGGAATATTCAGTCTGGAGGATGCGGCTGCCCGCGATGGGGCGGACGCTGCCGTGACAACTCGTGGCAGCGCAAGAGCCGGGGCCGATGTACTTCATGGGCTCAGCGGCGGGAGTCTTTGTCTGCGCGAAAAGCGAGGTGGAAAACGGCGCGAGAGACAAGCAGAGAGCTGCTGTCACAATGGAACTTTTGCGCAGTGTGAGCATCCGTCGGGCCGCGAGAGTCCTTCTGTATATATCGTTCGCGCAGCATGAAGTCAACGGCGGTTCGCGGTTGAATTGCGGTTCTGCAACGGAACAATTCGCGGCGCGTGCCCACTTGGCGCGTTATTTCTTCGCTCCAATTTCTTCTTTGCCGTCTTGGTACCGTTTCAGAATGCTAAACTCGCCGTGTTCGTTCTTCGAGAACTCAAATTGGGTGGGCCACGGCTTGGAAAAGAATTTCGTATCCGACTCCGGAAACACCGCGAGCGTGCCCCCGCTGTCAAACTCAACTAGCAGATGGTTGTCTTCGGGGACCATCCTCAGGCTGTAATGCGGAAATTGGTAGATTCCCGCATACCTCGTCAGAACTTCCTTCGACAACGAAATTTCCTTGTGCACGGAAGGAATTGGAGGGGGCTCCCTGTGCGCCACTGCCGCAAGCGCCCTAGTCATCTCGCCGGTAACGGTGCCATTAAGATTTGCCAAAACGATAACGGCAATCCTCTCTTCGGGGTAGTAGGCCATATCTGAGTTAAACCCAATGTTGTTCCCATCGTGCTCGATCATCAGGTGTCCATTAGCACGCTTGACATACAAGCCGCACGCATAGTCATCCTTAAATGGTGTGGTCATTTTGCGCAGAGATGCAGGTGTCAATAGCTTGCCACCGAACAGTCCTTCTTCCCATCGGAGCAAATCTTCGGTTGACGAATAAAGAGAGCCCGACGAAAAGCCGATCCTTGTATCGAAACTGCGATCCGCATTTTCGATCCCATTGTTGCCGGGCCAATAGCCGGATGCGCGTCGCGGAATGACAGTCACAAAGGACATCATTCCCGAGTCCTTCATTCCCAGCGGTTTGAAAATATTCTGTTGAACGAACTCTTCGTAGGTCTGTCCGCTGATCTTTTCTATTAAGTACCCGAGCACGATATACCCCAGATTCGTGTATTCCCATTGTTCGCCCGGCTGAAAGGTGAGGGGTTTGTCGTTAAAAATCAGCTTGTCTGGGGTGCCGGGTTCGTATCTCGCGGCGTCGCCGCTGATACCGGATGTATGCGTCAGCAGGTGATAAATGGTGATCTTGTCCCAGGATGCTGGCGCATCCGTGAGATATTTCTTCACGAAATCATCGGTCTTTATTTTTCCACGATCCTCAAGGAGCAAGATCGCGGCTGCGGTGAATTGCTTCGTCATCGAAGCGATGTTGAATCGAGTCGTGGAAGAATTTGGAACGTTCCACTCCAAGTCGGCCATACCATAGCTCTTGCTGAAAATGACCTCGCCGTTTTTAGCTACGAGTACGCTTCCCATGAACATCTTTGCATCGACGTAAGGTTGCACAACTTGCTTCAAACGGTTGGGCGGCGCTTGGGCATTGGAGGCATAAGCCAGTACTGCGAGGACAATCGCTAGAAGCGCCTTCGGAAAAGTGCGTTTAGGCAATCGCGTCATCCGGTGATTGTACATGCTTGGCAAATCCAACGGAAAGCATACACTCCCGCGTTTTGGCGGTCCTATTTCTGCAAAGAGTGCGGCGCGAGCTTGACCCTGCAGTGCGGTGGAGGGTTTATACTGGCCGCATGAAGATTGGAGAATTGCCGGGGCGTGCGGGGAGCCGCGTGGGGATGATGCGATTTTACGAGCGGCGGAACTGTTAGCGCCGCGCACTGCTTCCGGTATCAAACAACTGCAGGAGCAGCGAAATTCCTGTCTGGCTACGGCAAGCGATTCAGCCAACTGGCGAATCGCGCGCGGTCATCCTGATGCATCGCAATCAGCTTGATGCCCATGCCCCTTTTCGGCTCGCTGCGCTGGACAACGGCACGGGCTCTGACTTCCAACATAGGAGCGACCAGCAACAACTGGATGGGCGTGCCGACAGGAGGGGGTTCAGCGACGCGCGCGTAAATTCCGCCGAGGGAAAGATCAAGTACATGCGAGACATCGCGCGAGCTGGAAGCCTGCCAAGCGAGAAGAGTTCCTTTCAGGGAACCATACCGAGGATAACGCCGAGAGTCGTTCGTGGCCGCCATAAAAACACCGGGAAGAAACGATACAGCTTTTTCAGTATTTGGCAAAGAGATTCATCGATTGCCGCCGTAGCGCGCCAGCGATCGCGGAGAAGGTCGAGGACAGCTTACGACATGGAAGCAGCTTGCGGCTGAACTACTTTGCAGCTTCGGAAGGCTTCGTGGCAGTGAAGAGCCCGCATACAAAATTGCCGGAGGCGTACCCCGCGCGCATGGAGTGGAATGCCTTCAAATTGGCAACAAAATCTTTTCCCATTTTTGCAGCAAGGATCCAAAAGGATTTTTTCCGGATTACCTCCAAAGCGAGATCCCAGCTCTTCGCGCACTGGCTCGAGAGATCCTGTCTGTGAACGATTTGAAGGCCGCTGGCAACGAGATAGGACTCATAGTTGTCCATTGTTTCGAGTTCAATGAACATACCCCGTTCGATAGGTTCGATAAATTTGCGTTCTTGAGCGGCGGAAAGGCCTTCTTTTTTGAACCAATCCGTGAGAGCAAAGACGCCACCGGGTTTCAGAAATTTTACCGCGTTCGTAAAAAAACCTCGACGATCGTGGTAGTGGGAGATGGACTCGACAGACCAAAGAAGATCAAACTGCTGCTGGAAATTCAGGGCTTCGGCGTCCATGAGATGGAACTGCGCGTCCAACTGGGCAGCGCCCGCCGCCTTTCTGGCCATTTCCACCTGGACTGGGGAGATTGTGATGCCGATCGCGCGGGCTTTGTATTTCTGCGCCAGGTAAATGCTGCTACCGCCGAAACCACAGCCGATATCGAGGATTGCGGAACCGATCTGGACCTTTGCGAGTGTGGCGAGATGCTCGACGAGCTGGAGCTGTGCCACTTCTTTCGATTCGTCTCCGCGAATCCAAAAGCCATGATGGATATGTTCGCCCCAAAGCGACTGGTAGTAAGGGCTGACAAAATCATAATGCTCGACAATTTTTCGTTTGTCGTTGTGCCGAGGCCGGTTGGCCGATTCAGGCTGGGACGGCGGGCTGCTCATGGGTTCTGTGCATTTGATGACGAGATTTCAAAAGAAAGAGGCAACAGGCAGAGAATATATCAAAACAAACTGGGAACTCTGTGCAATACCGGAGCAGCGGCAATATTGACTTGCTTCCAGAGTGGAGCCTAACATGGCCGCGTTCGTGCCTGGTCGAGCAAGGGCACACGGTGCTGCCATGGAAATGGACAATCCTGTGATGGGCGCCGCCTCGCTGGCGGTCAGTTTTGGCGCCAGACGCAAACTCCTATTCCTATTTCGGTGGCTGGCGCTAGTCATGGGATTGGCCAGCGTTGCCGCAGCATTGCCCGTGGTCGCGCTATCGTTCGGATGCGATGGTGCGGCAAAGCTCCTCTTGAGAATCCGTCCGCTACGCGCCGCTTGCAAATTCTTTTCCGGGGCCTATGGCAGAGTGATCGAGCGACTCGGGCAAAAAGTTCTGCGGGATCCACGGGACACCCCGGCTTTGCGACTAATGATCTCGCTGACCTTTACGGCGGTGCCGATTTTCGCGATTCAACTGGCTTTGGGAAAGCCGCGGCTGCTGCTTGTGCTCGCTTTTTATCTTTCCCTTTACGGGCGCAAGTTCCAGCAGTTTGTGAGGATGTTCAGCGCCAGCCACCTGGAAGCGCACAGTCGGCATGGTTTTTTTTCGGAAAAATACGGCAAGGTCTTCGGGCGTTACCTGGAATTCTTCCTTGGATATTTGTATGGGAACGCGCCGGAACTTGGGCGAACGGCGCATGTGCGTCTTCATCATAAAGAGAACAGCGGACCGGACGATACTCGCAACAATATGGGCTGCGATCGAACGAGCCGAATCGATTTCCTGTGGTATCTCTCCGACAACATTTGGACGGTCCTGGGACTGGCCCCATACGCCTACTTCAAAGCGAAAGGCGATGAGAAGAACCGAAGGCGAATGTTTTGGGGAATGGCGCGCTACTATGCTTACTTCACGGCCATTTTTGTTTATAACTGGAGAATTGGAATTCTATTTGTCCTGGTTCCCCTTCTCTGCATGAATTTCATCAACGCAATCACCGCGTGGGTGCAGCACGCTTTCTGCGATCCGGACAATCCTCTGGATTATTTTGCGAATACCGTGACGGTAATGGACGAGGTGAACTTTCTGAACGAAGGGTACCACCTTTGCCACCATCATCGTGCGAGCCTTCACTGGACCGAGATGCCGGCGCATTTCGAGCGAATTCGAGACAAGATGAGAAATGCCGGCTCGTTAGTCTTCCGGGACCTGGACTTCATTGGGCTTTTTCTGGAATTAACGCTATTTCACCGGATGGATGTGCTCGCGGAAAAACTTGTTCCGTGGGAACCGATGAATCACGATCAGAAGCTGACCTTGCTTGTGAAGCGGACTGGCCTAAGAAGTGTTTGATTCGCGGTGGTTGAGCTCAAAGAGCTGCAGTTCACGCTGGATCACAAGGGAGATTTGGCACGTAGCCGTGTGTCACCACAAAAACATCCATACGCCCCGTATCATGCTGAGCCGTGACTGAAGTACCGCAAATGTCAAAGGCAAGGTCGCCCAACGGCCTGCAAACGGCGCCAACAATGCCAAAGCGTGTGTGGGCATTTCGATTTTTTAGGCTGCTTGTTAAATGGCTAGTCATCGGCGCGGTGGTTTTATGGGCGTTTGCTGCGCTGATGATTGTGGCTGCGCGGTGGATCGATCCGCCGACGACCGCAGTGCATATGCAGCGGCGAATGCAGGCGTGGATTCAGCACAAGCCGTATCGGGAGAGCTACAAATTTGTAGCACTCAGTCAAATTTCCGCCGATCTCCAGCATGCAGTGATTGCGGCGGAGGATGCGCGGTTCTATCAACACCATGGATTCGATTGGCAGGAGATCCAAACCGCGGCGGAAGACGATCTGGAGGGCGAGCGCACACGCGGAGCTTCCACGATTACGCAGCAGCTTGTGAAAAATTTGTTTTTTGGAACAGGCCGGTCTTTTCTGCGCAAGGGCGCGGAGGCAACGCTGGTGCCCGTGGCCGAATTCGCGCTCGGCAAAAGGCGGATTCTTGAGATTTATCTGAACGTGGTCGAATGGGGGCCGGGCATTTATGGCGCGGAGCCGGCCTGCCGTTATCATTATGGAACGGACGCGCGTTATATCGGCCGGGAACAGTCGGCACGGCTCGCGGCAATTCTGCCGGCTCCGCTGAAGAGGCGGCCGGAACGGATGAATCGCTACAGCGCGATTATTCTGAGGCGAATGAGCCAATTGGGCTGGTAATTGTGGCTAACCTAGAAACGAAACCGGGCTCTTCTGTTTACACGCGGAGGTTCTCCCATTACTATTTGCAGGACTTTCACTCCACTGCGCGGCCCGCGTTTTTCGCTCTTCTCGCGGGACGCAATTGCGCGAGACGGGCGCCGTGATCTTCGACGACCTGCGGGCTATTCAACTGCGCCACGGATTCTTGCCGAAGGCAGAGCTGGAAGCGCTGTCTGCGCGAACCCAGACTCCGCTCTACCAAATTCATAGCGTCGCGAGTTTTTATCCTCATTTTCATCTCATGCCGCCACCGCGCGCGGAGATCCGTGTGTGCGCGGACATGAGCTGCCATTTGAACGGAGCATGCGAACTGCGAGCCGAGATGGAAACGCGGTTTGCGGGGCTTGCAAAGAGCGATGTGGAAATTCGCGATGTTTCCTGCCTGGGGCGGTGCGATCACGCGCCGGCGGTTTCGATTAACGACCGGATTTTTACGGGAATGAACGCGGAAACCGCGGAAGCGATTGCGCGGGCGGCGATGCGGGGGGAAGAACTGCACGAAGACCATCCGCAGACGCAGCGCGTGGAGTGCGCGTCGGATCCATACGATGGGCCGGAAAAATATCGCGTGCTGCGGCAACTGATTATCAACAAGGATTACGACGAAGTGCTGGCAACGCTGAAAGAATCGGAATTGCGCGGAATGGGCGGCGCGGGATTTCCGACTTCGATGAAGTGGGATCTGGTGCGGAAACAGCCGGTGGCGGAGAAATACATCGTTTGCAATGCGGATGAAAGCGAGCCGGGGACGATCAAAGACCGGTTCATCATGACGCATCTCGCACATCTGGTGATCGAAGGCATGGCGATTGCAGGGCTGGTGACCGGAGCGAAGCAAGGAATTCTCTACATCCGGCACGAATATCATTTGCAGGAAGAAATTCTAGGAGAAGAGATCCGGCGGTGCTATCGCGTCGGATTGCTGGGGAAGAATCTGCAAGGGAGCGGGCTGGATTTCGATTTGAGTGTTTTTGTGAGTCCTGGCGGATACATTTGCGGCGAAGAGAGCGCATTGATCGAGGCGATCGAAGGACACCGAGCGGAGCCGCGCAACAAGCCGCCGTTTCCTGGCGTGAACGGACTCTATCAAAAGCCGACGGTGATCAATAACGTGGAGACATTTGCGAACGCGCCGCAGATCTTGATGCGCGGCGTGGATTGGTACAAATCGGCAGGGCAAGGCGGGTCGCGCGGGCTGAAATTTGTGGGCGTGAGCGGGCACTGCGCGAAACCGGGGATTTATGAAGTGCCGATGGGCATTCCGATGCGCGAAGTGCTGTTTGGCTATGCGGGGGGAGTGCGCGGCGGGAGGCAGTTGAAGGCATTTGCACCGTCAGGGCCATCGTCAGGATATTTGCCGGCTTCGATGGCGGATGTGCGGCTGGATTTCAAGGCTCTGGCAGATGCAGGTTCGATGCTTGGTTCGGGCGCGATCGTGGTATGCGACGACACAACTTGCATGTTGGACATGGCATTGAATGCGGTGCGGTTTTACCGGAATGAATCGTGCGGGAAGTGCGTGCCTTGCCGCGTTGGATCGCAGAAGATGGTGGATTTACTGGCCCGATGGTCGCAGGGTTCAGTGGCGGAAGCGCAGTATCGCGCAGATCTGGGATTGCTGGATGAGCTTTCGCATGCGATGGCCCAGGCTTCGATTTGCGGGCTTGGGCAAATTGTGCCGGCGCCGATTCAATCCGTGCTGAAGCATTTTCGCTCGGAAGTGGATGCGCATGTTTTGCGAGGGGAATGTCCGAGCGGCATGTGCATGAGCGCGGCGAGGCGAGCGGGAGAAGCGAATCGGGTTGGGATCAGGCCGTGAGGCAGCACTTTGCCTTGATTGACAAGAAAGCAGATTCCTCGGGCAAAAACCGCCCTCGGAATGACAAACGTTTTAGGCTCGACGGAAAGACGGACAAGAGGCATGGCGGCTAGCACAACACCTCCGGGAATGGTGGACATCACGATCGATGGCGCAGCGGTGCGCGTGCCGGCGGGGACGACTGTATTTGATGCGGCACGGATGAACGGCGTCACGATTCCCACGCTTTGCCATCTGCAAAACGAAACGCCGGTGGGCGTTTGCCGCTTGTGTTTGGTGGATACGGGGGCGCGGGTGCTGGCGGCATCGTGTGTGCGGCCGGTCGAACCGGGGATGAAGGTGGTGACGAACTCGGAGAAAGTTCTGAGCGCGCGGAAGACGCTCCTGGAACTCTTGATGGCGGATCATCCTGCGCCTTGTGCGCGGCAGACCAATTCGCATGACTGCGAACTGGAGACTTTGGCGCAGGCGGCGGGGATTACGGAACCGCGGTTTGCGAAGCGGACAGTAGCTCGCGGGCAGGACGATTCTTCCCTTTCGATCGCCGTGGACCACGATGCCTGCATTTTGTGCGACCGGTGCATCCGCGGGTGCGACGAAGTGCGCACGAATTTTGTTTTGGGCCGGATGGGAAAAGGCTATTCGGCGGGAATTGCGTTCGATCTGAATTCACCGATGGGAGATTCGACGTGCGTATCGTGCGGGGAGTGCATGGTTTCGTGCCCGACGGGCGCGCTGACGAACAAGAGCGTTACGGGAACGGCGATTGCGGAAGGGCCGGGGGCAGAAGGATTTGAAGCGGAAGAGTTGCTGAAGTTTCCAGTGTTCAAAGGCGTTTCCGGAACGTTTTTGGAATTGAATCGCGGCGCAATCGTGAAGCGGCGATTTCGCAAGGGCGAACTGATTTGCAAGGAAGGCGATTTCGGTTCGACGGCGTTTTACATTTTGGAAGGCAGGGCGCGCGTTTCGATTTCGACGCCAATTGCGCACGTGAAGACGCAGGGCGGAAGCAAAGGATTGTTCAAGCGGCTGACGAGCACGCTTGTGGGGCGCGAGGAAGACACACGCGCGGAGGAAGCGGGAGACAAAACGATTCCCATCGACGCCGCGGTGGACCTTTCTTATGGGAATCCCGTGGCCGAGCTTGGCCCTGGCGATCTCTTTGGCGAAATGACTTGCATGAATTTCTATCCTCGGTCGGCGACGGTGCGAGCGGAGTCGGATGTCGTGGCGTATGAGATGTTGCGCAACGTGCTCGACATCATGATGAAGAACAAGACGTTCAAAGCGCAGATTGATGAAACCTACCGGCGGCGCGCGCTGGAGAACCATTTGCGCGGCGTGCCGATGTTCGCGGATCTGGCGCCGGACTTTATCGAACATTTGAAAGAGACGGTGGAGCTGCAACGATTTGCTCCGGGACAGGCGATTGCGAGACAGGGCGACGTGGCGGACAGTTTTTATCTGGTGCGCATCGGATTCGTGAAAATTTCGGAGAATTATCCGGGCGGCGAACTGGTGCTTGCTTATCTCTCGCGCGGAGACTACTTCGGCGAGATCGGATTGCTGGGCGGCGGAGTGCGCACGGCAAATTGTACGGCGCTGGATCATGTGGAAGTGGTGCGGATCCCCGGTGAAGATTTCCGGCAGATGGTGGAGCGCTTCCCGACGGTCCGGCGCGGGCTGGAGCTTGTTGCGGAAGAGAGGCGGTTTGCAAATCAGCAGCGGCTGGAAATGATTCAAGGCGTGCCGATCGATCAGTTTTTGTCGCAAGGATTGATGGAAGCGCAGAGTTTGCTGGTGCTGGATCTGCAGAATTGCACGCGGTGCGACGCCTGCGTGAACGCGTGCGCGGATGCGCACGACGGCGTGACGCGACTGGTGCGCGATGGATTGCGGTTCGATCACTACCTTGTGGCCACGAGTTGCCGGCAGTGCCGCGACCCGCTGTGCATGGTGGGATGTCCCGTCGGATCGATCCGGAGGCGGAATTCGCTCGAAGTGATTATCGAGGATTGGTGCATCGGGTGCGGGTTGTGCGCGCGAAATTGCCCGTACGGCAATATCAATCTGCATCCATTTGAAGTGATGGCGGAAGATCCGGAAAATCCCGGGCGGAAAAAGGCGACGATCAAGCAAAAGGCGACTTCGTGCGATTTGTGCACTCACTTGAAGGAGCCGAGCTGCGTATACGCGTGCCCGCATGACGCGGCGCATCGCGTGGAGCCGCGACAGTTCTTCCAGGAAGTGATCCATCAAGGGTGGAAAATAAAATGAAGCTCGATTCCACCCAGCGAACCTGGCTTTTCATTTCGATTGCGATTTTTGTGGCGTGCCTGGCGATTTACGTTCCGTATGCACTGACGGCGCCAAAAGGACCGACGGGCGGAAGCGCGCTGGGGCTGGCGTTCGGGATTGTTGGGTTCGCGTTCATGTTGTTTGCGGCCGCTCTGGGCGCGCGGAAGCGCGTGCCGACGTGGCGATTGGGCCGCGCACAGGCGTGGATGCGCGGACATTTGTGGCTGGGATTTCTGGCTCTGCCGCTGATTTTATTTCACGGCGGGTTTCATTTTGGCGGAACGCTGACGCGCGTCTTGATGTGGCTGCTGATTATTACCGTGGTGAGCGGAGTGTTCGGCGCGGCTTTGCAAAATTATCTGCCGAAGATAATGACGAACGACGTGCCCCTCGAAACGATTTACGACGAGATTGGACACGTGAGGCGGTTGCTGCGGGAAGAAGCGGATCGCGCCATGGAGTCGCTGTGCGGTCCACTGGGGTTCAAATACACATCGGACGTGGCGGGACAGCGCGCAGGAGGATTTACGGCGATGCGGGCGCTGACAGCAACTACGGTGGCGCTGCGAACGTCAGCCGCGGTGAGCGCGGGAGCGAGCGTGGCGACGGCGGTGGCGGCGGCTCCCGAAATTATTTTATTGAATGAGGAACAATCAGCTCCGCTGCGGCGATTTTACCTGGCGGAATTGCGGCCCTATCTGGAACAACCGAAGCGGAGCTCGCGATTGAGCGAAGCTGGACGTGCGAAGAGCTCGTTTGCAGCGGTGCGGACTTTGGCGCCGGCTTCAGCGCACGCAACGATTACTGACCTGGAAGAGATTTGCGAAGAGGCCCGCCAGCTCTCCCTGCAGGAACGGATGCATCGCTGGCTGCACGGATGGCTGTTGGTTCACATTCCGCTTTCGCTCGCATTGATTTTGCTCGGGGCGGTTCACGCCGTGATGGCTTTGCGCTACTAGGTGACGATTGGCTCGCACACGTACAACAAAAAAACTGGCGCAACGGATCGACTTGAACTATTTCAAGAGACCGACGCCGCTGAAGCGGGCAAAGCTGTGGCTGAGCTTGGCGTTGCCGCTGGTCGCACTGATTTGGATTGCGGCGCATTTTGCCATGCATGATTCACGCGTGTATTCGAGCGGGCGACTGAGCAATCCCCACGCTGTGTTTGAAACGCAATGCGCGGCATGCCATGTGGAGAAGGCCGGCGCCTATTCGGCGAAGGCGGAAAATTCGGCGTGCCTCGCGTGCCATGACGGGCCGATTCATCACGCGGAGCAGACGCGGATGCCGAACTGTGCGGAATGTCACGTGGAGCATCGCGGGAAGATCAATCTGTCAGCGGCAAGCAATCAATCGTGTGCGCAGTGCCATTCTGAGTTGCGTACAAACGGCGGTGCCGCACATTTCTCGGCAAACATCTCCAGCCTGGAAAACGGGCATCCGGAATTTCGAGCGGCGGCGACGAACCACGATCCGGGAACGATCAAGCTCAATCACAAATTACACATGCAACCCATCCGCAGCGCTCCCGGGGGACCAAGTGTCCAGCTCGAATGTTTCGACTGCCATCGGCCGCCGGGTGTAACCAAGCCCTGGATCTACGCAGACGGGAAGTATCTCGGCATTACCGCCTCCTACACCGACAAGGATCAATTCCTTACCGCGAGTTCTTCCAGCCTGAAGGCGCGTAATCCCGCAACGGGCCGCGAGTTAATGGCGCCGGTGAAATTTGCTACGGCTTGCGCGGGATGCCATCTACTGACCTTCGACAAACGATTTGACGATGGCGTGCCGCACGACAAGCCGGAAGTGGTGCACACATTTTTGATGAAGAAGTTCGGGGCGTACATTGCGACACATTCGAACGAGCTACACGAAATGCAAGACCCCTCGAGGGATTTGTCTGGCAAGCTACTGCAGCCACGGATGAGAACGTTATCTGCTCCGCAATGGGTGGCAGAGAAAGTGGCGGTAGCGGAGGAATTGCTTTCGCACAAGACGTGCGCGCAATGCCACCAGATGACGAAGCAGAACCTGCCGGACACATCGATTGCGCGGTGGAGTCCGGCAAATGTTGCGGCGGGGACGGTAACAAGCATTGCGAATCTTGCGGCAGGGGGGAATTCAGCAGGAATGATTGGCGCTGTAGCTCCGGCAAACATCACTCTGCGGTGGCTGCCCCACTCGAGGTTCGACCATGACGCGCACACGGGATTTACTTGCGTGAGTTGCCATGCGAAGGCGCTGACAAGCACGGAGTCAAGCGAACTGTTAATTCCCGGGATTGCGACTTGCCGGACCTGCCACGCGCCGGGGCCGAATCACGCGGAGTCGCGATGTTTCGAGTGCCACACCTATCATGACTGGTCGCAGCGCAAAGAAGTAAAGCCCGCGTTCAGACTTCCAGCTTTGCACACTGGCGGCGAGTAAACGGTCGAGGCCATCCATTCCCTATTCAAACTTGATTTGAACGATTTCGGATTGGGAACCGATGCGAAGGGGCGGGCCCCAGAGTCCGGCGCCGCTGGACGTGTAGAACAGAGTTGGGCCTAGACGGCTCAGGCCGTAGGTGAACTGGCCGTAGATACGCTTTGCGATCCAGGTGAACGGAAAGAATTGGCCGAGATGGGTGTGGCCGGCGTGTTGGAGGCCGATGCCCGCCTCTGCCGCGATCTCGGGGTGATCGGGAGCGTGCGTGAGCAAGATGCTCGCGCTCGCTGGATCGACCACTATTTTTGCCAGGACGGAGCGGAAGTGTTCGGCATGAGTGGCATGCTCATAAGGCACACCCACAAGTTGAAGACCGTCCAGGTTGATTTTTTCGTTGTGAAGCACGCGAATGCCCGCGGCGCGGATCGCGTCCAGGAACGCGGAACCGCCTCCGAAGAGTTCATGATTGCCGTTAATGAAGTAAGCGCCGAAGGGGGCGCGAAGATACTTCCAGGGTTCGACTAGTTCGGGTGCGTTTACGCGGGTGCCATCGAACATATCTCCCGCGACAAAGACGACGTCTGGCTTGAGTTCAGAAATCTTGCGAGTGATTTTTTTCGAAAAACCGCGATGGTGGATGTGACCAAGATGAAGATCACTGGCGAGAACGGCTGTCCGGCCGCGCCACGATTCCGGAAGATTCGGGAGTTTCACTGAAATTTTCAGTGTGCGAGTCCAGCTTGCATTGACAATGCCGAACAAAGAAATAAGCGCGGCCATGCTGAAGGTTACAAAAACGATTGTGCGGGTATGAAATTCGAACGCGCCGGCGATGACGAGAGCGTAGACAAGCCAGCTCGCGAGGGCGGCGAGAAAGAAAAAACTGAGCGCGCCAAGCCAGACGGCGGCGACGCGATAAAATGCGCGAACGACAGCATTGTTGTAGCGGAAAGCAAGCAAAGTGGCAGCGAGAAAACTCAAGCTTAGAAGGGCGGCGCTGGCTGCCAGCGTGCGTTGCGCGGTAACGCTCATGGGACCCCAAAAGAGAAGCCATGTTTCGTAAAGAAACCAATGCGCGGCAAGCATCACGACTTGAAAGACGGTGGCGAAAACGGCGATGCCTGAAGGTGCGTGAGCTTTTTCCCTTCCCTGACGCGATGCCGCGACCTGTTTTTCCGCAAATGAATTCGCCGTTGCCATGATCTTCCCCCGGGTTCTCTAGGTTCGATGCCTTCGGGTCTCAGCGCGGTATATGCCTCATGGTTGATTGGCCCAGTTTTTTCCAAGTCCACCACGGCGCCGATTCTCTCCTGCTACCATATTGCGATCCGGGATTGTTCTCGCCGGAATAGCCTCGTCAGATCAATGGCAAGTTCATCGCAGATACGGATAACGAGTCGTTCGGAAAAGCAGCCGAAAGCGCCGAATCAAGCGCGAGTTCTATGGCGGCTGCTTACTCATTTCGATCGTTCGAAAATGATTCCGGCGCTGGCACTGCGGAATACGGCCGGAGTGGTGATTCCACTGGTGATGGGATTTGCCCTTGGGATGCCGCGCGGCGGGCTGGCGATGGCCAGCGGCGCGCTCAACGTTTCGTACTCGGACGGACATGATCCCTACCCGCAGCGGGCACGGCGAATGTTGGCCTCGACGGCGTGGTGCGCGATCGCGATTTTTCTTGGGGCGCTTACCGGACGCCGCAATACGGAAGCGATTTTTGTGACGACGGCGTGGGCGTTCATTGCGGGCATGTTGGTCGCCATAGGCGCGACGGCAGCGGATGTTGGCGTTATCAGCCTGGTTATGCTGGTTGTCTATGCCGCGCAGCCTTTGACGGCGCGGCAAGCGGCGGAAGCTGGTGTGCTGGCGCTAGCCGGAGGATTGCTCCAAACGGCGCTTTCGATTGCATTGTGGCCGGTACGGCGCTACACACCAGAAAGACGCGCACTCAACGATTTGTTTCAGGAGCTGGCCGAAGCCGCGAACAAACCAACACAAGCGTCAAGCGCTCCGCCCGCGACGCCCGCTGCAACGCGAGCGCAGGAAGCGATTGCCTCGCTGGGCAGCGATAATTCCATGGAAAGCGTACGGTTTCGCGCGCTGCTGAGCCAGGCCGAACGAATCCGGCTAAGCACAATGATGCTTTCACGACTGCGGCTGCGCATGGAGCGCGAAGCGCCCGGGCACAAAGCAATTGAAGCGATCGGCCGCTACCTGGAAAACGTCTCTTCGATTTTGCGGTCAATTGGCGAAGCGCTATTGAGCAATAGAAAGATTGGACTCGATGCCGACCGCGTGATTCTCGGCGTTGCCTTGACCTATCAAATCCACTCACAACACGGGATGGGATCGCGCAAGGTGTTTTTAGAAGCGGTCCTACAGGATACGGAGTACCAGATGGACGCGCTCTCCGGACAACTGCGCGCAGCGATTGATCTGGCAAATCATGCGTCACTCGAAGGCGCGGCAGAATTCGAAAAAAAGGAGAAACGGCAGCCGCTTCGGCTTCGGTTCAGCAGTAGTATCGCGTCCTTGCGCGCCAATGTGAACTTCCGGTCGACGACATTTCGGCACGCGCTACGGCTGGCGTTCGCCGTCGCTGCGGGAAACATGCTCGGGCGGGCTTTCGACTGGCGGCGGTCGTATTGGATTCCGATGACGATCGTGCTGGTGCTAAAGCCGGAATTTGCCGTGACGTTCACGCGCGGGGTGCTGCGGGTTTCAGGAACCATTCTTGGCTTGCTGCTGGCGACGGCGCTGTTCCATTTCCTGCCGATTCATACGGCAACCGAAATTATTCTGATAGCGTCCTTTACGTTTCTGCTGCGCTGGGTCGGGCCGGCGAATTATGGCGTGTTCGCGGTAATCGTCAGCGCGCTGGTCGTGCTGCTGCTGGCGATCAATGGGGTTTCGCCGAAAGAAGTGATCCTCGCGCGCGGATTGAACACAGCGGCTGGCGGCGTTTTGGCTCTGCTGACCTATCTGGCATGGCCGACCTGGGAGCGTTCGCGCGTGGGAGACTCGATGGCAGCTCTATTGGCTGCGTACCGGGAATATTTCTCGGCGGTCGCGCGCTCGTACGTCGAAAAGGAAACTGTGGGCGCGCTCGCGCTGGAATTGCCGCGGCAAAATTCGCGCACAGCGCGAACGAACCTGGAGAGTTCTCTGGAACGTCTGGCGGCGGAGCCCGGAGTGACTCCAGAGCAGATCAACAGGGTGAACGCGATGCTAGCCAGCACTCACCGCTTTGCTCACGCGATTATGGCTTTGGAAGCGGGCTTGCCTCTGACGCCACCAGTTCCGGCGCGACAAGAGTTTCGAATATTTGCCGCGGACGTGGAAGAAACGCTGGCGCTCCTCGAGGAAGCGCTGTCCGGCGGGAAAGTGGCGGAAAAGCAATTCCCGAATCTTCGCGAAGATCACAACCTGTTGATTGCCGCCGGAGATCCGGAAAGGCAGCGTTACGCGCTGGTGAACATTGAAGCGGACCGCATGACGAATTCGTTGAATACGCTTCGCGAAGAGATTCTGGAATGGGCACGAATGAGGCGCGATGCAAACACCGCGGAATCCTTGAGTGCGGCGCCAGCGGTAAAAACCTAGGCTGTGCACTGCGGCTTTTATCTGGAGTTCAGTGCTACCATTCCCGGCACACCCCCGCCGCGCCGTTCTCCGGAGGTTCTTATGTTGGATTCACGCCGCACGTTTCTTTCCACGCTCGCATCAGCCGGCATACTCACCGCGCTTCAACAACAACCGCCGACGCCAATTCGCCAGCGCGCGGAGCCGCTGCCCGCTCATCCGGAACCTGCGGAGAAATTGCCGGCTGGACCGCAAGGGAAATCGAACAAGAGCAATCCCGCTGCGCTGGTTGCTCGCGAAAAAGAATTATTGGATGCAACGGACCAACTATTGATCAAGGTCCAGGAATTCCGGGCAAAACTAGACGGGGCGCATACGGCCGATGTTTTTTCCGTGAACATGTACAAGCAAACCGAGGATATCGAGAAACTTGCGAAGCAATTGAAGAACCGCGCAAGGCCATAGTTCCAACAAAAAGGCGCCCTCGGAAGAGAGCGTCTTTCCAGGAAGCTTATGAGTTTTCCCTATTGCGCTTGGGCCTCTGCATGTGTTTGCTCGGCATGCGAATCGACGGAAATGGGCTCCGGCGACTCCTGAATGAGCAATTGGTCGGTGCGCGACTTGCCCCACTCGCGGAGCATCAAGCCGTGCTGCGCAAAGGTGCGGCGGATGCGCGCGGAATCCCAGCGAAGAACGTCTTCCATGACTGGAACGAGCACGCTCATCGCGTTGTCGCTGAGCACGGTGCGCTTCGCCACGCGAGTGATGAATTCGGCTTCGCTCACCGCGATCGTCAGTCCGTCGTAGGAATTGACGTGCATCATCACGGGCAGGTCCGAACTGCCGTCGCCCATGTAGATGATATGGTCATGGCTGATGCCGAGTGTGGCGCGAATTTCCTCGAGCACCGTGATTTTGCCCCAACCCGCTGACGCGCGGATGATGGCAGACACTTCGCCGTTTTCGGCGTAGTGAAATCGTGTGCCGAAGATATTTTCCCTTGGAACGATTCCTTCCAGCGCCGATTCGATGATTTCCTGGGGCGCGGCCGAAATGACATAGAACGAAAAGTTATAACCCTCCGCAAGAGTTTCGAGCGCTTTGGCAAACTGGCCGACGTTGTGCTTCAAACGAATGCGTTTGCCGGTTTCGACAAGATGTTCGCGGCGGACGCGGCGAAATTCCGGATCGTGCAGAATCAAATATGAGAGTTCCGCTCCCTGCTGCACCAGATTGATTTGCGATAGCCCCTTCACCCGGTCGTGGAAATTCTTGATGCCGATCAATTCGGCAAGGACCACGCCCGAGTCGTTAAAACTGAGCGTCTGATCAAAGTCGCTGGCTAAAAGATACTGATTGGACATTTTTTCCCTTTCTTGACTGCCGCTCGCCCTCTTGCGAGCCGGGGCAGCTCTTGAGCCCCAATTAACCCTGCATCTACACCTTAACTGCGTCTCCGAGGGGAGCCCCAACAAATTATTTTAATCATTTCTATGCAGGGAACGTGAACCGGGTTTTGTCCTTAGATTAGATGCGAATAGCATGCAAAAGGTTAAAAACAAATAAGTTGGAGCCTACAACGTTACAGTCCCTGGAATAAGAATTCGATTCTGCACGTTGGTCACAGGAGAACAACAGGCGAATGCGCTTTTTCCTTGCGGGCCCTGTCTATTTTCCGGATGGATGCCAGCGGAACAGACGATGCAGCCAGGTTGCGACGGAATTTCTCGATGCAAGATCAGGGCCGCTGTCTGTGACGGAATAGGGCTCGTTTGTGCCGGTGTGGAGGTAGAGGGCGCGGATTTCCGAGCGGTTCAGCGGACGTGCACCGCGGCGGCCGAAGACCGCGAGCTGATTTCCGGATTCATCCACGGCACGGTCGCGGTCAATTCCTTTGGAGATGGCCAGGGCTGGACCGCGCGTGTGGGCGGTGGCAATCAGTTTTGGAGTTGGCCGCGGGCTAAAGCCGGAGAAATGCGCGGGATCGTCCCACGGCGAGAGAATTTGCAGAACGCGCAGGCCATTTTTTCCATCAGCGACAAAGGCGAAAGCGCTGGCGGCGACCATTCCGATTTTCACATCGTTGACGTCGCTCAATTTTCCTTCCGCGTTGTAAATTTGGTCGAGTTTTGGCAATTCGGGGTTTTCGACGTCGACGATAGCGATACCGTGCTTGCCGGCGGAGACGTACGCATACGTGCGGGCGACATAGATGTTGCGCGCGTCGTCGAGGGACAGTTTTGAGGATTCGACGGGCCTGGGTTGGGCAAGCTCCGTGACATCGAGAGTCTTCAGACCGTCGCGATCGACGACGAATGCGTAACGAAATTGGACAGCAACGGCGCGAGGATCGTTGAGAAAAGGCGCTCCGATGGTTGCGGTAATTTTGGGCGCAAGAGGGTTGTCCAGATCCACGACGACGAGATTTTTATCGGTGACGATGTAGGCATATGTTCCGGCGATCGTGATTTTACGCGCGCCGGTCAGCGCGCCGTTGGGATTGAAAGCGAGAGCGCGCTTGAGAAAATTATTGTTGGGATTACCGTCGAGGAGCGTGCCGACACCCGGCATTTTTGCTTTGAGATTGGGATCGCCAATGACGACCAGGCCTTCTTCCGCGTCTGCGACATAGAGGAAACCATAAATCAGGTGAATGGGTTGCTCCTCGTTTTCGGGGAGCTGCTTGCGCAGCGGGTCGACGCCAAGCGTGGTGGGCGACGCGACAGACTGCGCGTTTTTCGTAGGGACATAGAAGCGCTGGCCCAGCGGTGAAACGGGAGCGCTGGTTAAGCGTTCCGAAAACCCTTTATTGTCCACGTTGGCAATGTCGAACACCCGCAGGCCATTCTTGCCCATGGCAGCGTACGCATATTCTCCGCGAGCCTGAATGTCCAGAATGTTGCCGTCGTGTTCATAGGCAGTATCCAGCTCGCGTTCGTGTTTTAGGAATTTCCTGTAATCGTCGGGATAAGCGATGCGATGCAAGTCACTGCCGTAAATGGCTTCGGGCTCATCGTGCTCGGCGACGGCAATGGCTTCAAAACCCTTTTTGCCGGTCGCGACGTAGACATAACGCCCCATGAAGTTCATGAAATTCGTGCCTTGCAACAAAACTTGCGCCATCCAGGCATTGTTGTCGTTCTGCCGGGAAACATGGCAGTCGCTGCACTGTTTGGTCTCTTTCGCGCGAACGGTGTGCGGGACAAAGGTGGAGAAACTTTGTCCCGAAAAACCCGGAGAGGAAATCGTCTGCTGTGTGTAGTAGAGCCATTCGCGATTCGCATTTTGCGAACTCACTAGAATCGCGCAACTCGAGCGCGCCGGAGCAAAACGATGGCCGGTCACCGTGCCATCGACTCCAAGCATATAAATGTCGTCGCGCAAAACCTGAAAGTTGTAGCTCGTGTAGTTGCGCGTAACCAGGCCTTCGTTGTGCAGCATTGGCCGGCGAGCGTTGGCCGTCATTTGCAGGTGGCAGCCGAAACACGTCGGAGTCCACGAAGTGTGGCAGGAATAGCAGGTCATGCTCGCATTGCCGTGCGCGAGATGCGTTTCATCTTGCGGAACGTTCGGGAGCACTGAGCCGTTCTTGCCCATCAATTTTGCGCGCAGAGACTTTGGATTGAAGTGCACGCTGCCAGGAGTGATGGTGTCCGCGGTCTGAACGATTTCCCACTCCTTTGCGGGATCGGTCATCGAGCGCTGAATGATTTTTCCGTTAAGGTTCTCAAAACGGCGCAGGCCCCACGGCGTGCGAAGCGCGTCGAGCCGATGACCGCGCGGCCACGTTGGAAGAGCGGGGTCTGGCGCGGCGGGGCCCGAGGTTGTCAGCGTCGCCTTCTGGTTGATCGTGCCGTGGCAATCGACACAATCGATTTCGACAGCGGCCCGGGGCTCGCCATAGATTTTTCCGTTGCCGTGATTGTCCTGATTGAAATGACAATCGGTGCACTGCATTCCTTTTTCCAGATGAATGTCTGCGAGGTGCACGGCCTTGCCGAAACGCTCCGGGTCATCGAACGGAATAATCCTATCTTCTTTGTCGAGCCAGTTCCCTTTTCGGTCGTGTTTATAGACGCCACGGAAAACCCATCCGTGGCCGTGAAAATCGGCGAATTGTGTCGTCTTCAATTGCTTGTTGAATTCCGGTGAACCGGCTTCGGCGAGAAACTTTTGATCGCGCCATAGGCCTCGCGCAGCGGCGGCTTCTGGATTCCGCAAGGAGACCTCGTAGCGTTCCTCTTCACTCGGGTTGTGCTGTTCCTTCGGATACATCTTGTCGCCATCGATTTCGTTGTCCCACCAGGTGAGCCCGAAATAGGTTGTAAGCATATTCGTGCCCGGGTGAATGTGGCAGACCATGCATTGGCTCGAAGGGATGGAACGCGTAAAAACGTGCTTGATGGGATGCGCCGATTCGGTTTTGGGAATCGTGGGATCGATTGACGCGGAGCGGCCCAGGTTGCCGAATTGCGCGTAATCCGCGGAGTGCGCCGGATCTCGATCGTTCGCATAAATCACATGGCAAGCCGAACAACCGCTGGCGCGATAGTCGCCGGGATGATCGTTCGTGCCCGGTAAAGACATCACGGGATCGACGAGGCGCGTTTTTTGCAAACCCAGAAAAACGGGATCGGTGCGGAGTTCAGTGCCGAAGCCTCTGTCGCTCAGTTTGTCATCGGGCTTGCCGGGCGCTTCATTCTTTTTCGGGTTGCCGATTTCGCCTTTTTTCTCGCCTCCGCGCTCGAAGACGCGAAGCACATTGCCTGGTTGCGAAGTCTCCCAGCGCAAAAGCGGTTCGAGTTGCGGAAGAACGCCCCTGGTGCGGGTCTCTTCCGGAGTTGGAGCGGGAATTGTCTTCAGCGACCGTGGTTTTCCGTCGCGGTCGTAACTTTCTCCAAACCGTGTGTCCTTGGCGGGATAGCCGCCGTTGTTGTAGAGTGCTGCGCCCCAGAGCATCCCAGTGTGCGTCATCATGCTGTTCGAGACCGCGCGCGTCTCTGTGGCGTGGCATCCGGCGGCGCCGCAAGTTTCGGGTGCGACCCGCAAATCGCCAGGATTTACAAACTTCACGTACTCAGCGGGTTCCTTGAGCCATTTCGCATAGATGATTTCCGGTACGGCGCTGCGATTCTTGAAAATGGCGTCGTGCGGCTGAATGTGCGCTTTTTCCTTCGCGGACTTGTATTCGCCGGAAGCGGGATCAGCGCCGGTCGCGACGGATACAGAAGAGTTCCCGCCGTGGCAATCCGTACAGCCGATGTGCACCGTTTTCGTTGGGTGCATCGTGGGTTCATCGGTCTGCCCGTGGCACGAAATGCAGCCAGTCGACTTTGCAGCGGCCTGTTCTTCCGTTTGGCCACGAAGAGGAGAGATTCCCTCGTTCTGCTGGCCTGTGGCGGCGGAGAAAGTCCGCGTCGTGGCAAGGATAAAGATGCCGCAGAAGAGAAGCGACAAGAGAAGTGAGATGCGCGCGCGGCCTTTCATCAGAACGTGAACCTCACCGATGTGAAGAGAGAGAATAGCGTGTGGCCGCCGTAGATGTCGCGGAAACCGTTGCCCGGAGTTAGGGCCGACGCGCCGCCAATAATGACGATATTTTCGGAAAGTGGCGGGCGATACGTCAGACCGAGACCATAGTCGGTACCGATGCCGTGGCGGATGGGCGCTTGCTCGAGAATGAATTCGAGCGGCTCGGTACGCATGAAGCGCAGATAGTTGACGTTGGCAAATGCGCGGAGCTTCGGAGTCACGTCAAAATCGGCGCCTGCATTCACAAGAAAAATCCCCGGGTTAACGAAGTTGGCCTGGCCTTCTTCCTTGTTCGAACGAAGCGACGGAAGCAGGCTGCCGGGCGGTGTCAGAGAGACGCCGGAGCCGGTGAGGCGAATCTGTTCGCGATTCCAGAAGCTGAAGAGGCCGCCGGCGAATGCGGGCTCATCGAGAATGGAATCGAAGCCGCGAGCGCGCCCGTCGCGGACATTCGAATCGCCCGACGCGTAGAAGCCGGAAACCCGGTAACGAATCCAGTTGTGGTCGTACGAAACTTCCCCGGCCGCCATCTGCGCGTTGACGGTGACGCGCCTGCCTGCAATCGGATTAAATGTGTCCTCGCCGACCGCTTGAAAAAAAGCGTGTGTGAGGTTGACACGCTTGATGTGGCCGTTGCCGAGCCAGCCGAAATAGCCGACGCGAATTCCGTGGAGAATCGGGCCAATGCCTGGATTCTGATTGATCACGTTGCCGACGGGCGAAGGGCGGACGAGAAAACCATTGTCGTCGTAATGCAAGCCGCCGTCGTCTTTGTTGTAGGCAACCAGAAATTCGGCGGTGTAGCCGGGGAAGAAAAAATCCTGCAAATAGGTATTCGCAATGGCGACTTGCTGGCTGCGGCGTTCGAACGTGTTGAGCCCACTGTTGGTATTTTTTTCAAGCAAATCGAAATAGGCGGCGTTGTACTCGATTTTGTCGCTGTGCAGATTTCCGAAGATGCGGATGCCGGGTTGCTCGTCCTGAAATAAAAACGCGCGGAAATCGGAGTTGAACTCCTGAATTCCGGCGCGGATGGAAATGAAATCGTAATTGGCGCTGAGGTCGTGGATCTTGTACTCGACGAACGCTTCCTGCAGGCCGGCGTGTGTATCGAAGCGGTTCGTGCCGGCGAGCGGACTTGGACCAACAATGCCCAGTTCGCGGACTTTCAAATTGTTGAGACTAACTTCCGGCGTAATTCGAATTCGCCAATCCACGGGCTTGAACGACGCATCTCCATGAAAAAGGTCGAAGCTCACGCGAAACGTTTGATCAAGGAACCCCTGCTCCCCGCGACCGAAAAATCCCGAGCTGCCCGGTTCGGCGGTGCTGACATTGCTCGGCGAAGGAACGCGACGGCCATCGAAGAAAGTCTCCGAAGTTGCCGTCAGGTTCAAAAAGGTCTGCTGTCCAAGAAAATTCGGCCAGATGGGCTCGTCGCCTTTGAATTTGTTGCGATTGAAGGGGTCGTACCAGCGCGGCTTGGTGTAAAGATACTCGCCCTTTGCATCATAGCGGCGATATTCCGGCTGTTGCAGTTGCCAGCGATCCGGGATCTTGTTGTAGACGTCGGCGATAGGCGGAAGAACTTCTGCCGCGGGATTCAGGACATACGCGGGATCGGAATCGAGCCGATGGCGAAACTCGCGGTATGCACCGAACGATTCTTCGCCGCTTGCAGAAAGCGCCGGGCCCAGTTCCGGCTGGCGCGGCAACCGCGAGCGCGCCTCAATGGCCGCAACTGTAACCAGCGAAATTTCCAGCGTCACGACTTCATTCGGTTGAAACGCCAAATCCGAGATTACAAACGGCCCATAGTCGTGCGCCGAGACGCGAAGCTCATAATGGCCGGGGGTAATTGGAAAAATGCGAAAAACACCTTCGCCACTGGCTGCGCTGGAGAAAGTCTCTCCCGTTTGCAAATTGTGCAGCGTAAGTGACGCGCCCGGAACGGGAATGGTAATGTTCGAAAAGCCGGAGTCGCGGACAATGCCGTCGAGCGCGGCTGTGTTCTGCGCTTGCTGGCGCGGGATGCGAAGCGTCTGCAGCGAAGTCGTGCTGGATTTTTGCGCAGACGGCTGCTGGGCGGACGTTTGCTGGGCACGCCCGACGGCTAACACCGGAAAAGCAAAACACAATGCACAGGCAGCGAGGGCTGCGCGAAGTGCGCGTCGGGGAAGCCGCGAGGGTAAGTTGCGCATGCGTTGTGCCGGAATCTCCGGCGAGAAGTCAGGAATCGCACTCTAGCTAACAATATCGGCGGCAGATGGGCAACGGTTTTCGCCAAGTGGTGGCGACTTCTTATTACTGCAAGTGCGGCAAAGCCTCAAGTCACACTTGGAACAGAAATCGCCGCAAAAGCGTTGAGTCGCGCGGCGCGAATGTGTTACCAACGTTGGTATCGTTTGCCATGGCCACCGTCCCCAGACTCCGCAAATCGGTTGCGTCCACCACCGCGCTAGCGAAGCGCAAGAGAGCCCTCACCGTTGGAATTGTGCTGGCGCTGGCCGTTGCAGGAGCTCTCACCTATTTTCTGGCGGGATGCGGTGGGGGAAGTACGGCGACTTTGCCACCTCCTCCACCGCCGGTGACTTTCCAAGCGCTGACGGCAACGGAAGTCACGAGCATTGCGACCTCGGCAGCAGCTTCTGTTTCAACGGACACTCTGGTGATTGCCGTCGTCGATCGCCAGGGAAAAGTGCTTGGCGTATTTCACAAAGCGGGCGCTCCGGCCGGCGCGCTCTCGCTGGGAAATTTTTCCGCGATGGAAAATGCGGACGACGTAGCCGTGGAACTGGCGCGAACGGGCGCGTTCTTTAGCAACAATCAGGCGCCACTGACTTCCCGCACCGTGCGATTCATCAGCGGCATTCATCTGCCGCCCGGAGTGCAGAATCAGCCGCCGGCGGATCTGTACGGAATTGAAAATACGAATCGCGGGTGCACGCTTTCCGCTGAATTGCAGACACACGGCTTTTTACCGTCGCATCCGGTGAGCGGAACGAAACCGCTCGGCATCATCACCGGAAAAAAAGATACGAACGATTCGGATCCAAATGTGGTGAATCCTGGCGGAATTCCGATCTATCGCGGAAATGTACTCGTCGGCGGAATCGGAGTCACCGGCGGAACGATGGACGCGGACGAGTACGCAGCATTCGTGGGCGCAACTTCGAATGGGTTCGGCGGATTCTTCAGCAATCTGCCACCGCCCGGAGCGGTTTTCCTGGGTGGGGTCGTTTTGCCCGCAGTGACAAACACCACGCCCCCAGGAGGAATCGGAACTGGAACAGCCGCTGGCGGAACCTGGGTCGTTGCCGCAACAAATGGAACAGGCGTGCCTGAATTTGGCGATTTAGTGGCGCCGGCTGCGGGCCCGCTCGGCGGTCTTTCGGCGGCAGACGTAAAAGGAATTTTGGACAACGCCGAAAACGAAGCAAAGCTCACCCGTGCCGCGATTCGCTTGCCCGACGGCTCGCGCGCGCGCATGGTCATCGCCGTCGCGGACTTGGACGGCACTATCATCGGCTTGCGCCGCATGGACGATTCGACCGTGTTCAGCATCGATGTCGCCGCATCAAAAGCTCGCAACATGGTCTACTTCAATAGCAGCGCGCGTTCCGCAGCCGATCTAAACGGCGTGCCGATGGGAACGGCTGTAACGAATCGCACCATTAGTTTCGGCTCGCAGCCGCTTTTTCCTCCAGGTATCGACGACTCTTCTCTGAACCCCGGGCCGTTTTTCAGCTTGTATTTGAACGACACAATGAATCCATGTTCGCAAGGATTGGGTAGCGGTCTTCCCAGCGGCAACAACAGCGGCATCGTGTTTTTCCCGGGCAGCGCGGGCTTGTACAAAAACGGAGTTCTAGTCGGTGGTCTGGGCGTCAGCGGCGACGGCGTGGATCAGGATGATTTTGTGACCAGCGCCGGGACCAAGGGGTTTGAAGCGCCTGACGCGATGCGCGCGGATCAAATCATGATCGAAGGCGTGCGGCTTCCTTATTTCAAGTTTCCCCGTAATCCAACGAATTAGAATTTTGGAGCAGCCGAAGGATCCGCGGAAGTTGCGACGTTGAGATCCAAATTGTACTTGCGCGCGGTATCGAAAGCGGCATAACAATTTCCATCTTTGGCGTAGCCCCTGCAGTGGCGCGCAGTTTCCTTGTCGCGCGGCGAACGAACGAATTGCCAGACTTGCGCATAAGCTACACCGCTCCTGGATGGAGCGGGAAGTTCTTGTGGCGCCGTGCAGCCCGGGGAAGGCGGGCAGGCGTCGTTGAAAACCCAGTAGACGAGTTCGCCTGGTTTGATTTTGTCGCGAATGAAATCGGAAGTGATTAGCCGCAGGCCCTCTCCTTCGTCAACGGGAATTGCCGAGCAATAGACTCCCGCGCGGAAGCCGGCTTCGGCGAGCGAAGAAGCCCAGAGCTTGAGATATGTGAAATAAGTGGAAGGCAGGCGGCCGCCTTCTTCGATATCGAGGAAAATCACAGTGCCTGGCGGGAAGCCTTCCTTACGCGCGCCGGAGATTGCGGATTGGGCGTCTGTAGCAACACGCTTCAACGTGTAAGGTTCGTCGCGCAGTTCTCCGGAAGTTGGGGCGGAAAACAGCGGGAGAAATCCGTATCCAAGCGATTTCAGAAATTCGCGTTTGCCGGACCACGAATTGGATCTTGTCTGCGGCGGATTGCCGAGCCAATAGCTGGTAAAAACAAATTCCTTGCGAAGGAGCTTCATTGCTTCATCGCCGGGATAATCGTTGCGGTCGATGCCGAGAAAATACTTTTGCTGAGAGGACTGCGGCAACGCCGTCCCCGGAAGAAAGAGCAACAAGAAAATCGCGGCGGCCAGAGCGCGCATAGAAGTCGATTCTACCAGTTCTATCCCTCGCGCATTTTATGGCCGGAAAGGTTTCCAAGCCCGTCGTAGGCGGCGTATTTATACATTTCGCTGAGTGTCGGGTAATTGAAAACCTGATCGATGAATTCGTTGATGGTGAGGCCATTGTCCAGCACCATCATGCCGATGTGAACGAGTTCGGTGGCGGATTCGCCGATGATGCTGAGGCCGAGGAGTTTCTTGTCCGCAGGAGAGAAAATAATCTTCAGCAGGCCGCTCGTATCGCCGCAAATGTGACCGCGGGCGTTGTTGCCGTAGTGCGCGCGGCCAACGCAGTAGTCAATCTTCTTTTCCTTGCAGGAATCTTCGGTTTCGCCTGCCACGGAAATTTCCGGAATCGTATAGATCCCCATCGGCAGCATGGAAGCAACGCGCTGTTTGTATTGGAAACCGAAAGCATGGCAGACGGCGACGCGGCCCTGCTCCATGGAAGTGGAAGCTAGCGCCGGAAAACCAATAACATCGCCTGCAGCATAAATGTTGGGCACGGCGGTACGATAGTTTTCATCCACGGCGATGTAGCCGCGATCGTTGACCGCAAGACCCGCTTTTTCCAGCGCGAGGCCATCCACCGCGGCGCGGCGTCCAGCAGCGAAAAGCGCAGCTTCCGCTTCCAGAACTTTTCCGGATTTCATCGTGAGCTTCGCGCCTGAAGCGGAGTTTTCCACTTTCACCGGACGCTCGTTGAACCAGAAACTCATTCCGAGCTCTTTGAGGCGATCGCGAAGACGATCGGAAATCTCCGCGTCCAGAAACGGCAGCAGCCGGTCGCGCCCATCCACCAAAGTGACTTTGACGCCCAGCGCCATGAAGATCGACGCGTATTCGCAGCCGATGACGCCTCCGCCGATGACTGCAAGTGTTTTCGGAATGCGGTCCATCTGCAGGAATGTATCGGAGTCAAACGTATGTACGTCGTCGAAAGAAATTTCCGCGGGACGATTCGGCTTCGACCCCGTGGAAATCAAGATGATTTCGCCTTTGAGCTTGCGTCCGCCAACCGAAACCGCGTGCGCGTCTTCAAACGCCGCCTGTCCTTGGATGTACTCGATTTTGTGCAGTTCGAGATTTTTCAGGATGCGCTTGCGTTCCATCTCCACGACTTCGCGCTCATGATGCATGAAATCGTGAACAGTAAGATTTTCCTTCAACGAATAATCAATGCCATAAAGGCCGCGCTGGCCAAGGCCGGAAAAATAGAGCGCCGATTCACGCAACGTCTTACTGGGAACAGTTCCCGTGTTGATGCAACTGCCGCCCGGATTGGGCGCGCGCTCGATCACGGCCACGCGCTTGCCAAAATAAGCAGCCTGCGCTCCCGCTTTTTCCCCAGCGGGGCCGCAGCCGATGACAATCAGATCGTATGAGTCATTCGATGCCAACGGAACCTCCCAATCCAAGAAGCACTCAGGCAAATTCTAAAAGACTGGAAGGTCCGTTCGCAGATTAGTTCCCGCGCATGTTCCGACATATCAACTAAGCATGCAATTCGCGCGAGTTCGTCGGGCGAGATCCACTATTGGGCCATTGCTCTCGCGGTAAGTTGTTGGCCTGAATTGAACTGAAGCTGCCGGGCACGATCGCGAGCTGCGGAAATTTGCGCCGAGGTCAGCCGAGCTTCAATTACGCGCAACCGGTCTCGCCCGCGCTGATCTCCTGCGATAGTTGCCGCCGTAATCCAAATATAAGCTGCTTCAGGATTTTTCTTCACTCCGATGCCTTCCGCGTACATCGAGCCGAGCATGATGCGCGCGCCGGTGTGGCCGTGTTCCGCTGCTCTTTGGAAGAGCCGGAACGCCTCAGCCGCATTTTGCTGAATACCGTCTCCTCGCAGGTACATGTCCGCAAGATTGTTTTCCGCCAGCGGATTTTCTGCATCGGCAGCCTGGCGGTACCAGGCGGCGGCAGCGTCTTCATTCTTCTCGCAACCCAATCCATTCGAGTAAAAGTAAGCAAGGTTGGTTTGCGCGTCGGAATCGCCCGCGTTTGCTCCCTTTTCGAACCAGCGAAACGCTTCGTTGTAGTCCTGGCGAACTCCTTGCCCCTTCATATAAAGAATGCCGAGATTGGTGTACGCGCGCGGGAATTTCTGGTCGGCGGCGACGTGCAGCCAATTCAGCGCAGCTCCATAGTTCACGGGCGTCCCCCAACCATTGGCATACATGACGGCAAGATTCACCTGCGCCGGGGCATAGCCTTTCTGCGCAGCCTTCTCAAACCACATCCGCGCGTCCTTGTCCGTATACTCCGGCCCAATCGCGAGCATGGACGCGATTCCAAGCTGATTCTGTTCGAACGCATGCCCCTGTTTGGCTAGCTCTTGAACCAGGTTTGCGTCGCAGACATTCTTGCTCCTATCCATAAACTTCGAAACGGCGGCCAGACTGCACTGCTCGCTCGCCGGGCCCTGGGCGGCAGCTCCCCGAACAAACGATGAGACTAGCAACGTTGTAGCGAATCCGATCCTGACCGCGTTTGTGAAAAATCCATTCATGGAGTCCTCCTGATCTTCGACCTAAGATTGGCCACTCGTTGCTAGCGACGAGCAGCGTGCTCGAATTGTTTGGAGCGTTCCATGCAAGGAAGGTCGAAAGGAGGTTCAATCTGGGTAATACGCGAGACATTTGGAGGTCATTCATTAAGACACTGATTTCAGGAAGGTTACGGGAGGGCTTGAGAAAGATGCAGTAACTCTAACGCGCGGACTTTGCGCTAAGATTAGGACTGAGCCGGCAACCTATACGTCCATAGACTCGTACAGTCCGATAGGCGATTAGGATAGCAAAGAGGAGCCAGCAAACCAGCGGATGCATGGAACCAGCCAGGATCGAGTTAAGTTCGGCCCGTTTGAAGCCGACGTGCATACGCACGAAATCTGGAAGTATGGCGTGAAGATCAAGCTGGTCGGGCAGCCGTTCGAAGTGCTGGCAATTCTGCTGGAAAAACCGGGCGGGCTTGTGACACGGGAAGAACTCCGCTCGCGGTTGTGGGCTGGCGACACGTTCGTCGATTTTGACCACGGATTGAACGCCGCGGTTAACCGGCTGCGCGAGGCGCTGAGCGATTCTGCTGAGGCGCCTCGATACATCGAAACGCTTCCGCGTCGCGGTTACCGCTTCATTGCACCTGTGGAGAAAGCCGGCTCGGACGCGCCGATTCTCTCTTCAGCCTCGCCTCAGCCAGCTATCGCGAGAGCGGCCGCTCCTGAGTCAAACGCTGAAATCGCGCCCCTCGCCCAAGCAGAGTCACTGCTAACGCTTCCGCCAAGGTCCCATCGCTGGCTGCGGCGGCTGGCATATTTAGGCGGTGCGGGTGTTGTGCTGGTGGCTCTGTTTGTGGCGGTCGTGGCAATCCATAAGAAAATCGCTGCAAGTTCCGGAATGCCCGTTGCTTTTTCGCCGATGCAGCGCATCCGGCCTCTGACGAATTTGGCGGACGAAACGAGCGAACCTGCATTTTCTCCCGATGGAAATCTTGTGGCGTTCCGCAGGCACTCCGACAAGCCAGGAGTTTCCGGCATCTACGTTAAGAGAATCGACGCCGACGAGACGACGCAAATCACGAGCAGCTCCGGAGCCTGCTGTCCCGCGTGGGCGCCGGATGGAAGAACGATTGCGTTCACACGATTCTCCGACGGCAACGATGTTGGGATTTTTCTTGCGCCTGCAACCAAAACGACCGAAAAACAATTGGATGTGAACGGGCAAAAGCTCAACGTGGTGCTTAACGCTGCTGAAAAAAGGCTCGATACTCATGGAGTCGCACCAAAGCGTGGCGAACTCGCCTGGGCGCCAGATGGGAAGTCGATCGTGTTCGCGAGCGCGACCGGCCTCGCTCTCTATTCGTTTGAATCGGACCACGTGAAACGGCTGACCGATGTTCCTCCGCTCTCTGAAGATTGGGGCCCTTCGTTCTCCCCGGATGGCGAAACAATTCTCTTCGTGCGCTCAGGCGATGCGGGCATACCGGAAGAGATTATGTCCGTTCCGAAATCCGGCGGCCAAACGACGCGAATCGCATCCGAACATTCCCGAATTTTGGGCGCTCCACAGTGGGCCGTGGATGGAAAGTCGATCGTGTTCGCATCGGACTTTGGAAGCCATCCCGGTTTGTGGCGATTGAATCTCGATGCGAAGGATGCGCCGGCACAAATTAACGATAGTGGCTGGCGCCCCGCAATTGCGCGCACAGGGTACCGGCTGGCCTACCAGCGAACTACACACAGCCTGAACATCTGGCAGCTCGAATTGCCCGATGCAAAACCGGGGATCTCTCCGCGCGAGCAGCATATTCTTGTGCCTTTCACCAGCGAAACGGACCAGGGGCCGGGACCGCAAATCTCTCCGGACGGGCAAAAACTGGCGTTCATGTCCAGCCGCTCCGGCACGATGGAGATTTGGGTGAGCGACCGCGACGGAAGCAATCCCGTGCAGCTCACAACGGTAGGAAATGCAGGCACGCCGCGATGGTCGCCGGACAGCCAATCTATTGTCTTTGATACCTCCGACAGAACCGGTTCGAAAATCTACAAAATCAGGCTGGACCGCCCTGAGCCGCAGCTTTTGACGATGGATGAATTCGAAAATCGCTGCCCCAGTTGGTCGCGCGACGGCAAATGGATTTACTTTGCTTCTACTCGCACCGAAAAATATCAGGTATGGAAAATCCCGTCTGAGGGCGGGGCGCCGGTTCAGGTGACACGAGACGGCGGGCATGCTGCGTTTGAATCGGCTGATGGAAAAATTCTCTATTACGCGAAAACAGGGTATGCCAATCCGGAAATCTGGCAAGTGCCGGTGAACGGCGGCGCGGAAAAACTGGTCGCTCCCCAATTGAAACCATTCACGTGGGCAAGTTGGTCTGTAGTCAACGATGGAATTATCTTTGCCCAACCATCGGGAACGGGAAGACCGTGGATCAGTTTTTTTGATCCGACGCACAGAACGATCACGAAACTCGGCGAAATCCAGACAGTTCCCTTCTGGCTCGGCGCTTCGTGGGATGGAAAGGCAGTAGTGTTCGACCAACCTGGCTGGCAGCAATCGCAAATCATGCTGGTGGAAAATTTCCGCTAGAGAGGAACGAGATTTGATCCAGCCGCTTGGGCGAAATTACTTAGCATGGAAATGGAAATGGCTCGGGCACACCCCGGTGTTTTAGTGAATTGTGCGCAAATCATGGAAAGAAGAGAGAAGAGTTGAGCCCAGATGAGGAGAGGAATGGGCCTACTTCGCTCCGCTTTGGGACAAAAGAAAAGCGCTCCGGTTTTCCCGGAGCGCTTTTCTTTCCCTATACAATTTGGGACCTAGCTTACGGCTTTGTTGGCGTGGCTGTTGCCGGCTTTGCGGCAGCGGGCCTCGCCGGCGTGGTCGCGGAGGCCTTGACCGGGTACGCCTGGTCGTAGAGCTTGATGATTTCCTGCGTCAAATCAACCTTGTTCGAGGCGTAGATGATCGGCGAAGTCTGCGCGGAAGTATCGAACACGGCCGAATAGCCGTTTTCGCGTGCGTAGCGATCCAGAACGTCCATCATCTTGCGGCCGATGCGGTCAATTACGTCCTGCTGTGCGGCGTTGACGTCTTCCTGGTACTCATCTTGTTTCCGCTGCAGTTGCTTGGCAAGCGTCTCGCCCTGGCGCTGCAAACGAGCCTGCTCGTCCTGGCTGAGCGTGTTCTGCCCGGCCTGCAAGCGCTGACGGATGTCGTTAATCTGTTTATTCATGTTTTCCAACTCGGACTGGCGCGCGGCGAACTGCGATTGCAACTCCGCGGAAGCTTGCTTGCCTTCAGCGGTGTTCACAATTGCCTGTCGAACGCCCAAAACGCCGACTTTTTCCGCGGCGGCGGTTGCCGGCGCTGCCTGCGCGTGCGCTGCGATTGACCCGACGAGGGCCGCGGCCGCAAGCGCCGTCATACGAAACATCTTGTTCACAGTAGTCTCCTTGATTTTGGTTGGACGCACCGCGCCCACCTCGGGCCTTTCAAACAGGCCAAATTCGTGATTCCGCTTCCCTACCGGGTTTCGCGGGGGAGTTACAAACGAGAAAGTATAGCTGAGCGCCTCCATCCCTAGCAATGGCAAAGCTGAGCAGCCACTTTTCGAAGGACCCGGCAAGACAGAATCTTCCTATGCTCTATCCGATGCAAACGGCTGGCGCAACAGTTGTCTTGCAAGACTGCGCAACCCGTTCGCAAGCGCCGACTGCCCTCGTCAATTGGGCAGCGGGAACAGCAACACGCGGTTGTGCGCCTGGTCCACGATCACGGCCATGTTCAAAAACTGATCGATGGCAACTTGGTTCGTTTGCAACTGATTGACCGTGACGCCCGCCGGAGGCGGTCCGGGCAATCCAAAGGAACGCCGCGTCTTGAACGGGCTCGAAAGAGTGTCGACAATCGAAATCGTGTTCGTAGTGGTATTCACCGTGACGATTCCACCGGTCTGCGGATTCAGCGCCAGCGAAGTGGGGTTGATGCCAACGCGCGTGCTTGATGCGGCGCCCGTGTCGGGGTTGAACGCAGTCACCAGATTGCCGCTGCTCGAAACAGCGTAGAAGAGCGTTGGCGAAACGGAGGGATCGAAAACAACTCCGGTCGGCGTCAGCGTCACCGTTCCAGTCGCGGCGGATGTGCTCTTTGCAGGCGCGGTTGAGCCGATGTCCACCGCGTCCAGCACACCGTGCGGGAAAGAGCTGGTGAGCGCAAGCGCGGTAACGACGGCGAGGCCGTTGTTGTTCGTGCCGCGATCCGGATCGATGGCGATAGCAATCGGCGCCGTGTCCACGCCGATGGAAGTAACGGGCAAAGTTGTCGTTCCCGATGGCAGAGGGAGCAAACCGAGATTGATTTCAGAAACGGTGTTCTGCGTCGTGTTCGCAACCAGAGCGGCGCCAGTGCCTTCGTTGATTGCGACGCCGATCGGTCCGCTGCCCGTTGTCACGTCGGGAATCAACGGCGCCGTAGCGGTGGGGTTGGTGAGGTCCAGAATGGATGCGGTGCCGGCTCCGTTGTTTGCAACAACGGCCAGGCCAAAACGCGGGGAAACGGCGACACCGGAGGGGCTGCTGCCCGTAGAAATGAGGCGGGAGTGGCCAAAGTTTGTGTTGTCCACAAACTTGTCGAACGCGCCGGTGGTAGTGAACGTTGGCAGTTGCGGTGCGATGTCGATCACGGAAACGTTGTTGCAGCCGCTGTTAGAGACAACCGCGATGGGCGAATAGCTTCCGAGCTTGAGCTGATCCGCGACGGCAACCGAAGCCGGAGCGGTATTGATGGGATTCCCGCTGGAGTCCTTGCAAACGCCGGACAAGTCGACAGATTTTACGACAAAGAAATCGGAGGCGTTCGACGTTGCTCCCGCGCTGACGACATCGAGGGCGTAATGATGCGGAACGGCGAGGAACGATGCGGGAATCGTTATGTCGATTTCGCGGTCGCTCTTGATAACGGGATTCGGAATGGACGTTCCGTCGAGCCGCACCGTGGTCCCGGCACCCGTGAATCCAGAACCGAATATTTTCACGCCGGTCAAATCGGTGGTGGAAGTCAAAGTGCCTTGCGGGAAATTCGCTCCGGGAATTCCTCCCAACGTGAATGGATCGTTGGGAGCCGCGCTGGGCACAAGGACTTCGGCAACATGGACGGGCTTGATCGCCGCGGCGCTACCCGTTGGACCGAGGGCCACGAGCGTGACGGTTCCTGTGCTGGAATTGACCACGACAGCCTGATTCGAAGCCCAGTCAACAGCGAGTCCGCCGTTCAGTGCGATGTCAACCGAGAAGCCGGTTGTCCCCTTGGGAACGATGGAAGTGAACGTAGGGGTTGCGGCGGTCGGTTGCGGGGAGATCGGCACCCACGCGTAGCGCTGCTGGGAAACAGGATCGGAGATGGAAAGTTGATTCTGCGGCCCGTTATAGGAAACGAGCAAATTCGCAAACGGCTGGAAGGCCACACTGGTCGTGCCAAGAAGTTCCGGGCCGCCCGCGCAGCTCTGCGTGTAGAAGGTGCATCCGCCCGTACTAGTCGCGCGAAAGGAAATAGAAGAGAAATTTTGATCAAGCGAAGCAAGCATATTGATCTGCGGGCCGTTTTGCCCAGTCGCGTTGGCATCGGCTGCGGCAACGACGCCAGTGATGGGATTAACGGCTACGCCCTGTGTGGTTTGCGCAAGGCCGCCAAAAGAAATGTTGGGCTGGCCAAAAAGTACGTTGCCGCCCGTGCCGGTATCGTTCGTCGTTTGGGCGAGAGCGTAAGTAAAGGTGGTGCTGTTGATTACGCTTTGCACCGGGAAGGCACCATTGAAAATATCGTTCCCGCTGGTGGCCCCCTTGGACACGCCTGCGATCAAAACGTTGCCGGGGTTAATGGGGTTCAGCCCATGATTGGAGGCCGTAATCACGGTGACGAGACCGGAGGTAAGTGAAACATTGCTGATTCCGACACTCTTCGAAGTTTGGAGGACGTTGATGGCGGTCGTGCCGCCGAGGCCGCCGGGCGACACGACCGCAGTATGCGTGTGAGGGATCATCGCGACTTGCGGGTACAAGCCAGTAGCGATGCTGACCTGGCCGGAGACGCAAGGCGACTGCGTGACAGTCGATGGGTTCAGAGCGCCGACGCAATCAGTGCCACCGGTATTCAAATCGAGCAGGAAGCCGACGAGCGCGGTGGTTGGATTCGAGGGGGAAGAGTAGGCAACGACTGCGTGATTGGTGTCAGAGTCCACACCGACGGAGTAGGCGAAAGGAGCCTGAAATTTTTGCGTGGCCGTATCTGCGCTAGGAGGAACGAGTCCGCTCAAGGAAATCGTTGTGATCGGGGCCAACGGACTGGTCACGGTGCCATTCACTGCGGTCGGCATTTGGAAAACGGAAACCGATTGATCCTTAAAACTGACGACGGAAACTTGATGGAGCTTACTGTTGATGGAGACAGAAGTCGGGACATTCACGAGGCCAGTGAAGCCGATGGCTGTGATCGTTCCCGCGCTGCCGCTACCGCCAATCTGAAAAAAGTCGACGCGATTTAGCCCGGTAGTCGCGACTGCGGCGATGCCAGTCTGTTGGTCGATGTCGATGGCGCTAGCCTGCGTCAGAGGGGTGTTGTCTGAGCCTTTGGAAACAGCGGGTGGCGTGTTGGGAAATCCGACGTTCTGATAGTTCGGGAACAGGGAAAGGTTCGTTACCGAGGGATTATTCTGGGCAGGCAGTGGCGCCAAGGTGCGGGCGGCGGAAAGCTGATAGAGGCCGGGCTGAGCCGAGTTGGCGTTCGACGCGGGGAAGTTCAGACTCAGCTGCCTTGAAGAGGAAGTTGCCGGGTTAGCAGATACCGTGTTTCCCAGGAATGTCGCCTGCACAAAGGGAGCGCTGGGAGAAGTGGGAGAGCCAAAATACCCGCCATTCATCAAAAGACTGGGTTGCCCGCTTTGGGAATTCTGAACATAGCTGTCCGGCTGAGAAGCAACCACCGCGGCACGGACGGGCACAACGCTGAATTGAAATGGGCCAGAACCGATGGTCGGCGGATGATTCTGATCCTGCACAGAGACTGTGTAGGTAGCTGAAGCGCTCAGGTCGCTCGCGTTAAGCCGGATGCGGACTCCCGTAGAGGATGGACTGGGAGCAGTGGCCGTCGGAATGGGAAAAAGGATTTTCAGTTGGGGATTGTTGAAATTGTAGCTTTTCGTTGAACCCTGCGTCGGAGTCAGGATCACTTGGGAGGCCGAGGTCACGCCTGGGGCGAAGATATAGAGGTCATAAGTCGCCGCGCCCTGCGGCATGACGGTAGGCGAAATTCCATTGAAGGTGATGTCACCGGCCTTGGCGATGGTGATGGTGCCAACGGCGAAGCGGGTAGGATCGGCTTTTGAGGTTGCAACGAGAGTGACGGTAGCCGTGGTCGGTACGGTCCCCGGAGCGGTATACAAGCCGGTTGCGGTGTCAATGTGGCCGCAACCGGGATCGCAAGTGGTCAACTGCGGAAAGTTGATGCCTTTCGTAAGGTCGATTGTGCCTTGCGAGATCAGCCAGGTCACACCTTGCGATTGCAAGTCGTTCGTCAGCGTGGCATTGAATTGAAAGGAAGAACTGGTCGGGACGGTCGCCGTAGTGGGCAAAAGAGTAACAGAGATGCCGGAGTCCACGATAATCACGCTGGTCGCGGTTTTTTTGGTGTCGGCAGCAGCGGTCGCGGTGATGGTGACCTCAAGGATGCAGCTCTTGGTCGCGTCGGTGCAATTGTTGCCTGTAATTTTCCTGGGATCGGCGACAGTCTGCGGCGCAGTAAAAATAACGGTGGTGTTGGTAGAGCTGGCGGGAATCGTGCCCGACTCCGAACTGCAATTCGTGGCTGTGCCAGTGGCCGGTTTTCCAGTACTGTCGAAGGTCGTAGTCGCGTAAGTGCAAGCCCAAGTGACGTTCGTGTTGGTGCTACCGGTCACGTTGGCGGCCAGTGTCACTGTTTGCGTGACAATGACGGTAAGCGGCGCCGCCACCGAGCCGGCCGGAGAGACGGTAATTGTGACGACGTTGCCGATGCTGCTGCCACCGCCGCAACCGGAGAAGACCACAGCGGACAAGGCGAACGCCGCGAGAAGAGTTTTCAGAATTGCAGACTTCGTGCTCACAAGTTCCCCCACAAATACAGATTGAGCGGCCCCGCCGCTCTCATTTTCAGTTTTCAAAACCAAACTCGTTTCCAGCCAACTGAAACTAAGTAGCGCAGCCACGAGTGGCTACGCTACGGAAACCCTAGAACGTGCGGCTGACCGTGAACCGGAACGTTGTCCTCGGCTCGAAATAGTTCAACCGGCCGGGATTATTGAGCACGTTGTCGCGCAGATATTGCTTCATGTTGAACCACTCGGTAGATCCAAGGCCGAGGCTGCTGGGATAGAAACCGGTTGTGCCTGCAGGACAAGGCGTCGGCAAAAGAGGATTAATTGTGCCGGCGGGTTCGCAGAACTGAGTTGGCTCAAGAAAAGGATTCTGGGCGACCAATGTCTCCCTGAGGCGATGGACGTTGTACGCATAGTAGATCCGGAAGGGCGCCTGAACGATCGGGAGCTGAATCACGAACTCGATACCGGCCGAGCCGCGAAGGCGGAAATTCGTGCCCGCAGCGATGGGCAGACTGGCGGTCAATTTCGCGTCCGGGAACTGATTCGGACAAGTCAGGCTGAAGGGAGGCGCCGTGCAGTTGCCGGATAAGGCGGCGGAATTGAGCTTGAGTCCGTTGCGATTTACAACGCCGCTGGTACCGCCATCGAAGAAGAATGCCGTTTGAAAATAGGTTTTCACGATCGGAATGCGGTATTCGACGTTGCCGAAAGCCTGGGCGTCCGCTCCCGGCAGCGTTGCCGTGTAGATGAGAGTTTGAACGGGAACCGAAGTTGAACCAACGGGGACTGGCAAGGTGGTCGCGGTCGGAATGAAGCTCACCGGCGAGATGGATCGGATGTCGTAACCGCGGAGATCGTCTTCGCCGCCCATGTAAAAGCGGTTGTAAGGAGGAATCTGCTTGCCGCCAAATCCGGTGATGTAAGCAACGCGGGCGCGATAGCCGAACACATTGCGATGCTTGTTGACCGGGCGGAATTGCTTATATTCGAGAACATTGGTCAGCGTGTTGACATTGCCGCCCAATGGCCCGCCGGTGAACGCGGCGGTGTAGAGCCAGCTTTTTCCCGTGGTGGGATTGACCGGATTATCTACGGAGTTGTAGGTGATGGTCGGCGTGACCGTGCTGGAAACGATCCCGTCCAGGGCGCTGGGGCCGGCAAAGCTGCGGTATTGGATCGACTGGAAAAGCAATCTGGAAGCGTCGTTGAAGGCGGTGATGTTGGTGCGGGTCAAGCCATAGGTGACGCCAACGCGAGTAAAAGAGAACTTGCGGAGAGGATAGCTGGCAAAAACGGTGAACCCCGTGCTGTTTTGATTGTAGTTCTGGATGAATTGCGGATTGATGCTGACGTTCTGGCCAAAGAGAAGAGACTCTTGTTTCGCCTGGTCGTAGCTATACCTGCTGGAGAAGATCGTAAATCCTGAACTGATCGGCCGGTCGAAGAGATAGGGCTCGGTAAATCCAAAAAGGAAGCTGCGCTGCAGGCTGCCGAATTGCGCGGAGAACGTAAGCGTTTCACCGAGGCCAAGAAAGTTGTTGGTCTGATACGTCAGACCGATGAACCCGCCGGCTAGTCCGCTAACGCCGCCGTTCAATCCGATGGATTGCTTTCCTTTTTCCTTGAGCTTCAGGTTCAGGTCGACGGTGCTTTCTTTGGTGTTGCGCTTGATTTCGACGGCCTTGTCGGCTTCGATGCGGTCGAAATAATCGAGCTGATTTAAGCGGAGGATGCTGATTTCCCAGGCGCGCTTGTCAAAGAGGGAGCCTTCGTCGATGAGCAGTTCGCGGCGGATCACTTTGTCGCGCGTGGTGGTGTTGCCGGAAAACTCGATGCGGCGAACGTAGTATTGCTTTTGCTCGTCGAAACGCAACGTCAGATTGATGATTTTGTTGGCGTCGTCAATGTCGAACTCGGGCTCGGCTGTGAAATCAATGAAGCCGAAGCGCCCGTACTGGCTGGTGTATTCCTTGAGCGCCTTACGAAGCCTGTCCACGTTGAGAATGTCGCCCTGTTTGAGCGGGAAGAACGATTTAAGCGCTTCCACTTTGAGCGAAAGCTGCTTGTCGGGATCGGCGCTTACAATTTTGAGCGTTCCCATCTTGTAGCGTTCGCCCTCTTCAATGGGAATGGTGATATTGACGGCTTTGCCGTTCGATTTTCCAAGCACCAGAGGAACGCCGAGACGGTTATCCCGCGTGTCGATATTTTCGATGATGGGATCTTTCACAAGGACGCGGAAATATCCGTTGTCCTGGTACATGCCGCGAATGCCGACTTCGATGTCTTCGACGAGCTTGTCGTGGTCGTAGGTCTTGGACATCACGGGGATGAACGTGATGTAGAGCGGAATCCCGTACGGACGGTCGTTGCGCATGGCGCGAATCAGCTTGCGATCGCTGAAGGCATGATTTCCGGTGAACTTGATTTTGCCGACTTTAACCTTGGGCCCTTCATCAATTTTGAAAATCAAAATGACCGCGTTGCTCGACGCGATGCGTTCATATTGCGGAGTGATTTTTGCAAACTGGCGGCCATGCTCCCCGAGCAGGTCGCCCAGGACAACTTGAGCCTTCTTGATTTTTGTGGGGTCGAACTGGCTTTCCACTGTCAGACCGACTTTGCGTTCCTTGAAGCGGTCGAGAATGTCCGATTCGGAAATCGAGTGAATGCCGTCATAACGGATGCGGCGAATTACGGGACGCTCTTTCACTTCAAAAATGATGATCTTGGAATTCGCGCGGTCGGGGGAGTCTTCCACACGGAGCTTTACATCTTCGAAAAATTGCGTATTCCAAAGCGCCTGGAAATCGCGGCGCAGTGTCTCTTCGTTGTAGGTATCGCCATCACGACTGAAAATGCGCGCCTTCAAAGTATCGTTGCGAACGCGCCGGTTTCCGATGAATTCAATTCGCTGAATGACGAAAGTCTGTCCCTGGGAATTCTGCGCGCCAGCCTGCCCCAGATTGTCTTCGGTGTTCGTTTCGAGTGTAACGAGGTCCAGGCTCTCGGACATCAGATAGCGGCGCTTGTCTGAGGGGGATTGAGGCTGGGGATGCCTTTCGACAGGAGCCTGAGCCGACAAAGCGGCTGTGCTCGTCAGCAGCAGGATTGCTGCGACGAGTGCTTTTTTCACAGCCTGTTTTACGGCAATCGGAAAACAGACCCTTCTGTAAGCGGCCGGTGAAGGCTTCAAGGCCGCGCCCCCAAGCGCAAGTTGTTCTTCTCCTGCCGGACCCGGTGTGGGCCGGCGTTTTTGTGCATGCCTCCGGCAAAGCCGGAGTCGCACGCGGTGTCAGATTCCTTAGTGGATTACTGGGGTTGCCTCAGCAACAGGCCGGAACGAAAGGCCATCCCCTGCGACGTACATCTGTAATGTCGCTGGCCTCTGAATTCCTCCCTGAATCAAAGCTTCCGAGAGCGGGTCTTCCACGTACTTTTGTAGCGCCCTTCGTAGCGGTCTCGCGCCGTAACTGCGATCTCCGCACGTTTTCTCGAGAATCCACTGTCTTGCTTCCGGTGACAGCACCACCTGTACCTGGCGGTGGATGAGTGTATCGTTCATCTGCCCCACGAGCAAATCAATGATGCGGAGCAAATCCTCGTCGGCGAGCGGGCTGAAGATAATCACTTCATCCAGCCGGTTGAGGAATTCGGGATTGAACGCCCTCTTTACTTCCGTCATCACCATTTCTTCCGTGGACTTCGCTCCCGCCTCATCCGTGCCGCTCTGGAAGCCCATCCCCGTACGCTTCTGCAAGTGCCGCGCGCCGAGATTGGAAGTCATGATGATGATCGTGTTGCGGAAATCAACGGTGTTGCCGAGCCCGTCGCTCAACTGACCGTCTTCGAAAACCTGCAACAAAATGTTGAACACGTCCGGATGCGCCTTCTCGATTTCGTCGAGAAGGATCACGGAATAGGGCGTACGGCGAACGCGCTCCGTCAATTGACCGCCCTCTTCGTACCCGACATAGCCTGGAGGCGCGCCAATCAGTTTCGAAACGGAGTGTTTTTCCATGAACTCCGACATATCGAAGCGAACCAGCGACTTTTCCGAACCGAAGAGAAATTCCGCGAGTCTGCGCGCGACTTCTGTTTTGCCGACGCCCGTCGGCCCAAGGAAGAAGAAGCAACCCACCGGGCGTGCAGGCGATTTCAAGCCGGCGCGGCTGCGCCGGATCGCGCGCGCCAAAGCGGTGATGGCCTTGTCCTGGCTGATGACACGCTTGTGCAATTCCTGTTCGATGCGCAGCAATTTCTGCTGCTCGTCTTCCTTAATGGAAGTGACGGCAACGCCGGTCCAGCGCGAAACAACTTCCTCGATGTCTTCCCGAGAGACAATTCCCGTTGTCGCGTCGTCAAGCTTGAAGCGCTCGCGAAGCTGGCGCAGATTTTCCTTTTCCTTGCGCTCCTCTTCGGAATAGAAGCGCGCCTTTTCAAATTCATGCGCCGCGATCGCGCTTTCCATGCGGTGCGTGATGAACTTCACGCGCTTTTGCACTTCGCCGACTTCTTCCGGCACGGTCGCCTGGCGCAATTTCACGCGCGCTCCGGCTTCATCGATCAAGTCAATCGCCTTGTCTGGAAGAAAACGGTCTGGAATGTAGCGATTCGAAAGATAGACGGAATAGCGCAGGGCTTCTTCGGTGTAGGTAACCGCGTGGAATTTTTCGTAGCGCTCGCGAACGCCGTTGATGACCTGAACCGCTTCCTCTTCGTTGGGCGCGGGCACCTTCACGGCCTGGAAGCGCCGTTCCAGGGAACGATCTTTTTCCACCGACTTGCGATACTCGGAAGGCGTGGTGGCCCCGATGCATTGAATCTCTCCGCGCGAAAGAGCCGGTTTCAAGATATTGGCGGCATCCAGGGAACCCTCCGCGGAGCCTGCGCCGACAAGCGTGTGAAGCTCGTCAATAAAAACGATGGAGTTCTGGCTTTCCATCAACTCCTTCATGATGGTCTTCAAGCGCTCTTCGAATTGCCCGCGATATTTTGTTCCAGCAACGATAAGGGACAGGTCGAGCGAAAGAATGCGCTTGTCTGCGAGAAACGGCGGAACATCCGCATCGGCGATGCGCTGCGCAAGTCCCTCGACGATGGCGGTTTTTCCAACGCCGGGTTCGCCGATCAGCACCGGATTGTTTTTCGTGCGACGGCACAAGATTTGGATGACGCGATCCACTTCGCCTTCGCGCCCCACTAGTGGGTCAAGCGAGCCTTCCGCGGCAGCCTGGGTCAGGTCACGGCTGAATTCCGCAAGGAGCGAGGTCTCTTTGGGACGGGAAGCGGGAGTTTTTTCGCCGCTCGTGCGGGCGAGTTCTTCGCGCAACGAAGAGAGCCGCAACCCGCGTTCCATCAATATTTCCGCGCCAAAACACTTTTCTTCCCGCAAGATTCCGAGCAGCAGATGCTCCGTGCCGACGTGCTTCACGCCGAGCCGCTCCGCCTCTTCCGCGGCCATGTTCAGGATGCGCTTGCATTCCGCGCTCAGCGGCACTTCCACCGAAGTGGAGATGCGCTCGCGGATCGTGATGCGCGCTTCAATCTCTTTTCGAATCGATTCGATCGAACCCTGCTGGCGCAGAAAACGGTTCGCCAGGGCCTTGTCCTCGCGCATCAAGCCGAGCAGCAAATGTTCGGTTTCGATGTACGGGCTGCCGTACTGACTCGCTTCGTAGCGTGCAAAGAAGATTACGCGCCGCGCTTTTTCAGTGTACCGTTCGAACACGTTAGCTCGTTTCTCCCTCGCCGGAAATTTGCGGATCCGGCTTACCAGGGCCCATGCCCGCAAGCGTTGCCGCTTTGCGGGTCTCCAGAACTCCGTGCTCCAAGCCGATGATTCGGTCGCATCGTTCCGCGAGCTTCAGGTTGTGCGTCGCAATCAGCGACGTCAGCCCATGCGTGCGATGCAGCCGTTCCAGCAGATCAAACACGGCCCAAGCGTTCTGCTCGTCCAAATCTCCCGTGGGTTCGTCTGCCAGCAACAAGCGCGGTCCGGTGACGAGCGCCCGGGCGATCGCGACTCGCTGCTGTTCCCCTCCGGAAAGCTCCCCAGTGCGGTGGCCGGTTCTATCAGCTAATCCGACTTCATTGAGCCATTTCCGGGCCAATTCCAGCCCTTTGGATATGGACTCCCCCCGCAGCAGCAACGGCATTGCTACATTTTCCGCTGCCGTAAAATCCGGCAACAATTGGTGCCGCTGCCACAAAAATCCAATGCTGCGATTGCGAAAATCCGCCAGCGCAGCTTCATTTTTATTTTCAATTAGCTTCGATTCGAAGTATATAGCACCGCTTGTTGGCGTGTCTAGCGCGGCCAGGAGATGCAAAAGCGTGCTTTTTCCGGCGCCGGACGGCGCGACGATTGCAACCATTTCTCCGCGCTTCAATTGCAGATTCGCGTTTTGCAAAACGGTTAAGCTCTGAAGCGCTCCGCCATAAACCTTGCGCAAATTACGCGCTTCCAGGAGCACTTCCGCGAAATTCTCTCCCGCGGCGGAGGATGGTTCCAGAGTCGAGTTGGCTGCGCCGGTGTTCACGTTGTTTTTGGTTTCCAGGTCCTATAAAGTTCGGCGAACTCTTACCCCTGCAAAATCCAAACAAACTCCCGTCTACCTACATTAGATGCAAAACGGGACTTTGCAAGCACGCGCATGGTCCTTCCCATCGGCCTGCCTTCCGGTCCGTTAACCCAAAGGCTTCCCTTTTTCGCCCGAAAGTTGCCTCGCCAATTTCAGACTATTTCAGACGGAAAATGAACCATTTCGGGACAGCCGCAACCGCTTATATTTGAACTACTTAAGGTGGGGTTTTCCCGTCTGCCGCCGGTGAGGGATACCGTTGGCCTTACCCACCTGCCTCTGCTCTTAGATAGGTGCAAACTTCGGGCCAAAACCGGGCTTTCCCCTGCCTCGAACCCTATTCATACCTCAGTATTTCGACGGGTAAGAGCTTCGCGGCCGCCCGCGCCGGAATTAGTGTAGCACTGGCCGCAATTGCCATCGCCGCTAGCGAGATCCACAGGCCATCAAGCGGGTTCGGATGGAACGGAACATAGGCCACCGCGTAGACCTGAGGATCGAGAGGAATCCAATGCCACACTCCCGCGCAAAATGCAAAGGCGTAACCCAAGGCGAGCCCTGCCAATGTTCCACAGGCACCAATGGCGATCCCCTGCCACAAAAAGATGGTTCGAATCTGTTCGCGCCGGGCGCCCATCGAGAGCAACACGGCCACATCTCTCGCTTTGTCCGTTACCGTCATGGAAAGTACGGCGAGGATATTCAGCCCCGCGACAAACGTAATTAATCCGATGAAAATCGCGGTGACCAGCTTCTCGAGTCGAAGGGCGCGAAACAGCGGACGATTTTCTTCCATCCATGTGGTGGCAGAAAATCCTTCACCCGCCAGAGTCATCGCCTCGTGTGCAACGCGATCCGCCTGCTCGGGGTTGTTCAACCGAAACTCGATCACGTTCACCACGTCGCTCGCCCCGGCCAATTCCTGCGCGGACGCCATGTTCAAAAAACACCAATTCGCATCGTAATCGTAAAACCCGGAATCGAACACGCCGGTGACGCGAAATCGCCGCGTTCGCGGCAGTAATCCGAAAGGGGTCAACCGTCCTTGTGGACTAGTCAGTGTGACGTAATCTCCAGGCCCCATTTTCCAATCGCTGGCCAACTGCTTGCCAATGACAATTCCTTCCGTTCCATCTTCATCCGGAGAAAAATCGAGCTTGCCTGCCGCCAGCTTTCCCAGCGCTTCGTCATTTTTCGCTTCGCTGCTTGCCTCAATTCCTTTCGTCACAATCCCACGCGCCTGCCCGCCAAAACTCATCAGAACAGTTTGGTACACGGCGGGTGTGGCGCTGCGCACGCCAGGTATCGCGGACAGCTTTTTTGCCAGCGCCTGGTAATCGTGGATTCCCGAAGCCCCGGGTCGCGTGAGGGAGACATGAGAAGTCACGCTCAACAAATGTTCCTGGAGCGTCTCGCGAAACCCGGTGTTCATCGCAAGCGCAATCACCAGGGTACAAACGCCGGCTGCCACGCCAAGCACACTGAACGCGGTTACCAGCCGCAGCACGGCCGGTCGATTTGGCGACCTCAAGTAACGCTTTGCGACAAACCATTCTATGGACATTGTTTGTGGACTTTATCTTGCGCGCAGCGCTCGTTCAATCGGCATTATGCGCCGTGGCCCTCGGTTACCGCTCTTTCCTGCTCATTCGTAACAGGCCGCAGCAGCGGAAACAGAATCACGTCGCGAATCGACTGCGTATTCGTAAGCAGCATTGTGAGACGGTCGATTCCAATGCCTTCGCCGGCCGTTGGCGGCAACCCATGTGCGAGCGCGCGGATGTAATCCATATCAAGTTGCTTCGGTACTTCATCGCCACCCTGCGCAATCTGCGCCAGGAAGCGGCGTTCTTGCTCGGCCGGATCGTTTAATTCGGAAAATCCGTTGGCAATTTCCATTCCCGCCGCATAAATCTCAAATCGCTCCGTAAGCGATGGATCATCCGGCTTCTGTTTCGAAAGCGGCGAAATGTCCGTCGGAAAATCGTAGAGAATCGTCGGCTGTACGAGCTTGTCCTCGGCCATCGTCTCAAAGAGCAGTCCGGTCCATTCTCCGTCGCTCAATTGGCCCTTGCTCGCGGCGTAGGCCGCTCCGCTCGTTTTTGCCCAGGCGTTGTAACGAGTTGTCGCTTCCTTCGGGCCGCCCTGCGCCGCGAGTTCCGCCAGTGTCGGCGCAGCCCCTGCGCCTTTCGGCCAATACTTCACGATCGCTTCGCGCATGGTCAGCCGCTGCATTTTGCCAAAGTCGAGCTCTACTTCTCCGTACTTCACAATCGTGGAACCTGTAATCGCTTTGGCCAGCCGGGCAAACAGCACATCATTTAAGTCCATCAGGTCCTTGTAATTGCTGTACGCTTCGTAAAACTCAAGCATCGTGAATTCCGGATTGTGTTGAGTGGAAATTCCTTCGTTCCGGAAATTGCGATTGATTTCATAAACT